>NZ_CP095481.1:1258125-1572656 GCF_023023025.1 Amycolatopsis sp. WQ 127309
ACGAAGAGACCGGTATCGAGTGCGAGGTCACGGGAGTTATCGGCTTGTACTCAGACCCCAAGCACGTCATCGCCTACGACGACGGCGAAGTTCGGCAAGAGTTTTCCATTTGTTTCCGGGCCCGTCCGACCGACGGTTTTCCAAAAACTAGCAGCGAAAGCAAAGAAGTCGTTTGGGCGGATATGGAAAACCTTCACAATCTTAGGATACACCCATCCATCTCCTTGCGAATCAAGCATGCACTTCAAGATTCAGAAGCATATTTCACATGATCATTTATTCGCTTGCGAAATCTTCGCCCGAAACAATAGAGGAAAGAAGTTTTCGCAGGTCCTCCGGGACACTTTCTGACTGCTCGGACAACCTATGCAGAATTAGATTCTGCAAGAGCGCTTGGCGCATACCCAGCCTCGACGAATAAACTGACAAAATTTTCTTGCCCGGAAATATTGATCGCCAGGAGTCCGGACTGTCCACCGGAGCAGCGAGGGCACCTGACACAGTACGCCAGCAGTCTTCGATCACTCCTTCGACACTTTCACGACTCAGTCGAGCCGAGATATCCGTTAAGACGTTATCCGAGTTACCCTTAAACTGATCGAAAATCGCATCCTTCAACTCTTCTTTCAGGTCACCCTTATCATCAAATAAGTCGACACCCCTGAAGCTCGATCCGGATCCGAAGTCCTCGGACTGAGTCAATGCCTGCAGTCGGGCTTTGATCATCGAAGCTAGCACTTCGGCCGATATGCCTTGCGCAACCTGGTACAGGCCTGCCGCAACCTCATCAGGGCTTTTTGCTATCTGACATTGTTCTGTCAGTACATAGGATATGACAGAGTCCACAAGTAGATAATTCTCAATATGACACCTTGTCAAGACGCGGAGCCGTCCGCCTCTTTTTGAATTATAAGCTGCAACCTCATCGTCAGTGAGAAAGTCGCGATCTCGAAGCGCATAGAAGGTTAGATGCCCGATTCCGCTCTCGATAATCTTCAGAACCGCATCATTTACTCTAGTAACCGAACTGACACTGCCCGCCGGCACCAACTTCACCTTACTAGAATCTGCGCCAAGAAGCTTACTAAACGTGCTTCGATCAACGCTAGACTGTTCCCCTTCAAGAAATACCAGAGAGCGACCTACTCCAATATATCCAGAGTGCCCGAAGAACTCTCTAAGCAATTGTTCCGAGTCGCCGGCTTCGGTAGCTCTAATAACCCGGCTCTTCGAAGGATCCCCCTCCGCTCGATCAATAAAGAACGTGCGATCACGACCAAGCTGCTCGAATATCTCACTATTGTGAGTCGCGAGCCAGATCTGATTCCCCTTACCCAGCTCAAGCATCGCAGTCACAAGGCGTCTCGCCAACTCTGGATGCAAATGCAACTCAGGCTCGTCGATGACAATTATCGCATGATTCACATTCCGCCTAATAAAATTTGCCAGAATAAAGAACGCTTCCTTCTCGCCAGAAGATAGTTCTCCAAAAGGAAGAACGAGGCCTCCAGGAATGCGAACGTAAAGGTTTGTCGGCGTTCGCTCGGACTCATTCGAGACTATGCTATAGCCAGGCAAGATCTGATCGATCATCCGATTGTATGGATCTATTGGGTTTTGCGGCTCTCGTTCTAGGGATTCACCATTTCGATTTCCGATATATCGGATACCCATAGCGTGAACATAATGATACTGCTCTTCAATAAGGTAGTCGAAAAGATCTTTATATTGCTGGCCGGGAAGCTGGAATGCATTGCCTTGAGTGCGCGATGCGTTATCTTGAGGATTGAACAGACTTTGCTGCGAGAATCCCAGATTTCCGTAACTACGGTCAGCGCGTACGGCAAATCCGATCGGACGACCATACCCTTGTCGCAGAACGGCCTGCACTATGTCAAACAAGCGAGAGTTTTCCTGGTACTCAACAGGCATCCCCAGATGACCGCTAAAGAATCTAGTAAACTTTCGAGTCTTCGCTAATCCCGCCAAGTCAGCTTCGTTAGCACCGATTGATGCCGAGTTTCCTTCAAGGTACTCGCGAACGATTTCTGCTTCGCCTGCGGTTACCTCGTAGTCCACTTCAAAAAGATCTTCACCCGTAAGCCCAGAACCATTGTAGCCATATCCGCCCGAAGACGCATTAGAAAGTGCGATTACTTCTAGCAGCGTACTTTTGCCGCCACCATTGGGCCCGGCGAATACGATTGCCGATGAAGCCTTGTCCTGCCGAGGTGCCTCAATCTTGATGTCGACCAAATGACGATAACGCAAGATTCGAATCTCACGGATGTACACGAAGAACCTCGACCTCCAACTTCCTTGCCGAACTTGGCTCTATGGGATCAAGGGTGCGCCGTCGGTGGCGGCGCGCCTGTCGCCTACGTAGCCCCTCGCCTGGGCGGCCACATCCGCTTCCGGCACGGCGGGCTGCCGCTCCGCTTCGCCCGCCGGCCGGGCGGTGCGGCCGCCAGCGGGTCAGCTGGCGTAGCGCCGCGCGGCGGCGGGACGCTTCTCCCCTGGGGCATCTCGGCCTCCTCGACGAGCTACGAGCGGTAGTGACAATCGGGTCGTTTGGGAGTCGATCTCTGTTACGCGCCGTCGTTAGGGACCTCCATCCCGAAGCCTGATCGTGACAACGGCCGGTAGCACCGCGTCAAGACGATGAAGTGTGTCTTGACCCGGCACCACCGGCCGCGTGGAGGCTTCGTATCGGGATGCAGGGCAGGGTGTGGCCTCGGTCGCCAGGCCGTTTCCAGGTCGTCAGAGGTCAGGAAGAGGCGGGCAACCGCGAGAACTGATGACAGACAAAACCGCAGCTCAGCGTACCTAATAGGCAGAGACGCCGAGGTGCAGAAGATGCCAGGAGCAGATCATCGCGATCTGGTTGGCCATGTACGCCTAGCCGAGTCCTGACGCACGCGCGGGGAGGGGACTCGCGAAGGTCCCCTCCCGCGACGTCAGCTCCACATTCCGGGCTCGTAGTCGCCCGCTGGGTTGCGGGCGATCACGTTCAAGCGGTTCCAGGCGTTGATCGTCGCCACCAGGACGATCAACGCGCCGATCTGCTCGTCGTCGTAGTGCTTGCGGACCTCGGCCCAGGTTTCGTCCGTGACGCCGTGGTGGGTGTCCGCTAGGCGCGTTCCTTCCTCCGCCAAGGCCAGGGCCGCGCGCTCTGCCTCGGTGTAGACCGTCGCCTCGCGCCATGCTGCCACCAGGTTCAGGCGCAGCGCCGTCTCGCCCTGGTGCGCGGCGTCCTTTGTGTGCATGTCCAGGCAGACGCCGCAGCCGTTGATCTGGCTGGCCCGGATCTTCACCAGCTCCTGCGTCGCCTTCGGGAGCGTCGATTCCTCGACCGGGCGGGACGCCGCGATCAGGCGCTTGACGAACTTGCCGGCGACCTCGTTCTCGAACAGGTTGATGCGCGCTTCCATGGTTTCCCTTTCGCCGTCCGGTTTCAGCAACCTTGACGAAGCAGCGCGCGCGGTTGTGACAGTGGTGCCGGTCACACGACCTGCCTCGCCGCCTCCCGGGCGGCCGCCGCGAGCTTGACCAGGAAGCGCGCGAACTCCGACTCCTCCGCTCGGTTGCGCGGCGGCGCGAGCGTCACCGTCACCTCGCCGAGCTTCAGCACCACCGCCGGCAGCGGGTGGTCCCAGCCGACGAACTGCATTACGGCGTCCGCGTCGGCCGGGACGCGCCACATCACTTCGCACTCGTCCATGCCCTGTCTTTCCCAGCCGCCCGGGGTTACACACCTTCGCACCAACCCCGGGCCCGCGGAGTGCGTCTCGGGCCATGGCTCTGACCTGCGGCGACACCTCGGACTTAGCCCGCGGGCGGTGCTTCAAACCCGCACCTTCGGGGGTCACCCACAGGGACACCACGACGGTTGCCGTGATCAAGGCCACGGCCGACCGTTGCCCCAGACACACTCAACGCGTGGAAGGAGCAGCACAGCGATGGCCAAGACCATGCAGCCCCAGGAGCTCATCGACAGTGCCGTCGTCGACCCGAACGGCCACAAGCTCGGGAAGGTCGGCAACGTCTACCTCGCCGACGCGACGCACCAGCCGGAGTGGATCACGGTGAAGACCGGCCTCTTCGGGACCAAGGAGAGCTTCGTCCCGCTTTCCGGTGCGCACACCGACCAGGACGGCGTGCACGTCCAGGTCGACAAGGACAGCGTCTCCGACGCGCCCCGCATCGACGCCGACGGCCACCTCTCGCCGGAGGAGAGCGCGCAGCTCTACAAGCACTACGGCCTGCCGGTGCCGCGGATGTCGCCCGACGGGCAGATGGACGACCGCGCGGCCCAGGGCAAGGGCACGGGCCGCGAGAAGTCCGGAATGGACAGTGCGGGGACCCGGCAGGCCGCCATGGGCGACGCCGGCCGCGGGCGGTCCGAAATGGACGGCCGGTCGGGGATGGACGGCCGGGACAAGGCCGGCCGCGACAAGCTGGGCCGCGACGACGACCGGACCATGACGCGCTCCGAGGAGCGGCTGAACGTCGGGACCGAGCAGGTCGAGACCGGGCGCGTGCGGCTGCGCAAGTACGTCGTCACCGAAGAGCAGCAGATCACCGTGCCGGTGAGCCACGAAGAGGTGCGCATCGAGCGCGAGCCGATCAAGGACGGCCGCGGCGGGCGGGCCGAGATCGGCGAAGACGAGCAGGACATCATCCTGCACGCCGAAAAGCCGGTCGTGAACAAGGAAACCGTCGCCGTCGAGCGGGCGCGCCTCAAGACCGAGACGGTCACCGAAGACCAGACGGTGTCCGGCAAGGTCCGCAAGGAGCAGTTCGAAGTCACCGACGACAACGGCAAGCACCGCAAGTCGTAACCCTGAGCGGGCGGCCGGCTCCCCGAAGCCGGCCGCCCGGGGTCACTCCGGGAACCGGGGCGGACGCGCATCGCGCGCCGCCCCCTTTTCGTCGGTACCGCAGGTCGGTACCGACCTGCGGTACCGCCGGTCAGGACGTCAGCATCGGCGCGCGCAGGAACTGCTCCGGGATCGCGAACGCGTCCACCAGCGTCCGGGCGTGCGGCCGCAGCTCCGCGCACAGGCTGTTCACCGCCGCCGTCACGGCCTTCCCACGGGACGCCGACAGGCGGCCGTGGCCCAGGAACCAGGCCAGGTCCTCCTCGATCGCCGACAGCGCGTACAGGTCGCAGACGCGCTCCAGCACCGAGCGGGCCTCCGGGTCTTCGCAGCGCTCGACAGCCGCGGCGAACGCCGTCAGGATCAGGCGCTCGACGTGCACCCGGCCCGCCCGCAACACGTGGTCCTGGGCCGCGTTGAACACGCCGAACGGGTCGTCGCCCGCCTTGCGCAAGCGCTTCACCACGCCTTCGACGACGTGCTCTTCGCGGTCCTCGAACAGCCCGAGCTGCCAGTCGCGGCGGAAGAACACGTCCGAATCGGACGCCTCCGTGAGCCGCTCGAACGCCTTGCGGGCGGACGTGCGCTCCAGGACCGTGCTGACCACCTGCTCGGCGAAGAAGCGTGCTGTCGCCAGCGGGCTCAGGTCCTCGAAGTCCTGTTTGAAGCTGGTCAGCAGGCCCTTCGCGACCAGCTGCAGCAGCACCGTGTTGTCACCTTCGAACGTCGTGAAGACGTCCGTGTCGGCCTTCAGCCCGGCCAGCAGGTTCTCCGAGAGGTAACCCGAGCCGCCGCACGCCTCGCGCGCGGTCTGGATCGTCGCCGTCGCGTGCCAGGTGTTCAAGGCCTTCAGCCCCGCGGCGCGGGACTCCAGCTCGCGCTGTTGCTCCTCCGGCGCCGACGAATCGATGTCGTGCAGCTTCGAGACCAGCTCCTCCTGGGCGAAGTGCAGCGCGTACGTCTTCGCCAGCGCGGGCAGCAGTTTCAGCTGGTGCGCCAGGTAGTCGAGGATGACGACCTCGTCGCCGTCCGGTTTCGTGAACTGGTGGCGGACCTCGCCGTAGCGGACGGCCAGCGCCAGCGCGCGTTTCGTCGCGCTGCCCGCGCTGCCGCCGACGCTCACCCGGCCGCGGATCAGCGCGCCCAGCATCGTGAAGAAGCGGCGGCTGTCGCTCTCGATCGGGCTCGAGTACGCGCCGTTGTCGTCGACGTCCCCGAAGCGGTTCAGCAGGGCCTCACGCGGGATGCGGACGTTGTCGAAGCTCAGCCGTCCGTTGTCGACGCCGTTCAGGCCCGCCTTGGGCCCACAGTCCTCGATGGACACTCCGGGCGCGGGATTGCCGTCCTCGTCCCGGATCGGCACCAGGAACGCGTGCACGCCGCGGGATTCGCCGCCGGTGACCAGCTGTGCGAACACCACCGCCATCCGGCCGTCGCGGGCCGCGTTGCCGATGTACTCCTTCTTGGCCATGATGTCCGGTGTGTGCACCACGAACCCACCGTCCACAAAGGTCGCTGTGGTCCGCAGGTGCTGGACGTCGGAACCGTGGCCGTGCTCGGTCATCGCGAAGCAGCCGAGCAGGTCGAGGGTCATGGTGTCACGCAGGTACTTCGCGTGGTGCCGCTCGGTGCCCAGCAGCTGGACGGCGCCGCCGAACAGTCCCCATTGGACACCGGCCTTCACCATCAGCGACAGGTCGCCGAAACCGAGCATCTCGAACGACGTCACCGAGCCGCCGACGTCGCCGCCCCCGCCGTAGGCCGGGTCGAAACCCAGCCCGGGCCGGTCGGTCGCGGCGAGCGCGTGCAGCTGGTCGAGCACCTGGGCGCGGTGGGCCTCGACGTCGAGGTCGATCGGGTCACGGAACTCCGAGCCGCTCATCTCGGCGCGCACGCCGCGGCGCAACTCGGCCCAGCGGCCGTCGAGGACGGCGGTCAGCGCGTCCGGATCCACCTTCGCGGGCACATTGGGCACGTCCACGGCTTCCTCCGAAAAGTACTTGCTACTCGTTAGTAGTCAGCGTGCCCCAGACGCGCGGATCCCGCAGGTTCAGATCACCCTTGCGTGGTCCACGGAACACCTGTAATCATCGGATCATGTCGATTCGAAAGGGCGTGCGCGCCCTGGTGCGTTGAGCACCCCGCGGTGGGAACCCCGCCGCATCCCCGTCCCGGGCGACGTTTCCCGGGTCCCCGAAGTCCGCGATGAGTGGCTGCGCCACGCGCTGAGCACCGAACCCGCCGAGCGCGGGACCGCGGAAGCCGTCATCAGCGAGCTGTACGCGCTGGCCGGGCAGTCGCCGCCCGAGTTCGTCCAGGTCAGTTCGCCCGCGGCCGCCGTCGCGCTGATCCCGCCCGCGCAAACGCTTTCGCTCGGCGGTGACCTGCCGGTCGAATCGCGGATCGCGACGCTTGTGACGTCCTTGCGCGATCGGCTCGACCAGTACATCGGGGCCTGGCGAAACCGGTACCGGCAGCCTGATCCACCACGCGACGACGCTTCGGTGCGTGGATTCCTCAACAACGGTGTCGCGCCCGCGTTGCGCCGGACGATCCGGGACTCCGTCGCCGGGGCGCTGCGCGGCGAGCTCGCGACGTCGTCCGGGCTGCACTGGTACGGCCAGCAGGACGCCTACTGGGTCGCGCACTACGACCTCCACCAGCGCGTCGACGGCGCGCGGTTCGCCGCCGGCGACGTCGCGCAGCTGGATCTGTGGGCCACGCTCGCCCGGTCCTGCGGCTGGTGGTGGCCCCGCGAAAACGTTTGCGTCGTCGCCGACCGGCCGCTCGTCGTGCGCACCGAGCAGCTGCCGTCGGACTACGGCGAAGCCCGGCTGCACAACGGGAACGGGCCGGCGCTGGCGTTCCCCGACGGCTGGACCGTGCACGCGTGGCACGGGACGCGGGTGCCGCCGTGGGTGATCGACGCGCCCACGGCGGACCGGATCACCGGTGAGCGCAACGTCGAAGTGCGCCGCTGCGCGATCGAGCACGTGGGCTGGACGGCGTTCATCGAAGACGCCGGCCTGCAGCTCCTCGCCCGCGCCGACGATCCCGGCAACCCCGGCTCGGAACTGCTGCTCTACGACGCGTGGCCGGAGCCGTGGCGGACCCCGGCGCGCTTGCTGCTGGCGGTGAACGGCTCTGTCGAGCGCGACGGCACCCGCCGTCGTTACGGACTGCGCGTCCCCGCCGGATTCGACCATCCCCTCGACGCCGCCGGCTGGACGTACGGGCTCAGCGGAGCCCAGTACGCGCAGCTGAGCCGTCGGACCTGAACCCCAAAGGTGATCCCATGTATCTCGCGGAACTGCTCGACCACACCGGACTCGACGTCCTCGGCCACCTCGACCGGCAGGTCGCCGTGCCGGTCATCGACGGCCTCCAGGCCCAGGGCGACCTGATCGTCGTCCCGCAGGAGATGACCGGCGTCGACGCCCGGGGCTGGCGCTCGCTGCCCGACGAGGGCATCGAACTCGTGCGGGGCGAAGACGGCAACAACCCGCACACCCTCGTCGCCGACCACGGCTCGTGCCGCCTGACGACCTGGGTGAGCGACCCCGAAAACCTCGCGATCGCGGTGGTGCGCAACGCCCTGCCGGTGTACCTCGTGCACCCGGAGCACGGGGCGACCGGCATCGCCCCGGGCTGCTGGGTCGTGCGCCGGCAGCGCGAGGCGGGCTTCGGGTTCCGGAAGGCGATCCTGGTCGCCGACTGACGGTGAGTGGCGGGGTTGGCGTGTCGCCGCGTGGCGACACGCCAACCGCCTGTCAGGCCAGGTCGGGGCCCTTCGTGCGCAGGTCGTCGACCTTGGTCATGGCTTCCCGCAGGTCGCCGAGCCAGCTGTCGGCGTGCTCGCCGACCAGGCGCACGGCCCAGGCCAGCGCCTCCGACCGCGAGCGCGCGACGCCGGCGTCGACGAGTGTGTCGAGCACCAGGCGTTCCGGCTGCCGGAGCCGGGTCATCACCGGCGCCGAGTGGGTGGTGAACAGCGCGGTCGTGCCGCCGAGCTTGGCGCCCCAGGCGACTTTCCGCTGGTAGCGGTGCTCGGCCTGGCGCGCGATCTCGATGCGCGCGTCGCGCGTCTCCTCGCGGAACCGGCTGATCCGGCCGTCCTCGGCCGCGGCGCGGGCCGCGTCGTCGGCGTGCTCTTCGGTCAGCGCCGGCAGCTCGCCGACCACGATGATCTCTTCCCGGTCGACCGTGACTTCCGGCGCTCCGGTGAACCAGCCGTCGGGCAGGCGCCCGCCGAACCAGGCCGCCGCGTCGTCCGCCGACGGCACCTCGGCCTGCTGCCAGCCGCGGCCGCCGCCTCTCCAGCCTCGTCCCATGTCGCACCTCCGATTACATGATTACAACGCAACCGACGCTACGCCGGAAACACGCGAACGTGGACGTCGTTCACCCAGAGCGCAATGCCGTGAAGGCCTCCTTACCGGCTCTTATGGCCGGTAAGGAGGCCTTCACGGCATTCGTCAGAGCTGGGCGGCGAGGGCTTCCGGGGTGGTGACCGGGCGGTCGCAGACGTAGCCGCGGCAGACGTACGCCGCCGCAGCGCCCTCGACCAGCGGGCGGTCGGCCAGCAGGGGGACGCCCGGGGTGTCCGGCGCACCCGCCAGCACGATGCCGCCGCCGTGGACGCCGCGCGCCGCGGCGAGGCGCAACGCCGGGTCCGCGCCGACCACCGCGACCTGCACCGGACCGGCCTGCATCGCCTCCGCGACCGACAGCCAGTGCCCGGTGAACCGCGGCGCCCGGCCGGCGAGCACCCCGACCCGGCGCACCGCCTGCTCCGCGGCCTCGCGATACCGCGACGCGCTTTCGTGGCCCGCGAGAGCGGACGCCGTCAGCAGCGCGCCGGCCAGCGCCGACGCTCCCGCCGGGCTCGCGTTGTCGCCCGGGTCGGCCGGGCGCTGGACCAGCGTCTCGGCGTCGTCGGCCGTGTCGAAGTACGCGCCCGGGACGTCCGGGGACGCGAAGTGCGTCAAGGCCAGGTCGAGCAGCCGGGTCGCCTCGGTGAGCCACTTCGCCTCGCCCGTGGCCTGGTGCAGGGCCAGAAAGCCGTCGGCGACGCAGGCGTAGTCCTCCAGCACGCCCGCCGACTCGCCGACGACGCCGTCGCGCGAACTGCGGCGCAGACGGCCGTCGACGACGTGGACGCGCAGCAGCAGCTCGGCCGCGTCGACCGCCTGCTGAATCCACTGTGGACGATCGAGAGCGACGCCCGCCTCGGCCAGCGCCGTGATCGCCAGGCCGTTCCAGGACGCGATCACCTTGTCGTCCCGGCCCGGCTGCGGCCGCTTCGCGCGCTCGTCGAGGAGCGTGTACCGGATGTCCTCGAACGGCGTGTCCGCGAGCAGGCGCAACGTCGACGCGCCGTCCTCGAAGGTGCCCTCGGGTGTGACGCCGAACAGGTCGGCCGCCACCTTGCCGTCCTCGTCGCCGAGCACCTCGCGCAGCTGCGCCGGCGTCCAGACGTACGTCAGGCCTTCGACGCCTTCGGTGTCCGCGTCCAGCGACGACGCGAAGCCACCCTGAGGTGTCCGCAGCTCCGCGGCGAGGAACTCGGCCGTCCCGGTGGCGACGCGCGATCCGGTCCGCGAGCCGGTGCGGCGGGCGAGGTGGGCGTAGAAGCGCAGGAGCAACGCGTTGTCGTACAACATCTTCTCGAAGTGCGGCACGATCCACTCGGCGTCCACGGAGTACCGCGCGAAGCCGCCGGCGAGCTGGTCGTACAACCCGCCGCGCGCCATCGCCTCCGCCGTCGAATCCGCCAGGAACAGCGCGGCCTCGGAGCCGGTGCGCTCGTAGTGGCGCAGCAGGAACTCCAGCACCATCGACGGCGGGAACTTCGGCGCGCGGCCGAACCCGCCGTTGACCGGATCGGCGTCCCCCTGGAGCTTTTCGACGGCGGCCGCGAGCACCGCCTCGTCCACAATGGACTCCTGCAGCGGCCCGGTCCGCTCGGCGATGTGCGCGACGATCTGCTTCGCGCCCTCCAGCAGCTCGTCGGGCCGTTCCCGCCACGCCTCGCTGACGGCGCCGAGCAGCTGCCGGAACGACGGCATGCCCGGCCGCGGCGTCGGCGGGTAGTAAGTGCCGCAGTGGAACGGCTCGCCGTCCGGGGTGAGGAAGCAGGTCATCGGCCAGCCGCCCTGCCCGGTCATCGCCTGCGTGGCGGCCATGTAGACGGCGTCGATGTCCGGCCGCTCCTCGCGGTCGACCTTGATGTTGACGAAGTTCGCGTTCATCACGGCGGCGGTTTCGGCGTCCTCGAACGACTCGTGCGCCATGACGTGGCACCAGTGGCACGCGGCGTAGCCCACGGACAACAGGATCGGCACGTTCCGCCGGCGGGCTTCGGCGAGCGCGTCCGCGCCCCACTGCCACCACTCGACCGGGTTCTCCGCGTGCTGGAGCAGGTACGGGCTGGTCGCGCTGGCGAGGCGGTTCATGGCTCCAAGCGTCTCACATCACGCTCACATCTTGTATTCGTCGACCGAATAGGCCAGACCACAGCATCTGTACCCCCAGTCTGCACCGGACAGGTGACCACAGACCGCGCCATTGGCTTGTTCGCGTATCTTTGACTCTTGCGACCCAGGCTACGCGATTCGGAGCGACATGACACCTGAGGCAGAGCTTCTGGAAATCATTGCCGACTATCAGAGACAGGTCGACGATTTAGCCATTTGGTCCATGGATGCCACCAGGGTTCATGCACTGCTACAGATGGCCGTTCGCCCGCGCGCCGAGTCGTTCAGACACGGCGTCAACTTCACCGAGTTCCCCTGGGAGACGCTTGTCGATATTTTACCGGGATGGCACTACGATCAACCACTGGGAGAAAAGAGCATCGCCGAGGGAGAAGTTTTCGACGCATTGCGCCTGGCTTTGAAGTTCACGAGAATTATACCGCTCGAAATCGGAATTCGAACAGGTGCCTACAGAGTTAGGAAAACCGGAAATGAATTTCGAGTCATTCATCAGTGGAACGTTGCACCCGAGGTCGCGGACCTTTACCTAGAGCAGAGGTCGAGTACGCACACACCTTCGACGCCGTCAGCAGCAGAACTAGAATGGGCAGCAAGGCAGACCCGAGAGCAGCTCAACAATTTCGAACCGCCGCTTGAGCTTATGCAGATGGCCGCCGACCGGGCTTTGGCTGCGATCAGGGAGTGGCAAGCCCCACCAACAGAGGGCCCTCTCGCGGATGATTTTGATCTGGGCCAGGGGTTGACAGTCGGATCCATGGCCGAGATTCTCAGCGTGCTAATGGCAACAGCCCAGCTCGGAGAGCTGGCACACGCGGGGGTTCAGGCTCCCGGAGTAACACTCATGCATGCTTCTCGCAGCACAATAATTGATTGGATGGAGAATCTCTGCAGCAGCTCTACCATACCGGTAATCAACGAGGCCCTCGATCGCTTGACCGCAGGGACAGGTCGCTCAGTCCGTAGATCGCTCCTTATACCAAACGGCGAGATCATTACCATCCTACCTCTCCTCCTATTCCCGCGCGCGTTCGACTCGCTGATGCTGCGGACCGCCGCCTACGATCCAGCCTTGTACGGGCCGATCGGTCAGCGACAGGGGAATCGAGCGAACGTGTGGGCAACATGGCTTCGCAAAATCGACGGAACCCGAGTAGCCGAACGACTCAAGGTGCGGAACGCCACCGGCAGGATCGTTGGCGATCTGGATGTCGTCGCAGTTGACGCTACGACCATGCGCGGCGTGGTATTCGAAGTGAAATCGCCCATCGATGCCGTGACTCTACCTGAGACACTAAAGATCGAAGAGAACATCGCCGCCGCAGCGCGACAACTAGGTCACATTCGCGAGATTCTCGGAGCTGGCGAGTCGAAAGTGGAACTACCATAGGGGTGGCCTGCGTTTCGAGATGTCAAATGGACGTGGTGCGTAGGCACTCCGCAGCAGTTGACTGCACGACCGTTGCCGGAAGCCAAAATGACGGCAATCTCCATGAGATACCTCGCAAATCTAAACGGAGTCGACACTCTAACAGATGTCATCGATTTGCTCGAAAGGCCGGACTGGCCACACAATGGCAGTCACTATACCATACAGAAGAAGACCATAGAACTGGATCGACACCGGGTACACACGGACTCGATCCATCTAAAGGACGTGGATTGGCAACCTCGCGTGAGAAGGCCCTCGTGACGAGCCCTCCCAGTTCGTCGAATTGCCAGCGCGACCACTAGCTTCCTTAATGCATCGCATGGCACCAGTGGCACGCGGCATAACCCACGGAAAGCAGGTACGGGCTGGTCGCGCTGGCGAGGCGGTTCATGCCTTCAGGGTCGCACTCCGGAAAACCGGGCGCGCGGTCACCGGGGCGTCAGCCACACTTGCGCGGTGCTGTTGACCATCTCGACCACCCGTACCCCCGCCACCGACCTGGGCTTCCTCCTGCACAAGCACCCGGAGAAAGCCCAGTCGGTCGCGCTCTCCGCCGGCACCGCGCACGTCTTCTACCCCGAGGCGATGCCGGAGAAGTGCACCGCCGCGTTGTTCGTCGACATCGACGCGATCGAGCTCGTGCGCGGCGGCGGGACGTCGTTGACGCAGTACGTCAACGACCGGCCCTACGCCGGTGGCTCGTACCTCGCGGTGGCGCTGCGGGCGGCGTTCACGACGGCGCTCGCCGGACGCTGCGCCGCGCGTCCCGAGCTGGTCGACGAGGCCTTCGACCTGGAGATCCACGTGCCGTCGCTGTCCGCGCGCGGTGGGGCCGAGGTCGTGCACAAGCTGTTCGAGCCGCTCGGCTGGCGCGTCACGGCCACGCCGATCCCGCTCGACCCGGAGTTCCCGCAGTGGGGCGAGAGCCGTTATGTCGACCTGCGGCTGGCCGGCACCCAGCGCGTCGCCGACGCGCTGCGCCACCTCTACGTCCTGCTGCCCGCGCTCGACGGCGACAAGCACTACTGGGTCGGCCAGGACGAGGCCGACAAGCTGCTGCGCGCCGGCGACGGCTGGCTCGGCGGGCACCCCGAGCGGACGCTCATCACCAACCGCTACCTGGAGCGACGCCGTCCGGTCGTCAACTACGCGCTGTCGCGGCTCGCCGAGGCGGACGACGTCCCGGCCGAGGCCGAAGCCCTGGTCACCGAGGTTCCCGACCGGCCCGAACCGCTGTCCACGCAGCGGCACGGCAGCGTGCTCGCCGCGCTCCGGGCCGTCGGTGCCCAGCGCGTCCTCGACCTCGGCTGCGGTCCCGGCGCGCTGCTGCGCGTGCTCGAGAAGGAGCCGTCGTTCACCGAGATCGTCGGCGTCGACGTCTCGTCCTCCGCGCTGGACATCGCGGCGAAGCGGCTCAAGGACCGCAGCCGCGTGACGCTGCGGCAGTCCGCCCTGACCTACGCCGACCCGGCGCTGGCCGGGTACGACGCGGCCGTGCTGATGGAGGTCGTCGAGCACGTCGACGAAGAGCGCCTGCCGGCCCTGGAGCACGCGGTGTTCAGGGTCGCGGCGCCGCGCACGGTGATCGTCACGACGCCCAACGCGGAGTACAACCGGCTGTTCGAATTCCTCCCGATGGGGCATTTCCGGCACGCCGATCACCGGTTCGAATGGACCCGGGCGCAGTTCCGCGCGTGGGCGGACGGCGTCGCGGCCCGCAACCGCTACGCCGTTCGTCACCTGCCGGTCGGACCGGAGGACCAGGATTCAGGACCGCCGACCCAGATGGCGGTCTTCACGACCAGTGACAAGGAGGTGGCCGCGTGAAGCTGACCGTTCCCGAGATGTCCCTCGTCGTGCTTGTCGGCGCTTCCGGCTCCGGCAAGTCGACGTTCGCGCGCACGCACTTCGCGCCGACGCAGGTGCTCTCCAGCGACTTCTTCCGCGGGCTCGTCGCCGACGACGAGAACGACCAGTCCGCGTCCGCCGACGCCTTCGACACGCTGCACTACGTCGCGGGCAAGCGGCTCGCGGCCGGGCGGCTGACCGTCATCGACGCGACGAACGTCCAGCGCGCGTCGCGGGCGAGCCTGGTGAAGCTCGCGAAGGAGCACGACGTGCTGCCGACGGCGATCGTGCTCGACCTGCCGCTGGGCGTGTGCGCGGCGCGCAACGCCGGGCGGCCCGACCGCGACTTCGGCGAGCACGTGATCCGGCGGCAGCGCGGTGAGCTGCAGCGGTCGCTGAAGTCGTTGGAGCGCGAGGGTTTCCGGCGCGTGCACGTGCTGCGCGGGGAGACCGAGGTGGCCGAGGCGGAGATCGACGTCGAGCCGCTGCGCAACGACAAGCGCGAGCTGACCGGGCCGTTCGACGTCATCGGCGACGTCCACGGCTGTGCGGCCGAGCTGGAAGAACTGCTGGCCGAGCTGGGGTACGCCGACGGCGTGCACCCCGGAGGGCGGACCGCGGTGTTCGTCGGCGACCTCGTCGACCGCGGGCCGGACACCCCGGGCGTGCTGCGGCGCGTCATGGGAATGGCCTCGTCGGGGAACGCCCTGGTCGTCTGCGGGAACCACGAGCAGAAGCTGGTGCGCGCGCTGCACGGGCGCAAGGTGAACGTCGCGCACGGGCTCGCCGAGTCGCTGGAACAGCTCGGCGCCGAGACCGAGGAGTTCCGCCGGCAGGCGCACGAGTTCTGCGACGGCCTGATCGCGCACTACGTCCTCGACGGCGGCAAGCTCGTCGTCGCGCACGCCGGGCTGCCCGAGCGCTACCACGGGCGCGCGTCCGGGCGGGTTCGCAGCATGGCGCTCTACGGCGACACGACCGGCGAGACCGACGAGTACGGCCTGCCGGTGCGGCTGCCGTGGGCGCGCGACTACCGCGGGTCCGCGATGGTCCTCTACGGGCACACGCCGACGCTGGAACCGGAGTGGGTCAACAACACCATGTGCCTCGACACCGGGGCCGTCTTCGGCGGGAAGCTGACGGCGCTGCGGTACCCGGAACGCGACGTCGTCTCGGTGCAGGCCCACCAGGTCTGGTACGAGCCGACCAAGCCGCTCGACGCGTCGCGGCCGCTCGGTGGGCGTGAGCCTGCCGTGCTGGAGCTGGCCGACGTCACCGGCAAGCGGGTCGTGCAGACCATGCAGCACGGCCGGGTCGGCGTCTCGGCGGAGCAGTCGGCCGCGGCGCTGGAGGTGATGAGCCGGTTCGCGGTGGACCCGCGCTGGCTCGCCTACCTGCCGCCGACGATGGCGCCGTGTTCGACGTCTTCGCGCGAGGATTACCTGGAGCACCCGGAGGAGGCGTTCGCCGAGTACCGCGCGGCCGGCGTGCAGTCGGTGCTGTGCGAGGAGAAGCACATGGGCTCGCGGGCCGTCGTGCTCGTCTGCCGGGACGACGACGTCGCCTACAAGCGCTTCGGCGTCCAAGGCGGCGGAGCGGTGTACACGCGCACCGGACGGCCGTTCTTCTCTACGGCGCAGAATCTCGAGCTGCTGGCCGACGTGCGTTCCGCGGCGGCCGGGCTGTTCGAGGAGCTGGACAGCGGCTGGCTGCTGCTCGACGCCGAACTGCTGCCTTGGAGCGCGAAGGCGGGTTCGCTGATCTCGAACCAGTACGCGTCGGTCGGCGCGGCCGCCCAGGCCGTGCTGCCCGCCGCCGTCGCCGCGCTGGCGACGGCGGCCGCGCGCGGCATCGACGTCACGGACCTGCTGGCGCGGACGGCTGCCCGTGAGTCCACTGTGGACTCCTACCGGGCGGCGTACCGGCGCTACTGCTGGCCGACGACGGGGTTGGACGGCGTGCGGCTGGCGCCGTTCCAGCTGCTGGCGTCGGAGGGCGCGAGCTACCACGACCGGCCGCACGCGTGGCACCTGTCGGTGCTGGAGAAGCTGGCCGGGCCGCGGTTCCAGCGCACCCGCACGCTGGCGGTGGACGTCCTCGACGACACGTCGGTCGCCGCGGGCGTCGCGTGGTGGGAGGAGCTGACCGGCGCGGGCGGCGAGGGCATGGTCGTCAAGCCGGCGGCCAACCTGACCCGCGGCGCGCGCGGGCTGGCGCAGCCGGGGGTGAAGGTGCGCGGGCGCGAGTACCTGCGGATCATCTACGGCCCCGACTACACGCTGCCGGAGAACCTCGAGCGGCTGCGCAAGCGGGGGCTCAACCGCAAGCGGATGCTGGCCCTGCGGGAGTACGCGCTCGGGCTGGAGGCGCTGGAGCGCGTGGCGCGGGGTGAGCCGCTGTGGCGGGTCCACGAGTGCGTCTTCGCGGTGCTGGCGCTGGAGTCGGACCCGGTGGACCCGCGGCTCTAGTGGTCCGCCCGGCCGGCTCGATCCGCGGCCGTGTGGACTCAGGTCGCTGTGCGGCCCCTCCCTCCGGTCGTACGCTCGGGTGATGACCGGCTCGGCGACCTGCGTCCGCCCGGGCCCGCTGACGACCGCGGCGGTCGTCGGTGCGGCCGCGACGGCGTGGGGGCAGTAAGCGTCCGGTGACCTGCGGGCCTACGACGTCCTGGCCGGGCTGCTCGGCTGCGCGCTCGTGCCGCTGGTGTTCCGCCGGCCGGTGCGGAGCACGCTCGCGCTGGCGGTGCTGGCCGTCCTCTCGCCGCTCGCGACGCCGCCCGCCGTGCTCGGCGTATTGCAGGTCGCGCGGTCCCGGCCGTGGAGCCACGCGGTCGCCGTCGCCGTGGCCGGCGTCGCGGCCCACGCCCTGCGCGGCCTCTGGCGGCCGACCGACGGGCTGCCCTACGGCTGGTGGCTGGCGCTGGCGGTGCTCGCGCACGTCGCCGTCGCCGGGCTCGGCGCGCTCTCCGCGGGCCGCGACGCCGTGCTCATCGCCCTCGACGAACGGGCCCTGCGCGCCGAAGCCGAGCAGGGCCGGCGCATCGCCGAGGCGCGCGCGGCCGAACGCGCGTCGATCGCGCGGGAGATGCACGACGTCCTCGCGCACCGGCTTTCGCTGCTCGCGACCTACGCCGGCGCGCTCGAACACCGGCCCGACGCCCCGCCGGAGAAGCTCGCCCAGGCGGCCGGGGTGGTGCGGGCCGCGGCGCACCAGGCGCTCGGCGAGCTGCGGGAGGTGATCGGGCTGCTGCACGACGACCCGGTGCCCGACGGCACGGAACAGCCCGTGCCCGAGCTGACCGACCTGCCGGGGCTCGTCGAGGAGTCCCGCGCGGTCGGCACGGCGGTGCAGGTGACCGGCGAGGTCGGCGGGGTGCCGGGGATGGCGGGGCGCACGGCCTACCGCGTCGTCCAGGAAGCGCTGACGAACGCCCGCAAGCACGCGCCGGGCCAGCCGGTGCGGATCGCGCTGGGCGGGGAGGCCGGGGCCCGGCTGGAGATCGACGTCACCAACCCGCTCGGCCCGGCCGGGGATCCCCAGCGGGTGGCCGGGCACGGGCTCGTCGGCCTCACCGAGCGCGTCCGGCCGGCCGGCGGGCAGCTCGACCACCAGCGGACCGGCGGCGAGTTCCGGCTGCGGGCCTGGCTGCCGTGGCCGCGATGACGCGGTCGCCGCGGGTCAGTCGGCTTTGGCGGGCGAGGTGTCCTCGGCCGCCTTCTTCTCCACGACCGGCTCGGCCTCGGACTTGGCGGGCTCGCCCGCGGCCGGAGCCGGTTCGGCCTTCTCGGCCGGTTCGTCGAAGCTGGCCGGGACGCGCTTGAGGTGCTTCGTCATCGAGCGGACCAGGAACGCCACCGCGATGAGGAACAGGATCAGCACCAGGAAGCCGACCGGGGACGACTTGCCGAAGTCCTCCCCCTGCCCGCCGTTGTCGCCGTCGCCGGGTTGCTGCGCCAGCACCACTGCCGACGCGGTCACCGGGAGCGCCACGACGGCCGGCAGCGTCAGACTCATGTGTTCACCTTCTCCGTGATGCCGGCGAACAGGTCATCCTCCGGCAACGTGCTGTCCACCTGCGACTTGACCAGCTCGTACTCTTCGGTCGGCCAGGTCGCCCGCTGGATCTCCAGGGGGACGAAGAACCAGCGGCTGTTCGGGTCGATCTGCGTGGCGTGCGCCTTCAGCGCCTCGTCCCGCACCTCGAAGTATTCACCGCACTCGACGCGGGTCGTCACCCGCTCCATCACATCGGCCCGGTCGGGGTCCCACTTCGCCAGCCACTCGGTGTACGGCGACTCGAGCCCGGCCTCCTTCAAGGCGGCGTCGAAGGCGACCATCCGGGCCTTCGAGAACCCGTGCATGTAGTACAGCTTCAGCGGCTGCCACGGCTCGCCGGCGTCGGGGAAGCGGTCCGGGTCGGCCGCCGCGTCCCACGCCGCCATCGACACCTCGTGGGTGCGGATGTGGTCGGGGTGCGGGTAGCCGCCGTTCTCGTCGTAGGTGGTGATGACGTGCGGGCGGAACTCCCGGATCACGCGCACCAGCGCCTCGGTGGACTCCTCCAGCGGCACCACCGCGAACGAGCCCTCGGGCACCGGCGGCAGCGGGTCGCCCTCCGGCAGGCCGGAGTCGACGAAGCCCAGCCAGCGCTGGCTCACGCCGAGGATCTTGGCCGCGCGGGCCATTTCCTCCCGGCGGACCTCGCTCATGTTCGCCAGCACCTCGGGACGGTCCATCGCGGGGTTCAGGATGCTCCCCGCTTCACCCCCGGTGCACGTGACGACCAGCACCTCGTGGCCCTCGGCGGCGTAGCGCGCCATGCTGGCGGCGCCCTTGCTGGACTCGTCGTCCGGGTGCGCGTGCACGGCCATCATGCGCAGGCGCGGCCCGGCGGTGTTCCTCAGCTCGTCAGCTTCCACCATGCTCCGAACGACTCCCTTTCGACCCTTATTCCGCATCCGCACCGGGACCCACCTGCGGGCCGCGCACCCGGCCAGCGGATACTCGACTCCCGTAGGCGGTACCCGTGCCGGACGACACCCATTGTCCCCAGGGGTACGACGAGTTCGAGCAGGAGGCCCCGGGTTGGCAGGCGGACCGGCGGAAACGGTCGTCGGGAGCAGCGCGTCGACGCTCCCCGAAGGCCGCTACGGCACCGGCCGCGCACCGACGTCCCGGCGCTGGCGGCGCTGGTTGTTCCTGGCCATCGCCCTGGTCGTCAGCGGAGTGGTCGCTTACGTCGCCTACGTCAACCTCGGGTCCGCGCCGATCGACGCCGAGCGCGTCGCCTTCAGCGGCAAACCGGGCAACGCGATGGAAATCACCCTCAACGTGACCCGTGACGACAACAACCGGCCGGGCGTGTGCGTCGTCCGCGTCCGCGACAAGACCGGCGCCGAGAGCGGCCGCAAAGAGCTCCTGATCCCCGCCGGCGCGAAGTACAGCACCATCACCACCACGATCAAGAGCATCGGGGCTCCGGTGACCGCCGACGTGTACGGCTGCTCGTACGACATACCACGGTACCTGTCAACCCCATAGCGGCCAACGGGGTGAACCGCGCGCTCAACGCCCACGACGCGCGGAAATAAGGGGCTTGGCCCTGTCCTGCCGTGATAGTCTGACCCCTCAGCACGGCCCACGACGGGCCGTGTTTTTCCTTTATCTCAGCCACGCGGGCACCTAGGCCCGTGTGGGCCGGCTTGAACACGCAAGCCTGGCAGGCCCGACGAGGAGATGGTGACCGTGAGCGACACCAAGGTGACCTGGCTGACCCAGGATGCCTACGACCGGCTCAAGACCGAGCTCGACGAGATGATCGAGAATCGGCCGGTTATCGCCGCGCGCATCAACGACAGCCGCGAAGAGGGCGACCTCAAGGAGAACGGCGGCTACCACGCCGCCCGTGAGGAACAGGGCCAGGCCGAGGCACGCATCCGGCACCTGCAGGAGCTGCTGCGCGGGGCCAAGGTCGGCGAGGCGCCGGCCAACGACGGCACCGCCGGCCCGGGCAAGGTGCTGACCGTCCGGTACGACGGTGACGACGACGAGGAGAAGTTCCTGCTCGCCACCCGCGAAGAGGGCGCCGAGGGCGGCCTCGACGTCTACTCCCCCGAGTCGCCGCTGGGCAAGGCCCTGCTCGGCGCCAAGGAGGGCGAGTCGCGCGAGTACGAACTGCCGAACGGCAAGTCCCAGAAGGTGACCCTCGTCAAGGCCGTTCCCTACAGCGACGGCAAGTAGCGGTCCGGGCGCGCCCGGTTTATCCGTCGCCGGGCGCGCATCCCCGCAGCTAGCGTGTCCTCCCAGGAGCCACATTCCGGGAGGACGTCAGTGAGCACGGAACCGATCTGCCAGGCCTGCGGCATGCAGTACGCCGAGGCCCGGGACAACTGCCCGGTCTGCGAGGACGAACGCCAGTACGTCCCGGCGGCCGGGCAGCAGTGGACGAACCTGGCCGCACTCTGCGCGAGCGGCACTTACACCCCGCGCGTCGAGGAACAGGGCCCCGGCATCGTCGGTGTCGGCTCGAACCCCGGGTTCGCGATCGGCGAACGCGCTCTGCTGGTGCAGGCGGAGTCCGGCAACTTCCTCTGGGACTGCGCGGCGTACCTCGACGACGCGCTCGTCGAGCGGGTCCGCGCCCTCGGCGGCATCACCGGCATCGCGATCAGCCACCCGCACTACTACACGACGATGGTCGAGTGGGCGCACGCGTTCGACGCGCCGATCCACCTGCACGAGGGCGATCAGCAGTGGATCGGCCGGCCCGATCCGTCGGTGGAGCTGTGGTCCGGCACGACCCTGGACGTCGCTCCCGACCTGCGGCTGATCAACCTGGGCGTCCACTTCGACGGCGGCACGGTCCTGCACTGGCCGGCGGGCGAAGAGGGCCGCGGAGCGCTGCTGTCGGGCGACATCGTGCAGGTGATCCCCGACCGCACGCACGTCGGCTTCATGTACAGCTACCCGAACCTCGTCCCGGAGCGCCCGCACATCGTCCGCCGCGCGGCGGAACTGCTGGCGGGCTACCACTTCGAGGCGATCTACGGCGCGTGGTGGGACGCGATCGTGCGCACCGACGGCTTCGAGGTCGTGCAGCGCTCGGCGAAGCGCTACCTGGACCAGGTCGTCGACAAGGACTGACGCTCACTCCCGCGCGGTCCGCTCCAGCAGGGGGCGGACCCGCGGCGGGACCGGCGTCGACAGCGCGATCGACGTCGACGTCCGCTGGACGTCCGGGACGCCGACCACCTCGTCGATCACCCGCTGCAGGTCGTCGTTGCCCCGCGCCACCATGCGGACGAACAAGTCGCCCTGGCCCGTTGTCGCGTGGACTTCGCAGACCTCGTCGATCGCCGCCAGGGCCTGCGCCACCTCCGCGCGGCGGCCCTGCGCTATCTCGATCACCGCGAACGCCGTGAGGCCGTAGCCCATCGCCGCCAGGTCGAGCTCCGGCGGGAACCCGCCGAGGATGCCGCGCTCGGCCAGGCGGTCGAGGCGCGCCTGGACCGTGCCGCGGGCCACCCCGAGGCGGCGGGCGCACTCCAGCACCCCCAGCCGCGGGGTGTCGGTGAGCAACAGCAGCAGCCGCGCGTCCAATGCGTCGAGGTTCTCCGACATTGCCCTCTTCCCTGCACAAGTTGTCCATGATGACAGCCGATGTCCCGCAAACACCGATCATATTGTCCAGCAAAAACTGAGACCATTGCACATCTTGCCTCACGAGGCGGATCCTTCGAGGTATGACCCAGACTGCCGAACCCCACCAGGGTGCCCTCGACGACGTCAGCTACGACCAGCTGCGTCAGCTCGTCGGCCTCGTCGACCACGACGCCTCGACAGACCCGTTCCCGGTCAAGGCCATGGACGCGGTCGTGTTCATCGCCGGCAACGCGACCCAGACCGCCTGGTACTACCAGATCGCGTTCGGGATGCAGCTCGTCGCCTACTCCGGCCCCGAGACGGGGAACTTCGAGCGCAAGTCCTACGTGCTCAAGTCCGGCTCGGCCCGGTTCGTCATCACCGGTGGCGTGCGCCCGGACTCGCCGCTGCTCGAGCACCACCGCAAGCACGGCGACGGCGTCATCGACCTGGCGCTGGAGACCACCGACGTCGACAAGTGCATCGAGCACGCCCGCGCGCAGGGCGCGACCGTTCTCGAGGAGCCGCACGACGTCTCCGACGAGCACGGCACCGTGCGCGTCGCCGCGATCGCGACCTACGGCGAAACCCGCCACTCGCTGGTCGACCGGTCGCGCTACACCGGCATCTACCTGCCCGGCTACGAGCCGCGCGAGAGCACCGTCAAGCGCCCCGAAGGCGCGCCGAAGCGGCTGTTCCAGGCCGTCGACCACTGCGTCGGCAACGTCGAGCTCGGCAAGATGGACTACTGGGTCGACTGGTACCACCGCGTCATGGGCTTCGTGAACATGGCGGAGTTCGTCGGCGACGACATCGCGACCGAGTACTCGGCCCTGATGAGCAAGGTCGTCTCGAACGGCAACCACCGCGTCAAGTTCCCGCTGAACGAGCCCGCCGTCGCGAAGAAGAAGTCGCAGATCGACGAGTACCTCGAGTTCTACGGCGGCGCGGGCTGCCAGCACATCGCGCTGGCCACCAACGACATCATCGCCACGGTCACCGCGATGCGCGCCGCCGGCGTCGAGTTCCTCGACACTCCGGCGTCGTACTACGAGGACCCGGAGCTGCGCGCCCGGATCGGCAACGTCCGCGTGTCGATCGAGACGCTCAAGGAGCACAGCATCCTCGTCGACCGCGACGAGGACGGCTACCTGCTGCAGATCTTCACCAAGCCGATCGGCGACCGGCCGACCGTGTTCTACGAGCTGATCGAGCGTCACGGTTCGCTCGGCTTCGGCAAGGGCAACTTCAAGGCGCTGTTCGAAGCCATCGAGCGTGAACAGGACCGCCGAGGCAATCTTTAACGCCGAGGCGGCATCAGCACTGCGCGGCAACCTGTAAACCGCGAATCGGCGAAGGCCACCATCGGGCACCTCCGGGTCCCCTATGGTGGCCTTTGGTGTGTTCACGGAACCGCGAGCGGCTCCGATCCGTCAGTGTGGAGACGTCGAGAGGGAGGGCCGGGATGCCGGACAGCGTCGACGCGAGCGACGAGATGATCGACAACTGGACCAAGCGGCTCGAGGACAACGCCGCCCGGTACCAGGCGCTGGCCGATCGCATGCAGGGCCAGACGGTCACCGAGCGGTCGAAGGACGGCCTCGTCACGGTGACGGTCGATTCGCGCGGCCTGCTGAAGAACCTCGTCATCGCGGAGTCCGCCGCCGGCGCCAAGCGGATGGCCGAGGTCTCGGCGCAGGTGCTGCAGCTGGTGCAGCGCGCGCAGGCGCGGATCCCGGAACTGCTGCAGCAGGCCATGACCGAGACCACCGGCACGGGTGACCAGGCCGCCGTGGAGATCGTCCGCGAGGCGCAGAGCACGTTCCCGCAGCCGCCGCCGGAGCCCGAACCCGCGTTCCCGGAACCCGACCGCGTCCGCCGGTTCCTGCCCGACGACAACGAAGAGCAGCCGCCGCGCACTCCGCCGGCACCACCGCAGCCGCCGGCACCGCCGCAGCCGCCCCGGCGCCGTCGTCCGGCCGACAACGACGATGACGACGACTTCGGCGGCCCGATCCTTTCCTGAGGGGGAAAACCGTGTCAGACGTGGAACTCAGCACCGACCTCACCGCGCACGCCAAGCAGCTGGACGCCATCGGTGACGGGCTGCAGCAGGCCGTCGACGCGGCGAACCAGGTCAGCATGCCGACGGACGCCTACGGCATCCTCTGCCAGCCGTTCCGGATGCTGCTCGACCCGGTGGAGCAGTACGGGATCGACGCGCTCAAGGACGCCGTGCAGGCGATGACCGCCGTCTCCGGCAAGGTGCGCGAAGCCGCGGCGGCGTACCACACCTACGAAGCCGGGGTCGCCGACGATCTCACCAAGTCCACGGACGGTGCCTGATGCCCGAGGGCAACCCGCTCGTCGCGGACGCCAAGCAGGACCCCGACGGGCCGGGCGCGCTGACCGCCGGCAACGGCGACTACGGCTGGGCCGGCGGCATCGGCATCGCCGAGTCGTCGATGGACGCGTTCAACGGCATCAAGGACGGCGACTGGGTTTCCGGCGGCCTGGGCGTGCTGAGCCTGGCCGGCGAGATCGCAGGCGCGGCCGTCGACCCGTTCGGGTACCTGATGTCGTCGGTGGCGTCGTTCCTGATGGAGCACATCCAGCCGTTGAAGGACATGCTGGACTCGCTGGCGGGCAACCCGCCGGTCATCCAGTCGTACGCGGACACCTGGGGCAACGTCTCGAAGGCGCTGGGCGAGCGGAAGACCGACTTCGACAACGCGGTCAAGACGGGCACCGCGGGCTGGCAGGGCGCGGGCGCCGACGCCTACCGCAAGTTCGCCACCGAGCACAGCGACGCCCTGTCCGGCGCGGCGACGGTCGCCGGCGCGATCAGCACGGTCACCATGATCATGGGCCAGGTCGTCTCGTTCGTCCGGGAGACCGTGCGCCAGCTGATCGCGGACCTGGTCGGCAAGCTCATCGCGTGGGTGATGGAGGAAGTCTTCTCGCTGGGCTTCGGCACGCCGGTCGTCGTCGCGCAGGCGTCGGCCGCGATCGCCAAGTGGGGCAAGAAGATCGGCGACCTGCTCAAGAAGCTGACCGACACGATCCGCAAGGTCTCGCCGCTGCTGTCGAAGCTCGTCGACATCTTCGAGAAGATCGCCAAGGTCTTCGGCAAGGTGCTGGGCAAGGTCAGCGGCCTGGACGGGCTGAAGATCAAGGAGGGCGGCTTCGTCCACAAGGTCCCCAAGGGCGAGGGAGGAGTCCACACAAGAGCCCACGGCGGCGCGGAGGACTCACCGGACGGCTCCGACGGCTCCTCGGGCGGCGACAGCTCTGACGGCTCCGCAGGCGATTCCGGTGGCAGCCATGGGGATTCGGACTCGCCGAGCGCGGACCCGATGAACACGGACTCCTCGCCGGACGCGGGCTCCCGCCGGAGTCCGAGCCGCGAGGAGCCCGGCTCCCAAAGCGGCGACAGTACCCACGCCCCCGCCGGCGACACATCGGCGAGCGACGGCGGCTCGCCGACCGGAGACTCGAGCCCCTCGACGGCGCGCGGCGACTCTCCCTCACAGGCGGGGAACGTTGGCCCGTCGACCCGCGCTGGGGACGGTTCGCCTTCCCACGCCGGGGACAGCTCACCCACGCACGCGGGCGACTCCAGCCCGTCGGCGCGGGCCGCGGACAGCGGCCCTTCCGTACACGCGGGCGACAACGCGCCCTCCCGCGCCCCGGACGGTTCGCCCTCGCATGCCGGGGATTCCAACCCCTCGGCACGCACGGGGGACAGCTCGCCCTCCCATGCCGGGGACTCCAACCCCTCCGCACACGCGGGCGACAGCTCGCCCTCCCGCGCCCCGGACGGTTCGCCTTCCCACACCGGGAACTCCAGCCCCTCGGCACGCACGGGGGACAGCTCACCCTCCCATGCCGGAGACTCCAGCCCCTCCGCGCGGGCCGTAGACAACGGCCCTTCGCCGACCCGGGCGGGCGACAGCTCGCCCTCGCACGCAAGTGACTCCAGCCCATCCGCACGAGCCACCGACAGCAGCCCCTCCACGCATGCGGGCGACAACTCGCCCTCCCACGTCGGAAATTCCAGCCCCTCGGCACGCGCTGGCGATAGTTCGCCCTCGCACGCGGGCGACTCCAGCCCCTCCGTGCGGGCCGCCGACAGCGGCCCCGCACCGACGCACTCCGGGGCGCCCAGTCAGTCCGGCTCGGGGAGTCCTTCGCACTCGTCGCCCGCTGGGCGGGCTGATGGGCCCGGCTCGCACGCCGGTGGGGACAGTCCTGGCAGTGCCGCGCCGCCGCGGGGCGATGGCACCACCTCCGCCAGTGGTACCGCTCCCGCTCCCTCGCGCACCGGTGATCCGGGGGGTCAGTTCCCGTCGCCGCGCGGTGGGGACGGTGCCGCCTCCGGTGTTCCGCCGCAGGGTGGCGCGCCGATGGGTGGGGGTGTGCCGCCCGGTGGCGGGCCCGGCGGTGGCGGTGGTCCCGGCGGGGGTTCCCCGCGCACCGGCGGCGGTGCCGGCTGGACCGGTACCGCGGGCAGCCCCGGGGCGCACTCGCCGCACGTCGACGCGCCCGGGCGGCCCCGCACCGGCGGCGACCTTCCCGAAGGCCGCCCACGCACCGGCACTCCCGAGGGGCGCCCACGCACCGACCTTCCCGAAGGCCGCCCACGCACCGGTCTTCCCGATGGACGGCCGCGCACCGACCTTCCCGAAGGCCGCCCGCGCACTGACATTCCCGATGGACGTCCGCGTCCCGGCCGCGATCTCCCCGAGGGGCGGCCTGGTGACGCCCCGCGGCCGCGCACGCCGGATGCGCCCGCGCCGGCGGCGCGTGGCTTCGGGCCCGGCACCCACGGGCCCGACACCCGCCCCGGTGGGCACGCTCCCGGCACCCGGCCGGGCGGTCCCGGGCACACCGGCCCCGGCGGTCCGCACAGTCCCGAAGGCCACAGCCCGCACGAAAGCGGCCCGCACGAACACCGTCCGCAGGAGAGCGGTCACCACGACCCGGACGGCAGCCCGCCCCACCACGGCGAGCCGCTCAGCCCGGACGAGGTCAACGCGCGGCACGCCGAAAGCACGCCGTCCGGCAGCTCCTACCACGCCGGTGACCCCGACATGGGCGACCTGCCGCACCGCGTGCAGCCCGACCCGGACGGCCGCTACACCGTCGACGTGCACGTCACGCCGGATGGGCACGCCCGCATCGGCGATCGGCTCTACACGCCGGAAGAGTTCGCGGATGTCTTGCGCCGCAACGGTGACTACGACGGCCGGCCCGTCCGGCTGATCGGGTGCGACGCGAGTTCCAACGACTTCGCGCACCGGCTTTCGCGCGAGCTCGACACCGAGGTGATGGCACCGACGAAACCGGCGTGGACCGACGCACACGGCCGGGTCTTCTCGTCCGACTACGAAATCGGCCCGGACGGGAAGATGCGCCCGCGCATCCCGCCGGACGGCGAGTGGAACACCCACCACCCGGACGGCACCGCCCACCGCGCCGGCGACGACGGCTTCGCGCCGGACAGCCACCACGGTGACCCGCACGACGTCGACGCCGAGAGTGCCCGGCACCGCGGCGACGGCGACGGCGACGGCTCGCCCTCCCACGCGGACGAAGACGACGACGAGTTCGACCTCGACGGCTGGGGCGAGCACGAAATCTCGCCCACGGACCCGAGGTACGACGAACGGCTCGTCGACTTCGACCGCCCCGGGCACGAGCACCCGCACGACTCGCCGGCCAACCCGTACCACCGGCCGCCCGACTCGCCGCAGACGATCGAGTCCGGGCCGCGCCCGCGGGACCGCACCACGCCGGGCGACTTCTCGACGCCGGTGCCGACCCAGCCCCGGGTGCTCGGCGACGTCGAGCTCAAGCCCGACACCGAATACCGGGTGGTCAACAAGACCAAGACCGGGGAGATCGCGTCGGAGACGCGGTTCTTCACCGACTCCGAGGGCAAGGTCAAGTGGGTCGAGTGCACGCCCGGTGGCGGCCGGACGGCCGACGGCGTCAAGCTGCCCGCGAACCCGGACTTCAACTACCCGCTGCTGCCCGACTGCCAGTACCGCGTCGACAACTTCAACGACCCGGCGAAGAAACTGGACTACCACACGGATGCCCGTGGCCAGACGGACGCCGCGACGGGGCAGCCGGAGTACCGCGAGTCGAACGAGGACTACCGCGACGCCGGCGGCCGGTTCACCGGGCAGGGCCGTGCGGGCCACGAAGGCCAGAACGCCTACCGCGGCGACCCGGACCACGGCGAAGTCCGGTGGGCGGGCGGTCACCTCGTCTCCACCGAGGGCGGTGGCCCCCCGGGTTACGGCAACATGCACGGGCAGATGGCCGCGTCCAACAGCGGGCACGCCCGCGACGGCTGGGATCCGCCGGAAACCTGGCGGCGCCAGGAGGAACAGCTCGCCTCGTACCACAACCCGCCCGACCGTGAGGTCGAACTGCTGCAGGTGAGCACGCCGCGGCGGGCCGACGGACTGTCCGAAGAGGACGTCATGCGGTGGCGGGTCACCGAGGTCGACCCGGAGACGGGCGAGCGCGTTTCCCGGGTGTACGAGCGGGTGTTCGTCAACGTGCCGGAGAACATCGACCCCAACGCGACGGTGAGGCGTTATGGCGAGCCCTGATGAGCTGGTCCCGGCGATCTTCGACGCGGTCGGGCAGGCGCTGCCGCCGAACTGGCGGCGCGTCACGTTCCGGGTGTGGGCGACGGTCGTGGCGTACCAGACCGAACTGACCGTCGCCATGGCCGACGGCAGCTCGCCGGAGGTCGCGCCGCCCGCGGTGACGAACCTGATCGCCGCGCTGCGCGAGGTGATGTACCAGCCGGGCCGGGGCACCTGGTTCTCCGCGAGCTTCCGGCTGCGCGCGGGCGAAGAGCCCGAGGCGTCGTTCAACTACGACCAGGACCCGCGGTGGTTCCCGGAGCTGCCGCCGGTGGCGTTCGCCCGCGACGTCGCCGCTTTCCCCCGCGCGGACGAGCGGATCCCGGACTGGCTGCGCGCGCTGCTGGCCGACGCGGCGGCCGTGGCGGCGCCGGAAGACTAGGGTCACCACGACGAATCCCCCACCGGTGAACGAAAACGGAGGACCGGACAGCATGACGCTGACCCCCATCGAGCAGAACGAGCTGCTCGGCGAGATCGCCGAGTCGCTCATCGCGGCGGCCCCGCCGAACTGGCAGCGGCTGGTGTTCGACTTCATGGCCGTCGGCAAGCACGTCGATGTCGGGCTGGGCGCGGCGCTGGACAACGGCGCCCGGCAGCCGGTGCCCGCGCCGCGGGAAGTGTCGAAGCCGCTGGCGAAACTGCGCCGGGGGA
Organism: Amycolatopsis sp. WQ 127309; assembly: GCF_023023025.1. NCBI lineage: Bacteria > Bacillati > Actinomycetota > Actinomycetes > Pseudonocardiales > Pseudonocardiaceae > Amycolatopsis > Amycolatopsis sp. WQ 127309. The sequence continues at coordinate 1,287,740 of NZ_CP095481.1, forward strand.
TGTACGCCGACGGCCTCGGCACGTGGTACTCGATGGACATGGTGATCGACCGGCCCGACCGGTTCCAGGCGCGGTTCAACCGGGACGACGAGCCGCCGTTCCGGACCCCGCCGGCGCCCGAGCAGTACGCGCTGGACCAGGAGCGCTACCCGCGCACCCCCGAAAACACCCCGCCGTGGTTCCGGGCGAAGCTCGGTTCGTGACCGCGGCCGGAGGGCTCGAGCGCACCCGCGTGCCGGACCGGTCGCGGGCCGGCGAGACCGCTCGTCAGTGAACCCGGAGGGGGATGAACCGTGAGCCAGCCACGAGGACCGTTGCGGCCCGAGCAGCAGCATGAGCTCGTCCGGCAGATCGGCGCGGTGCTGACGGGACAGGTGCCACCGGGCTGGCGGCAGCTGCGGGTCGAGTACCGCGCGGCCGGGCGGCACATCGAGGCCGACCTGCTGGTGACCGCCCCGGACGGGCTCCCCCGGACCCTGCCGCCGCACCCGGAAGCGGTGCGGCTGCTCGGCGTCTTGCGGGCGGGCATGTACCAGCCCGGGCTCGGCACCTGGCTCGGCGCGGTCCTCGTGTTCGACCCCGGCGGGCCGGCCGACGCCGACTTCGGGCGGCCGGACCTCGAACCGCCGTTCCGGCACCAGCCCCCGCCCATCGGTTTTCAGGACGAGCTGCGGTTCTTCCCGCGCGCCGACGAGCAGATCCCCGGCTGGCTGCGGGAGCGGGCCGGCCTGCCGGCGCCGACCCAGGTCCCGCAGGCGCCGCTCGGCCCGGACGAGAAGGTGCGCACGCCCCGCGTCCACGACGGTCTCGACGCGTCGGGCCGGCCGGTCATCCGGCGGCCGGCCCTCGTCCCGGCCGAGATCGAGCGGTTGCTGGCCTACCTGGAGGCGGCGCCGGTCATCCTGGCGTCCCGCAGCAACGGCGCCGACGTCTTCGCGCCGGAGCGGACCGACGCCGTGCCGATGAACTTCCGCACCGACGGGGCGTGGGCCTGGCCCGGCGCCGTCGGGTACTACCTGCGTGAGCACGGGGTGCCGCCGGATCCGGACCTGGTCGCCCACATCCGGGCCCGGCGGTTCGCCGCGCCGTCGGAGGTCTCCGCCGAGGCCACGGTCCTGGCGCTGGCGGCGATCACCGGCGAACGGCAGTAACAGCCTCAGACGACGGTGTACCCGGCGTTCGTCAGCGCGATCTCGATCTCCTTGCAGTGCTCGGGACCGCGGGTCTCCAGGGCCAGGGCGACGTCGGCCTCGCCGAGGTCGAGGCTGCCGGAGATCCGGGAGTGCTCGACGTCGAGCACGTTCGCACCCTGCCCGCTGACGCACGACAGCACGCCCACGAGCGACCCCGGCCGGTCCGGGACCCGCAGGTGCAGCCGCAGGTAGCGGCCGCCGGCGGTCATGCCGTGCTGGATGATCTGCAGGAGCAGCACCGGGTCGACGTTGCCGCCGGAGAGGATCGCCACGACCGGCGGCTCGAACGCGCCGGGGTGCTGCAGCAGCGCGGCGACGGTGGCCGCGCCGGCGGGCTCGACGACCAGCTTGCGCCGCTCCAGGCAGAGCAGCACCGCCCGCGAGAGCGACTGCTCGGACACCGTCACGACGTCGTCGACCAGCGACGCGACGTGGGCGAAGCTGACCGGGCCCGGCTCGCCGACCGCGATGCCGTCGGCCATGGTCGACGTCTGGCTCAGTCGGACGGGCGCGCCCGCGACCAGCGACGGCGGGTACGCGGCGGCCTCCTCGGCCTGGACGCCGATGACCTTGACGTCCGGCCGCACGGCTTTGACGGCCGAGGCGACCCCGCCGACCAGCCCGCCGCCGCCGGTGGCGACGAGGATCGTCTTGACCCCGGGCACCTGCTCGAGGATCTCGAGCCCGACCGTGCCCTGGCCGGCGATGACGTCCTGGTGGTCGAAGGGGTGGATGAACACCGCGCCGGTCCGCTCGCCGAACTCGATCGCGGCGGCGAGGGTCTCTTCGAGCAGCGCCCCGTGCAGGTGGACCTCGGCACCGTAACCGCGCGTGGCGGCCAGCTTCGGCAGCGGCGCCCGCAGCGGCATGAAGACCGTCGAGCGGGCGCCGAGCAGCGACGACGCGAGCGCGACGCCCTGCGCGTGGTTGCCGGCACTGGCCGCGACGACGCCCCGTGCGCGCTCCTCGTCGGTGAGGCCGTGGATGCGGGTGTAGGCGCCGCGGATCTTGAACGAGCCCGTGCGCTGCAGGTTTTCGCACTTCAGGTGCACCGGACCGCCGTGGAGCCGGCGCAGGTCGCGCGCGTGCTCCATCGGCGTCACCCGGGTCACTCCTTTGAGGAGTTCGCGGGCGGCCTGGATCCGCTCGATGGTGACGAGTTCCATGAGCCGGATGATGCCACTCAGGAGATCCACAGGTTGATCGGACCGGGAGCCGGGTACCCTTGGCGTGTCAACTTGCGGTAAACAGGGAGCAACCATGGCACGGGGGAAACCCGCGAACGCCGCTAAACGGGCGCGCGCCACCCGCTCCGCCGGGCTGGTCCCGCTCGTGATCGGGCTGGCGTCGGCCGCCGCCCTCACCGGAGCCGCCTACATCACGGTGGACAGCGCTTCGTGCGCGTCGCCGGCCCAGTACATCCGCCACGACAGCCACGTCGAGCTGGTCGGCGGCTGCGTCGACGGCGCGGACCTGCCCGCCGCGGGCACCCCGAAATCCGGCACCGTGGTGCACGGCAACTACAACCCCTGACCTGCGGAAAGCCTTCGCGAAACGGCCCCGGAACCAGTCGGTTCCGGGGCCGTTTTGCTGTCTTCGGGACGTCAGCCCAGGGCGGTCAGCAGGTCGGCGACCAGGTCGGTGCCGTCTTCGATGCCGACCGAGAGGCGCAGCAGGTCCGCCGGCACCTGCAGGGTCGAGCCCGCGGTGCTCGCGTGCGTCATCTTGCCCGGGTGCTCGATCAGCGACTCGATGCCGCCGAGGGACTCCGCAAGGATGAAGAGCTTCGTGCGCGCGGCGACGTCCAGTGCCGCCTGCTCGCCGTCGACGTGGCTGAACGAGACCATGCCGCCGAAGCGGCGCATCTGCTTCGCCGCGATCTCGTGGCCGGGGTGCTCCGGCAGGCCCGGGTAGTAGACCTTCGCGACCTTCGGGTGCTTCAGCAGCGCCTGCACGACCAGCTCGGCGTTGTCGCTGTGCCGCTCCATGCGCAGGGCCAGGGTCTTGATGCCGCGCAGGGTCAGCCACGCGTCGAACGGGCCGGGGACCGCGCCCGCGGCGTTGCGCAGGTAGAAGAACTGCTCGCGCAGCTCGTCCTCGTTGGTGACGATCGCGCCACCGACGACGTCGGAGTGGCCGCCGAGGTACTTGGTGGTCGAGTGCAGCACGATGTCCGCGCCGAGCGACAGCGGGTTCTGCAGGTACGGCGTCGCGAAGGTGTTGTCGACGACCAGGCGGGCGCCGGCGTCGTGCGCGACCCCGGCCAGCGCGGCGATGTCGGCGATGCCGAGCAGCGGGTTGGTCGGCGACTCGCACCAGATCAGCTTGGTCTCGGGCCGGATCGCGGCGCGCACCTCGTCGAGGTTGCCGAGGTCGGCGACGGTGTGCTCGACGCCCCAGAGGCTGAGCACCTTGTCGATCAGGCGGAACGTGCCGCCGTAGGCGTCGTTGCCGAGCACGAGGTGGTCGCCGGGGCGCAGCGTGCTGCGCAGCACCACGTCGGACGCGGCCATGCCGGACGCGAAGGCGAGGGCGTGCCGGCCGCCCTCCAGCGAGGCGAGGGCCTCTTCTAGCGCGCTGCGGGTCGGGTTCGCGGTGCGCGAGTACTCGTAATCGCCTTCGCGAGTGCCGCCGACGCCGTCCTGCGCGTAGGTCGAAGTCTGGTAGATGGGCACGATCACCGCGCCGGTGCGGGGGTCGGGCTTCTGACCGGCGTGGATCGCGCGGGTCTCGAAGCCCAGTTCGGAGTAGTCGTCCACCATCCCTTCAGCGTACGGCCCGGGCCGTCCATTCCCGGCAGGTGGGATGGCTCTCGTCACTCACGTCCAGTGACCGGAAGGCCGCACCAGCGGGCGGTCGGCACCGCCGCCGAAAGGGCGAGCGTCGCGACGGCCGGGGGCAGCACCAGGACCAGCGCCAGCACCCCGCCGGCCGCCAGGTCACCGGGGCCGCCGAGGTCGACGTACGCCAGGCCGGTCGCCGCCAGCAGCAGTGACGTCAGCGTCGCGACGATCGCCGTCGCGCTGCCCGCGATGCAGCCGAGGCGGCCCAGCGGGTCGTGGCGCAGCAGGAGGACGCCGCCGGGCAGCAGCACCGCGGTGAGGAGCAGGTCGACCGCCGCGTGGACGGCCGTGCGGGGCGCGTCACCCGGGAACCGGACCAGCGCGACGACGTCGAGGAGCAGGCCGGCCAGGTAGAGCAGCCCGCCGAGGACGGCGAGGGCCGCGGCGGCCCGCGCCGTCCGGCCGGTGGCGGAGGTGAGCGCGGAGAAGATCACGCGCCGAGGATAGGGCCACGGCGGGTGACCGCGCGATCACCAGCTCTCGGACGTGTACGCGCCCTGGCCGGTGAACACGGGCAGCGTGGGCGTGCGGTAGCGCAGGTACCGGAAGGTCGGCGGCAGGAAGGCCAGTACCAGCACGAACACCGAAAGCCCGGCGAGGCCGACCCGGTCGACCATGGCGAGGCCGCCGTGGGTGAACATCGCGTCGACGAACCGCGCCAGCGGCACCCCGGCCGACAGCGGCTCGGTCAGCAGGGCACCGATCGCCAGCAACGCGCCGAGCCCGAGCAGGACCGCCCCCGCGGTCGCGCGGAACAACGTCGCCAGCGAGCCGAGCAACAGCACGAGCCCGGCGAGGAGGAACGCGCCCAGATCGACCAGCACCAACGCGGGCAGCATGCCGAGACTGAATTCGGCGGGCATGTCGAGAAAGATCTTGACCGGCACGAACCCGGCGGCGACGGCGGCCGGCAAACCGAGCAATCCGGCGAGAACGGCCGTTACTCCGGACGGCCTAGCGGATGAATACGAATGCGAATGAGCTACCGGGTAACCGAGCGGACCGGCCACGAATCCCCCATCGACAGAACACGAACATCGGCGCTCAGCCTAGTCTGCACCTGGGGAAGTAGTCCTAAAAAATATGGGAATTCGGCCGGACGGCGGAACCCAAGATCATTTTCCTGCGCTAGAGGCGGAAATCCTGTCACGCGATCACGGCGCGCGATTCACCGACCGCTTGTCCTATTCGGACAATTGCACGCTTCGCTATAAATGCAGCGTGCCCCGGAGCCGAAATGGCTCCGGGGCACGAAAACGGTGTTCACTCACCACTGCTGCGGCGGCTGACCGAACCCTCCGCTGGGCGGGCCCTGCTGCTGCGGCGGCTGTCCCCAGCCCTGCGGCGGCTGACCCGGCTGCTGGCCCGGTTGCTGCGGGTAGCCGTGCGGCGGCTGACCCGGCTGGCCGAAGCCACCCGGCTGCTGCGGCTGCTGGTGCGGCGGCGGGAACCCGCCACCCTGCGGCTGCGGGAACCCGCCGCTGGCCGGGTTGGAGCCGCCCGGCTGGCCGTAGCCCGGGGGCGGGCCGTAACCCTGCGGCGGCTGGCCGAAGCCCTGCGGCGGCGGGCCGGGCTGCCCCGGCTGGCCGAACCCGGGCTGCTGCTGCGGGCCACCGAAGCCCTGCGGCGGACCGTCGAAGCCCTGCTGCGGGCCACCGAAGCCCGCGGGCGGACCGCCGAAGCCCTGCGGACCGGTCGACGCGGCCGCGCCGTCACCGAGGCCGACGAACTGCTTGGTCGCCGGGAGGAGCCCCAGCACGCCGATCGCCAGCACGAAGATCCCGGCGACGAGGTAGAGCGCCTGGCCGTTGCCGAACTTGATCGTCGCGCCGTCCGGCACGTCGATGCTCAGCTCGATCATGATCAGGATCGCGAAGATCAGCAGCACCGCGCCGCCGCCGACCGCCAGGAACGAGGCGATCTTGTTCTTCAGGAACGTGAACACGGCGGCGCCCAGCGCGGCCAGACCGCCGACCAGCACCAGGATGTAGTAGATGGTCAACGCGCCGGGCGAGATGTACTGCCCGGCGTCCTTGGCCGCCTGGATCTGCTGGTCGGTGACCTTGCCGACGGCGTCGGAGTACGTGGTGAAATCGCTGTCGAACATGTCGACGAAGAAGAACACCACCGCGAGCAGGCCGAAGATCGCGAGCAGACCGGCCGCGATGTAGCCGAACAGCGGGTTGCCGCCGCCGGCCGGCGACGCGCCGAACTGCTGCTGCGGCGGCCCCCCGAACTGCTGCTGGGGACCACCGAACCCGGGCGGCCCGCCGAAGCCCTGCGGCGGCTGGCCCGGCTGGCCGAAGCCGCCAGACTGCTGCCCGTAGCCACCCGGCTGGCCGTACCCACCCTGCTGCTGGCCGAACGCCGCGGCCGGGTTGTCGGCCGCGCTCGGCGGCGGGTTGTACGGGATCGCCGGCGGCGGCTGGGATCCCGGCGGGACCAGCTGCGTGGAGTCCGCAACCGGGGCGTCACCGCCGGCCGGGTTCACCCACTGCGTCGCGTTCGCGTCGACCGGCGGCAGCGCCTGGGTCGCGCCCGCCCCGCCCTCACCCGGCTGGGCGGGCTGGACGACCTGCGTCGGTTCCGGCGTCTCCCCGAACGGGGAACCGCCTTGTGGCTGCACGACCTGCGTCGGCTCCGGACTACCGAACGGGTTGTCCTGCTGCGGATGGGGGCCACTCGGCGGGCCCTGAGGTGGCTGGTTGCCACCCCACGGCTGGTTCGGTGGCTGCGGTGCACTCATGTGGGTCTTGAACCCCCTTGACGAGGACGCGAAAGTGTTCTATTTGCGCCCACGCTATCGGATCACCCGGCAGGGCGCTCGTAACGCCCCAGCCGGGTTCGCCGATTAAGACCCTTTTCGGCTCCTGGTCACCGACCGGCCAGGAAACCCAGGAGGTCGTGCCGCGTGACGACGCCGGCCGGCTTGCCGTCGACCAGCACGAGAGCGCCGTCGGCCCCCTCGAGCGCCGTCATCGCGGAACCCACCTGCTCACCGCCGCCGATCGTCGGCAGCGGCGGGGACATGTGCCGGTCGAGCCGGTCGGCCAGCTGGGCCTTGCCGGTGAACAGCGCTTCGAGCAGGTCACGCTCGTTGACCGCGCCGACGACCTCGGCCGCCATCACCGGCGGCTCCGCGCTGACCACGGGCATCTGGCTGACGCTGAACTCGGCCAGGATCGCGATGGCCTCGGCGACCGTCTCGTTCGGGTGCGAGTGCACCAGGGCCGGCAGCTGACCGCTCTTCTTGGTCAGCACGTCGGCGACCGTCGCGCCCGAGGAGTCCGGGGGCAGGAAGCCGTAGGAGGACATCCAGGTGTCGTTGAAGACCTTCGTCAGGTAGCCGCGGCCGCCGTCGGGCAGCAGCACGACCACGACGTCGTCCTCGGTGAGGCGTTCGGCGAGCTTCAGCGCGGCCGCGACCGCCATCCCGCACGAGCCGCCGACCAGCAGGCCCTCTTCGAGCGCGAGGCGGCGGGTGACCTGGAACGAGTCGGCGTCGGAGATCGGGATGATCTCGTCGGCGACGTTGCGGTCGTAGGTGTCCGGCCAGAAGTCCTCGCCGACGCCTTCTACCAGGTAGGGACGGCCGCTGCCGCCGGAGTAGACCGAGCCCTCGGGGTCGGCGCCGACGACCTGGACGGCGCCGTCGCTGACCTCCTTGAGGTACTTGCCGGTGCCGGAGATGGTGCCGCCGGTGCCGACACCCGCGACGAAGTGGGTGATCTTCCCGTCGGTCTGCTTCCACAGCTCCGGGCCGGTCGAGAGGTAGTGGCTCTCCGGGTTCTGCGGGTTGGCGTACTGGTTGGGCTTCCAGGCGCCGTCGATCTCGCGGACCAGGCGGTCGGAGACGTTGTAGTAGGAGTCCGGGTGCTCGGGCGCGACCGCCGTCGGGCACACCACGACGCGGGCGCCGTACGCCTTGAGCACGTTGCGCTTGTCTTCGCTGACCTTGTCCGGGCAGACGAAGACGCACTTGTAGCCCTTGCGCTGGGCGACCATGGCCAGCCCGACGCCGGTGTTGCCGGACGTCGGCTCGACGATCGTGCCGCCGGGGCGCAGGGCGCCGGACTTCTCGGCCGCTTCGATCATCCGCAGCGCGATCCGGTCCTTGACCGAGCCACCCGGGTTCAGGTACTCGACCTTGGCCAGCACGAGCGGCTTGAGCCCCTTGGTCAACGAGTTCAGCTTGACCAGCGGGGTGTTGCCCACGAGGTCTGCGATGTGCTCTGCGTACTCCACGCCGTCAGCCTAAACGGCCTACCGGTGGCGTTGTCCACTCAGCACGTGGCAAGGCCTCCGGGCGGTCTCCGGGTGCGCGTCGGAAATGCCGGGCATTGTGCGCGAGGTCGGGGCCGTTCCGGCGCCGGCGTGTCGCTAAGCCACCAAGCCGCTACCGGTGCCGATTCCGTACCCGAGGGTCGCCGCACGCTGAGCCGTCATCCCGTCCCGGAGGTCCCGCCCGGCGCCGTGCGCGCGGTCGCGACCCATCAGAGAAGGCAAGAAGGCCCAGCGAGTGCCTCGATGTTCGACCATCCGGCTCACCTCCCCCGGTTCCGGAATGACGAAGCTCTTTCCTGAACGGATCCTATCGGGTGCCGGGGTCCGGCGGTGCGTCCTTTCGAGTCAATCGCGTGCGGTCCGGCCGGTCGGCGATCGGGCGCTCTTCCCAGTCCGGGGGCCAGGTCCTGGCGAAGCCGCGCTGCGCCTCGGCCCCGGCGAGCCGCGCCGCGGTCTTCGTCCCGAAATCGACCGGACCTGCGAAGACGGCGCCGTTGAAGGAGTCACGGTCCCCACCGAAAACGGTGCCGCGGAAATCGACGCGGTCCTTGAAAGCCGCTTTGTTGAAGTCGGCTTTGGTGCGGAATTCGGTGCCGCGGAACGACACGAGTTCGAGGAACGTCGTCCCGTAGCAGACGATCGACCGGATCGAACAGTGCGTGAGGTTCAGCCCGACGAGCGTCGCCCCGGAGAAGTCGAGGTCGACGTCCGGCCAGAACCCTTCGTTCGGTTGTTCGACGGACCCGGCGCGCAGGTGCAGCTGCAGGATGCGCTGCGCGGTCTTGCGGACCTGCAGCTCCTCGGCGTTCTTCGCGGTGTGCTTGAACGGCATCCGCAGGTACGCGCAGAGCACGTTGACGATGGTCTGCCGGTGCGGCGCGTACCCGCCGGCGAGCCGTTCGAGGGCGTACAGCCCGGCGAGCCGGACCGGCGCCTTCTCGCTGCCGAGCTGGTCGGCGGCCTTGCTGTACATCTCGGTGACCCGGCGTTCGGTGGCGTCGTGGTCCTTCTGCACCAGGTCCAGCTCGGCGGAGCGCTGCCGCCGGGCGGCCAGCAGCAGCGCGGCCGCACCCCCGGTGCCGACGACGATGTTGGCCGCGGTGCGCAGCGCGTCCAGCCGGGCGGAGTCCTCGGGCCGGCCCCCGCCGAGCAGCGACAGCAACAGCGTCGCCGCCAGCCCGGCGAGCAGCAGCAGGCCCGCGCCCCAGAGCAGGATCGTCCTCGTGCCCAGCACCCGCGCCTCGGTCCCCACCCGGGTGATCCTGCCAGCTCGGCTGTTGCCTTGGTCGCGTTCGGCTTTGTCCCGGGCGTGGTTCACGGCACTATGGTGAGCAACCGCTTAGCACGCTTAGCTCGCGATACGAGGATGTGTCACGTCATGCCTGAAGCCGTCATCGTCTCCACCGCGCGCTCGCCGATCGGGCGCGCCAACAAGGGCTCGCTGGTCAGCATGCGACCCGACGACCTGACCGTGCAGATGATCCAGGCGGCACTGGCCAAGGTGCCGCAGCTCGACCCCACCGACATCGACGACCTGATGCTGGGCTGCGGCCTGCCGGGCGGCGAGTCCGGGTTCAACATGGGCCGCGCGGTCGCCGTCGAGCTCGGGTACGACCACCTGCCCGGCTGCACCATCACGCGCTACTGCTCGTCCAGCCTGCAGACGACCCGGATGGCGTTCCACGCGATCAAGGCCGGCGAGGGCGACGTCTTCATCTCGGCCGGCGTCGAGACCGTGTCGCGCTTCTCGCGGGGCAGCTCGGACTCCTGGCCGGACACGCACAACCCGCTGTTCGCCGACGCCGAGAAGCGGACGGCGTCGACGGCGGAGTCCGGCACCGACAGCTGGACGGACCCGCGCACCGCCGGGGACGTCCCCGACGTCTACATCGCGATGGGCCAGACCGCCGAGAACCTGGCGCGGCAGAAGGGCGTCACGCGCGAGGACATGGACGAGTTCGGCGTCCGCTCGCAGAACCTGGCCGAGAAAGCCATCGCCGACGGTTTCTGGGCCAAGGACATCACCCCGGTGACGCTCCCGGACGGCACGGTCGTCTCGAAGGACGACGGCCCCCGCGCGGGCGTCACGGTCGAAGGCGTCTCGGGCTTGAAGCCGGTGTTCCGCCCGGACGGCCGCGTCACGGCGGGCAACTGCTGCGCGCTGAACGACGGCGCGGCGGCCCTGGTCGTCATGTCCGACACGAAGGCGAGCGAGCTGGGCCTGACGCCGCTCGCGCGGATCGTGTCGACGGGCGTGACGGGCCTGTCCCCGGAGATCATGGGCTACGGCCCGGTCGAGGCGTCGAAGCAGGCGCTGTCCCGCGCCGGCCTGTCGATCGGCGACATCGACCTGGTGGAGATCAACGAGGCGTTCGCCGCGCAGGTCATCCCGTCGTACCGCGACCTGGGCATCGACCTGGACCGCCTGAACGTCAACGGCGGCGCGATCGCGGTGGGCCACCCGTTCGGCATGACGGGCGCGCGCATCACGTCGACGCTGATCAACTCCCTGCAGCACCACGACAAGCAGTTCGGCCTGGAGACGATGTGCGTGGGCGGCGGCCAGGGCATGGCGCTGATCATCGAACGCCTCTCCTGAGTCGTTGAACGGCCGAAGGCCACCACCGGGAGTCCCGGTGGTGGCCTTCGGCGTGTCCGGAGGTGTGATCCGGAAGCCGGCACACGTGATCGGGAGGTCAACTCGCGTGATCAGAGGGTCGACACGGCGAACCCGGACGGCGGGGCCGTGTCGACCTCTCCATCACGCGTGTCGGCTCTCCGATCACGCGTGTCGACCCTGTGATCACCACCCACCGACGTGACCCCAGCCGAACCCGTGGACCGGGGTCGGCTCGCGTGATCAGCCGCGTATCTCGCGTGATCGAGCGCGTGACTCGCGTGATTGGGCTCGTCACTCGCGTGATTGGGCTCGTCACTCGCGTGATTGGGCTCGTCACTCGCGTGGTTGGGCGCGTGGCTGGTCAGTGGAGCATTACTGGTGGGGTGAGTTCCTCGCCTTCCGGGACTGCCGGGGCGGTTGGGCGGGACTTCGGGAGGAAGAGTGCCGGGATCACGCAGAGGACCACCAGGACCAGGGACCAGACGAACGTCGTCGAGAAGGCGTCGGCCGCCAGGCCGGTGGCCGCCTCGTGGGTGGCCGGGTTCATGATCGCCGCTGTGGCCGCGAGCTGGCCCTGGGCCGTCGGGACGCCGAACTTGCCCGCCAGCAGGGCCGCCAGGATCGTCGCCATCACCGCCGAGCCGATCGCGCCCGCGGTCTGCTGGACGATGTTCGTGGCCGTGGACGCGCGGGCCATGTCCTTGGGCTGCAACGTCTGCAGCGCGGACGTCGTGATCGGCATCATCGTGCAGCCCATGCCGAGGCCCATCACGAACAGCGCCGACAGCAGCACGAAGTACGGCGTGGTCGCGGTGACCTGGGTCAGCATCGCCATCGAGCCGACCAGCAGCACCATGCCCGGCAGCACGATCTTGCGCACCCCGACCTTGTCGGCGAGCCGGCCGGCGATCGGCATCGTGATCATCGCGCCGAAGCCCTGCGGGGCCAGCAGCAGCCCGGCGTGCAGCGTCGTTTCGCCGCGCACCAGCAGGAAGTACGTCGGCAGCAGCATCATCCCGCCGAGGAACGCGACGAAGAACAGCGACATCGTCACCATCGCCGAGGTGAACGCGCGGTTCTTGAACAGCCGCAGGTCGACCAGCGGATTGGCCACGCGCAGCGCGCGCAGCACGAACGCCACCAGCAGCGCCAGGCCGCCCAGCGCCGGCAGCCAGACCTCGACGGCCGTGACGCCGCCCGCGGACGGGATCTTCGAGACGCCGAAGATCAGCGCGGCGAGCCCCGGCGACACCATCAGCATGCCCGCGAAGTCGAAGCGGGACGCCGCCTCCGGCTCGTCCTTCGGCAGCAGCCGCCACGACAGCAGCAGCGTGACGACGCCGATCGGCACGTTGATGAAGAAGATCCAGCGCCAGCTCACGGCGTCGACCAGCCAGCCGCCGAGGATCGGGCCGCCGATCGGGCCCAGCAGCATCGGCACGCCCAGCACCGCCATCACGCGCCCGATCCGCTGCGGGCCCGCCGCGCGGGTCAGGATCGTCATGCCGCAGGGCATCAGCATGCCGCCGCCGAAGCCTTGCAGGACGCGGAATCCGATCAACGTCTCGATGTTCCACGCCAGGCCCGCGAGCATCGAGCCGGCCAGGAACAGCACGATCGCGACCATGTAGAGCCGCTTGGTGCCGAAGCGGTCCGACGCCCAGCCCGTGATCGGGATCACCGTGGCGAGCGCGAGCAGGTAGCCGGTGGCGACCCACTGGATGACGTCGAACGACGTCGAGAACTCGATCGTGAGTTTCTGCAGCGCCACGTTGACGACCGTGGTGTCGAGGATCGCCATGATGGCGCCCAGCACCACCACGGACGCGACCTTCAGCACCCCCGCGTCGAGCGCGTCACCCTGCGGCGCGGCGGCCGTACTTTGCGTTGACATCAGGAACGATTCCCCCAGGTAGTGGTTTCGTCCGCGAGACTACCGGGGGCCACCGACAAAAACGTCTCAGCAGATGCTGTCGGTCGGAACCGGGTTCGCGAGCCCGAACAGCGGCCGAAGCTTCAGCCCGATCCAGGTGCCGCCGAGCGCGAAGACGCCCCACAGCCAGCCGTGCAGGCTGCCGGTGGAGATGCCGCCGAGGTACGCGCCGATGTTGCAGCCGCCCGCCATCCGTGCGCCGACGCCCATCATGATCCCGCCCAGGATCGCCGCGACCGCCGTGCGCCACGGGATCGAGCTGTGGATCTTCCACGCGCCCGCGGCCGCGGCGGCCACCGCCGCGCCGATCATGATCCCGATGTCGGTGAGGCTGTTCTTGTCCTTCCAGATCGGGTTGGCCAGCGACGTCGCGTTCGCCTTCTGCTGCCAGAACGCCCAGCTCTCCGGGTGCAGCCCGAACACCTGCAGGACCTTCGCGCCCCACAACGAGAACGCGCTGGTGACGCCCCAGATCCCGCCCGAGACCAGGAACACCGCGCCGGCCAGCACGCCGAGCACGAGCGCGCCGGCGAGCATCGGCCACGAGCCGCGGAAGACCCGCGCGAAGCCGCGCGCGGTCGGCACGGCGTCCACCGGCGGCGGCGTGCGGCGCTTCTGCACCGCGCGGGTGACCACCACGATCCCGGCGAGCACGGCGATGGTGATCGCCCACGAGCCGAACCAGCCGACGTGGTCGGCCAGCAGCACACCCTTGACCTCCGGCCAGCCGCTGAGCACCGGGTACGCCCAGGTGTAGAGCACCGAGCCGGTGATGAACCCGCCCAGCGTCAGCACGATGGCCGACTGGCCCGACCCGACCGCGAACAGCGTGCCGGACGCGCACGCGCCGCCGAGCTGCATGCCGATCGCGAAGAGCGTCGCGCCGGCGAAGAGGGCGAGCCCGAGCGGACTGGCCGTCGGGGCCGGCTTGCTGCCGAACAGCCCGCTGCCGGTGCCGGCGATCAGCGCGATCAGCGTCGCGGCCGTGCCGAGCAGGACGGTGTGGGCCCGCAGGCCCTGGCCGTTGCCGACGGCGATCAGCTGCCGCCACGCCGACGTGAAGCCGAACCGCGAGTGGAACAGCGCGAGCCCGAGACCGAGGCCGAGCAGCAGGAGGACGCCGGACTTGGCGCCGTAGGCCGCCCAGACGTACCAGGTCAGGCCCACCGCCAGGACACCGGCGACGGCCAGCGGGACGACGCGGACGGGCTCCTCCGGCCGCGGCACGGGCGCGGCGCAGGAGGTGGGGAACTCGAGGAACTTCTTGTCACCGGCCGGTGATTCGGTCGTCGCCACCAGTACTCCAGGCTCGGGTCGGCGGAGCAGGACGATCAAAGCTAGGACCGGGGCCGGGTCCGTCGCAGCCCGTCGCACAGTGTGGGACGAATGGAGCAGTCCAGTAGCCCTGAACGCCGAGAAGGCCCCCTCGCCGAGGCGAAGGGGCCTTCTCCGGTCTTGCGGTGTTACTCGTTCGTCTTGACGCACATCGTCGTCGCCGGCTCCGGGTAGACCGCGACGCGCGTGGCGTCGGTCCCCTCGCAGACGCTCTGGTCGGCCTGGCCGCTGACGACCTTGACGAGCTCGCCGTCCTTCGACGGGTCGGAGCACGGGACCTTCTTGTAGCCCTGCGTCTTCGAGGTGAAGTTCGTCAGGCAGTCGCCCTGCTTGGCGTTGATCATCAGGCACAGCTTGTAGGAGCTGCGGCCGCTGACGGTGTAGGTGTCGTACGCCGCGTCACTGCCGCCCGGGCAGGAGTCGCTGGAGCTGTCCAGCTTCTTGGCGATCTTCACGTTCGCGCTCGGATCGTTGCAGTCGGCCTTGCTCGGCTCGTCGCCACCCGAGGTGAACTCGGTGACCGACAGGCAGTCACCGGCGTTCGAGCTGGCCGGCGACGTGGCGAAGTTGACGATCGCCAGCGTGCCGCCGACGACCACGATCACCGCGACGATGGCGAGGCGGATCCAGAGCGCCTTCGACTTCTTCGGCGGGGCCGGCGGCGCGGGCGGGTAACCGGGCTGGCCGGGCGGCGGGCCGTACGGGCCGGGCTGTCCGGGCGGCGGGCCGTACTGGCCCGGCTGCCCCTGGACCGGCTGGCCCTGGGGCGGCGTGCCGTACTGCGGCTGCGGCTGACCCTGCGGCGGCGTGCCGTACTGCGGCTGGCCGTACTGCTGCTGCTGGCCGCCGGGAGGCGGCCCGTAGGGATCGGGCTGACCCACCGGCTGCTGGCCCCCGGGGGCCGGAGGGGGAACGCTCACTGTGAACCTCACACATGTGAAAGAGAACTGACCGGCACATCAAACACGCAGGGTGATCAGCGTCCGCAGCGGGGTCCACGGATGAGACATTTACCGACAGAAAAGGCGCCCCGTCGATTACGGAGCGCCTTCACTGCAGGACTGTGAGCCAGCTTACTCGCGGAGGTACGACAGCAGCCGCAGGATCTCCAGGTACAGCCAGACCAGGGTGGTCATCAGGCCGAAGGCGACGTACCAGGCCCACTTCGACGGCATGCCCTCGCGGATCATCCGGTCCGCCTGGTCGAAGTCGAGCAGGAAGCTGAAGGCCGCGATGCCGATGCAGACGATGCTGAAGATGATGGCGATCGGGCCGCCGTCGCGCAGCGGGTTGAAGCCGAAGGCCAGCGCACTGATCAGGTTGAACAGCATCAGGATCGCGACACCGACGACGGCGCCGACGATCCACTTGGTCAGCTTCGGCGTCACCTTGACAGCACCGGTCTTGTAGACCACCAGCATGCCGATGAAGACACCCATGGTGCCGACGATCGCCTGCAGCGCGATCCCGGGGTAGATCACCTCGAACACGCCGCTCAGCGCGCCGAGGAACAGGCCTTCGGCGGCCGAGTAGACGAGCGTGAGCGGCGCGCTCGCCTTCTGTTTGAAAATGATCACCAGCGAGATGACGAGCCCGACGACCAGGCCGCCGAGCATCGCCCCGATGAGCGCGCCGGACAGCCGGCCGGTGTCGGCCAGCTGGTTCTGCGCCCAGATCGCCGTGACGATCCCGACGAGCAGCGTGGTGCCGAGGCTCATCCCCGTCTTGACGACGACGTCGTCGACCGTCATCGGGCGGTCGCCCTCGCCGGAGGAGACCTGTCCCGGGCCGTACCCGGGCACGCCGCCCTGGGGCTGGTTGAAGCCCACCGGGGGGCCGTACTGGCCGTAAGTCTGCGTTCCGCCCTTTGGCAGGTTGCGGAACGCCGGGTTGCTACTGGAACGCACCTGATCCTCCTGGATCTGCTGCTTTGTCAATCAAGCTGCGTGAATCAACGCTGCATCGGGTCCAACGACCGTCGGGGACGCGCGGTTCCCGTCGAGTAAAGACGACTTTACTCGACGCCTGGTCAGCGGTCCTCGCGCACACCGTATGCGACCGACGTCACGACCGTTCGCCGACAGGCACCCGATGGACGCTAGACATCCCCAACCAGTTCGAGCGACCCTCACTTGGCGTGTTCGGATCTTCACCGAAAGCGCACCTGAGACTTGATCAAACGTGTGACCTGCGACGACACCCCGACGTCGGCGCGGGACCGTCGAAGGAGTCGAAACACCATGGGGTGGTCTGCACGCCCGCGCGCGGGTCGACGCGCGCTCACCGGCCTGGTCGCGGCCGCCCTGCTCGGCGCCCTCTCGGTGACGGTCGGGGCCCCGGCGGCGTCGGCGGCGTCCCAGGAGGGCATCGGCTACGAGGTCAAGCCCGGGCAGCCGATGAAACCGACGCCGAGCCGCAACTGGCTGGGCTCCTACATCGTCGGCGGGCAGCAGGTGTTCTGCGTGAGCTTCCAGCTCAAGGCCCCGAACACGGACGAGGAGTACAAGCCCGGCGACGAGCTGCTGACGAAGTGGGGCACGAAGCTGCCCGCGGACCAGGCGGCCAACATCTCCTACCTGCTGCTGCGCTACGGCGACACGAAGAAGCCCGAGGAAGCCGCGGCGCTCGCGCACCTGCTGCACTCCTGGACGGCGGCGCCGCGCTCGGCCGCCGACCTCGACCCGTCGCTGACCGCCGACAAGATCGGTTACGACGCGGACTTCCACCTGGGCAAGCTGCCCGCGGACGCCGTCGCCGCCGTCGAGCGGCTGACGACCGAGGCCGAGACCAACCGCGGCCCGTGGACCGCGTCGGTCACGACGCCGAAGGACGACCAGCACGTCGGCACCGCCGGCGAGTGGACGGTGACGGTCAAGAACGCCAAGGGCAAGGGCGTCGCCGACGTCCCGGTGAAGGTGACGGCGACCGCCGCGACGCTCGGCGAACAGAAGGCCGCCACGGCCGCGGGCAACGCGAGCCCGCAGGCCGCGGCCAAGGACGTCACGATCAAGACCGGCGAGGACGGCACGGTGAAGGTGTCGCTGACGCCGACCGGGGACAAGCCCGAGCTGGCCGCGTCGCTCACCGCTCCCGCCGACCGGCCGTACGTGCGCGCTCCGGTCAACACCGGCGTCCAGCGGGTCGTCTCGACCGGCGGCGAGAAGGAACTGACCGCCCAGGGCGTCGTCAACGTCGCGAAGCCGGGCGTGGTGCAGGTGACCAAGGTCGACGCGAACAGCGGCAAGGGCGTCGGCGGCGCGGTCCTGCGGATCACCGGCGCGGACAAGACGTCGGCCGCGCTCGGCCAGGACGGGAAGCCGCTGAACGGCGCCGACGGCAAGCCCGCCGTCGTCACCACCGACGGGAAGACCGGCGGGGTCACCGTCGAGAACCTGCGGGCACCGCAGGACATCTGCGTCGTCGAGGTCAGCCCGCCGCCGGGTTACACGAACGCGTACGACCCGCAGAACCCGCCGTCGGCCTGCGGGAAGATCGAGCCGGGCAAGACGCTCGCGCTGACCGTGTCGAACAAGCCGAACGAGGTGCCGCACGCCATCCCGGCGGGCGACCAGCCGGTCGCGCTGGCCCACGGCACGGTCGAGACGAGCTACTCGGGGCTGGGCGTGGCCGGGCTCGGCCTGCTCGCCCTGCTGGGTTCCGCGCTGGTCGGCTTCGCCGCTCGGCGGGCGTCGCGCGGGTAGCGAGATGGCAGGCAAAGCCCGGCTGCTGGCCGGTTTCGCAGCGGGTGCGGTGACGGTGCTGGCGGTGCAGGTCGCCACCGGCGTGATCGACGCGCCGCCGTCGACGACCGTCGTCGCGGGGACGGCGCTGCCCGCCCCCGCGGCCGGGCGGTCGCCGGGCGGGGCGCCGGCGACTTCGACGCCACCTTCTTCTGTGCAACCGCTGCCTCCTGCGCCGCCGACGTCGACCGCGGCGGCTCCGGCGGCGGAGACCCCGCGGGTGCCCGCGCCGCAGCAGCCGGGCACCGTCCGGCTGCCCGGCGGCGGCACGGCGACGTTGGTGCGCAAGGAACTCGGGCCGGGCGCCGAGCTGCCGATCCCCGCCGACCTCGGCCAGGCGACCTGGTGGGGCGCCGAGCTGGACGCGGCGGGCGGGGCGAGCGTGTTCGCCGGCCACGTCAACTGGCGCGGCGCGACCGGGCCGTTCGCGGAGCTGTGGACCGACCGCATCGGCGGCCAGGTGTCCATTGTGGACGGCGCGGGCAAGACCTGGCGGTACACCGTCTCCCAGCTGGTCACGGTGCACAAGAACGACCTGGCCGCCCGCGCCGACGAGCTGTTCGGCCAGTCCGGCCCGCACCGGGTCGTCCTGGTCACCTGCGGCGGCCGCTGGGTCGGCGGTTCGGACGGCTACGAGGAGAACCGCGTCGTCATCGCGGACCCGGCCTAAGTTACTCGTGGGTAACATCACGTGGTGCCACGGTGGTCACCGACGTCCGGATGCAGCACAATGCCCAGGGGCAGGCAGCGTGTGCGGCGAGAGGTGAGGCGACGACGATGGCGACGTTCTTGGTGACCGGGGCGACCGGACTGATCGGGCGCCAGTTCACCCGGCTGCTGCTCTCCCGCCCCGACGACGACCGCGTGGCGCTGGTCGTGCGCGCCTCCTCGCGGGCCAAGCTGGCCGCGCTCGTCGACCAATGGCCACACTCCGACCGCGTCACGCTGGTCACCGGCGACCTCGGCGAGCCGCTGCTCGGGGTGTCCGAAACGGACCGTGACGAGCTGCGCGGGCACGTCGACCACGTCGTGCACCTGGCCGCGCTCTACGACCTCACCGCCGACGACGAAGCCAGCGTCAAGGCCAATGTGGACGGCACGCGCGCCGTCGTCGACCTCGCCGCGGACCTGCGCGCCGGCTGCCTGAACCACGTCTCGTCGGTGGCCGTCGCGGGTGACCACGACGGCGTCTTCACCGAGGAGATGTTCGACGCCGGCCAGCGGCTGGTCACGCCGTACCACCGGACCAAGTTCGAGGCCGAGAAGATCGTCCGCGAGCAGGACAGCGTGCCGTGGCGGGTGTACCGGCCCGCCGTCGTCGTCGGCGACTCCGTCACCGGCGAGATGGACAAGGTCGACGGCCCGTACTACCTCTTCCCCGCGATCAGCCGCCTCGCCGGGCTGCCCGACCTGCCGATCTTCGGGCCCGACCTCGGCGACACGAACGTCGTCCCGGTCGACTACGTCGCCAAGGCACTGCTGGAGCTGGTGATCCGCCCTGGCCTCGACGGCCAGGCCTTCCACCTGGTCAACCCCGAGCCGCAGCCGGTCGTCTCGGTGTACAACGCCTTCGCGAAGGCCGCGGGCGCCCCGACGATCACGGTGCAGCTCAACGAGCGCCTCTCGCGGGGCATCGTCGGGCTGGTCAAGCTGTCCGAGCACATCCCCGGCTTCACCATCGCGCGCGACGCCGTGCTCGAGCGCCTCGGCATCCCGCCGGTGCTGCTGGAGACGATGGCGTTCCCGTCGGTGTTCTCCTCGACCGCGACGCGCAAGGCCCTCGCCGGCCGCGTCGAGGTGCCGCCGCTGGAGGACTACGCGGCGACGCTGTGGCGCTACTGGCGCGAGCACCTCGACCCGTTCCGCGCGCGCAAGCACGGCCCGCGCGGCGAGCTCGACGGCCGGCGCGTGATCATCACCGGCGCGTCGTCGGGCATCGGCCGCGCGACGGCGCTGAAGGTCGCCGCGGCGGGCGGCATCCCGCTGCTCGTGGCGCGGCGCCAGCACGAGCTGGAAGAGGTGCGCGACGAGATCATCGCGGCCGGCGGTACGGCGTCGGTGTACCCGGCCGACCTGACCGACGAGGACTCGGTGCACAAGGCCGTCGACGCGATGCTCGCCGAGCACGGCCGGATCGACATGCTGGTCAACAACGCCGGCCGGTCGATCCGCCGGTCGATCAGGCTGTCGTACGACCGGATGCACGACTACGAGCGCGCGATGGCCATCAACTACTTCGGCGCGGTCCGGCTGATCCTCGCGGTGCTGCCGCACATGTCCGAGCGGAAGTTCGGGCACATCGTGAACGTGTCGTCGATCGGCGTCCAGGGCATCGCTCCGCGCTTCTCGGCGTACGCGGCGTCGAAGGCGGCGCTCGACTACTTCTCGCGCATCGCGGCGACCGAGACGCACGGCGACGGGATCACGTTCACCACGATCCACATGCCGCTCGTGCGGACGCCGATGATCCGGCCGACGAAGATCTACGACGCGTTCCCGACGAAGTCGCCGGAGCAGGCCGCGGACATGGTGATGAAGGCGCTCCTCGAGCGGCCGAAGCACATCGGGACGCCGGCCGGGCAGGCGATCGGGCTGGCCTACACGCTCACGCCGGGCCTCACCGACGCCGTCGCGTACCAGGGTTTCCGGATCTTCCCGGATTCGACCGCGGCGGGCGGTTCGGGCGGGCTCAAGATCGGACGTGGCGAGAAACACCTCTCCCGCGCGGCGACCGCGCTGGCCCGGCTGTCCCGCGGCTTCCACTGGTGATCTTCCACTGGTGACTCTGCGTTTTCCGGGTGCGGCCATTCCGGCGACGCGCCGCCAAGGCCACGACACGTGTTGGTGATTTGTCAAGCCGGACGGCGGAAGCGCAGCGTGCCCGGGTACGGTCGGGCCCATGGTTCCTGAGCGCGAGAATGCCGCAAGCGCCCTCAACGGCCTGCTCCCCCTCCGTCGTGAGTACACCCAGGCCTGGCACGGCTTCGACCGGAACGAGGTGCGCCAGTACCTCGACCACGTCGAGGCGCAGCTGCGCCGGGTCGTCAGCGACCGTGACGCCGCGGTGGCGCAGACCGCCGCGGTCGCGCGCGAGCTGGAGTCCGTCCGGCAGCAGGTCGGGCAGCTCGAAGCGCGCGTCGAGGAGCTGAAGAAACCGCCGGAGCGGCTCGAGGACCTCGACGAGCGGATGCAGCGGACGGTCACGCTCGCGCAGGCCCGCGCGGACGAGATCGTCAAGCGCGCCGAAGCCGCCGCGGAGAAGACGTGGGCCGGCTCGACCGAGGCGTCGACGAAGCTGCGTGAGCGCTACACGCGGCTCGTCACGGAACTGGACAAGCAGGCCGATCTGCTCCATTCGGAGCACGAGAACGCGCTTTCCGAGACGCGCGCGGAGGTGCAGCGGCTCACCGTCGAGGCGGCCCAGCGGCGGGAACTGCTCGACAACGAGGCGGAGCGCAAGCGCCGCAAGCTCGAGCGCGAGTTCGAGGCGTCCCAGACGGCCCAGAAGGCGGCGCTGGAGAAGCACGTGGCCGACCAGCGCACGGCGAGCAAGAACCAGGCCGAGCGCCGGCTCGCGGAAGCAACGGCGGAGGCGAAGCGCCGGCTCGACGAGGCCACGGGCGAGGCCAAGCGCCGCCTCGACGAGGCGACGACCCAGGCCGCCCAGCGCACGACGGCGGCGAACCGCAAGGTCGAGCGGCTGGCGGAGATCCGCGAGCAGGCCCGCAAGAGCCTGGCGGCGGCGGAGGACATCCTCAACCGCAGCGAGACGCAGCTGGCGACGCTGCCGGAGGAGGCCGTGATCCCGCAGGCCTCCAGGCTGGTGGGCGGCGACTCCCCGGCCGAGTCCCCGACGACCCCGGCCGCACCGGTGGTCCCGGTGGTCCAGCCGACGCCGGCCAAGCCCCCGGCGCCCTCGGGCGCGACGAAGGCGCCGGTGCAGGCGAAGCAGGCACCCCCGGCGAAGCAGGCGCCTCCGGTGAAGCAGCCCCCGGCGGCGGCCAAGCAGGCCCCGGCGGCGGCGAAGCCGGGCAACAACGCCCCGGCGAAGCAGCACGGCCCGGCGACCAAGCCGGTGAACGGGAACGGCAATGGCGCCGCGAAGCCGCTGACGCCCGCGGCGGGCAAGCCCAGCTCCTGAAGTCTTGAAGTGCCGTGAAGGCCGCGCTGCCGAAGTCGGTGGCGCGGCCTTCGTGCTGTGCGGTCCCATGGGGGGAACCCTCCTGAAGAGCCCGACCAACGGCGCGGGCATCCTGCCGAGCGGGCTCATCGCGTGGACTTCTGCCTGAGCGGCGCCCTCGCCGCCTCCGGTCGATCGCGCAGCCTCCACCAGAGCCGGCCCCAGCCGGTTGCGCGGACCCGCCCAGCCGAACAAGCCCGCCCGACAGCGCGACTTTCCGCCTGAGCAGCCCCCGATTCCACGCTACCGGCGGGCACCGACAGTTCCGGACCTCCGCGCGGCGGCGCAGCCGCAGTGTCCACAACCGCCGGCGGTTGTGGACAGCACGGCTCAAGCGCCCCAATGTGGCGTTGGGTGCGTCAGACGCACCGAACGCCACATTGGGTGCGTCCTACGCACCCAACGCCACATTGGGGCGGTCAGGCGCGGGTCGTGCGGGGCCAGGGGTTCGCCGCCTCCAGCTGGGCTGCCAGGCCCAGCAGCAGCGACTCCCCTCCCGGCCTTGCCACCAGCTGCACCGACGTCGGCAGGCCCGACGTCGACGCCCTGCTCACCGGGACCGAGATCGCCGGGTAGCCCGCCAAGTTCCACAGGCCCGTGAAGCCCGCCAAGCGCAGCGACGGCACCACGTTCGACGCCCACCTGCGCTCGTGCCAGCGGCCTGCTTTCGCCGGCCAGTGGGACAGCGTCGGCGTCATCAGGACGTCGTGGTCCGTGAAGAACTCCTCCGCCCGCGCTACCCAGCGCTGCTTCGTGCGCTCGCGGATGAAGCCCGCCTTCCGGAACAGCTGGCCCAGGCGGACGTGCGTGCG
Source organism: Amycolatopsis sp. WQ 127309 (assembly GCF_023023025.1). NCBI lineage: Bacteria > Bacillati > Actinomycetota > Actinomycetes > Pseudonocardiales > Pseudonocardiaceae > Amycolatopsis > Amycolatopsis sp. WQ 127309. The sequence goes on from NZ_CP095481.1 coordinate 1,310,680, forward strand.
GGTCCGGCGTTGCAGGCGGGAGAAGTCGAAGTCCTGGGCCTGCTCGGCCGGGCCGGCGCACCAGCGGGCCGAGATGCCCAGGAGCGCCGACACGGGGTACTTCGGCGCGCCCGGCGCGACCGTGTGCCCGACCGCCGCAAGCAGGTCCGCCGCCTGCGAGACCGCCGCGACCAGCTCGCGGGGTACCGGCGAGTGGAGGACCGGCACCGTCGTCGACGTGCCGATGCGCACCGCGGAAGGCGTCGGCACGGTCGCCAGTGAAGGGTCCGCGGCCAGTACTGACAGCAGGACCGCCGCGTCGGCGACCGTCGTGGCCAGGGGGCCGTGTACCGACATGCCGAACCAGCCGCCTTCGGCCAGCCGGTCCGCGCCCGGTTTCAGGCCGACCAGCCCGCACATCGCCGCCGGGAGGCGGATCGAGCCCAGGCCGTCGGTGCCGTGGGCCAGCGGGACCAGGCCGGACGCCACCGCCGCCGCGCTGCCGCCGGACGAGCCGCCCGCGGCGTACGTCGGCTCCCAAGGGTTGCGGGCGATGCCGTCCGGGGTGTCGCTCATCGGCCAGACGCACAGCTCCGGCACGCGCGTCAGCCCGACGAGCACCGCGCCGGCCGCGCGCAGCCGGGCCGCGATCACGCCGTCTTCGAGAACCGCTGTGGACGGGCCCGCCACCGAACCGTGCGATGCGAACTCGCCGGTGATCGCCGTGACGTCCTTGACCGCGACGGGCACCCCCGCCAGCGGCAGCGACGCCAGATCGGGCCGCGCGGCGACCTCGGCGGCCTCCGCCAGCGCCTCCTCGACGCGCACCCGGCGGAACGCGCCGACCACGCCGTCGGTGGCGGCGATCCGGTCGAGGGCTTCCCTGACCACGTTCACCGGATCGAGCGTCCCGGCCCGCACGGAAGCCGCGATCTCCGCGGCAGTCAGCACCATGATCGCGACCCTAGCCCACGAAAAGGCCTCAGATCGCGCCCGCCCGCAGCGCGTAGGCGACGGCGTGGGCGCGGTTGTTGAGCCCGCAGCGGGTCATCAGGCCGTAGAGGACGTTCTTCACGGTCCGCTCGGAATAACACAGCTTCGCGGCGATTTCCTCGGTGCCGAAGCCCTCGGCGACCAGGCGCAGCACGTCGCACTCACGGGCGGCCAGCCCGGAGAGGGTGAGCCCGTTCGGCTCGAGGACGTCCCGGCGCATGCGCTGGACCTGCGAAAGCAGCGCCCCCTGCAGCCGCGGCGGCAGGTTCGCCGTGCCGTCGCCGGCCGCCATCACCGCTGTGACCAGCTCGGACCCGCCCGTGTCGCGGCGCGGCAGGATCGCCACGACGCCGCTCTCCAGCACCGACATCAGGTCGCTCTCGCGGAAGTGCTCCACGACCAGCACGACGTGCGAGGCCTTGGCCGCCCGGATCTCGCCCAGCACCGCCTCGGTGACGTGCTCCTCCATCACCAGCAGCACGTCGGGCACCAGGTCGGTGATCCGGACGTCCGGATGGGACTCCAGCAGGCTCACCGCGCCGGCGTGCGTGATCGGGTCCGAGGCGAGGACGGTCACTTCGACGGGCTTCATGCCCCGAGCATGACCTGTGGGTCTTCACGCCCTCCCTATTCCGTCTTCACGCCGGCCCGAAGGCCCGTGAAGACGGCTCAAGAACCGGCCTCGTCGTAGCCGCGGGCCAGCTCGCCGAACGCCTCCCGCGCGCGGTCGACGCAGTCCGGCATCCGCTCGGCCGCCCGGGCCCAGTCGCTCTTGGCCCGCAGGTACCGCTCCCGCGCCTCGTCGGTCCAGCCGGCCAGCCCCGGCTCCACAGTGGACTCCAGCTCGGCCAGCAGGTCGCCGAGGCCGCCGGTGATCGACCCCATCCGGTCGAGCACCAGGTCGGCGAGGGTGAAGTCGAACCGCTGGCGGGACACGGTCATGTCCCGCCCGGCCCGCCGGACCGCTGCCGGGGGACCCGGCCGCCGGTGGCCTCCAGCAGCCACGCGAGCCGGGTGAGGATCACGTCGAACTCCTGCTCCCAGTCGTTCATCGCCTGGCCGAAGCGCACCGCGGCCTCGCCGCGCCACGCCGCCTGCAGGGTCGCCATCTCGCTGTTGACGTCGCGGAGCTGGGAGTTCGCGGCCTCGATGGCGGACGCGAAACGCACAGCGGCGCACTTCATGTCGTCCGTCGGCGCGGCTGAACTCATTCGCGGCTCCTCACGTGTCCGGCACCCGAGGGTGGCCTACCGGGCAGCCGAACGAAACCCCGCCCGGTAGCCGTTGCCCGAATGTCCGCCATCCTTGCCTGCGGGTTCACGACCGCCGCGTATGCTCACCTCAGGCATCCGGCGCGTGACGATACGTCAGCGCACGAAGGGAGACCGATGTCGGCTGCGGACAGCGCCGCACCGAGACTCCAGCTGCTGGGTCCCGTACAAGCTTGGCGAGGCGACACAGAGCTCGACCTCGGCTCCGCGCACCGGCGCACGGTCCTCGCCGCACTGGCGATGAACCCCAACCGCACGGTCTCGCGCGAGGAGCTGATCGACGCCGTCTGGGGCGAGGCGCCCCCGCAGAGCGCGCAGGGTTCGATCTACACCTACGTCTCCGGGCTGCGGCGCTCGCTCGAGCCCGGCCGCGCCAAGGGCGAGGGCCCGCAGCTGCTCGCGTCGATCGGGTCCGGCTACTCCCTCTGCCTGGACGCCGAGGCGATCGACGTCCACCGCTTCGAGGCCCTGCGCGAGCAGGCCCAGCGCCGGCAGTCCGCCGGCGACCTGCGCGGCGCGCGCGAAACCCTCGACGAAGCCCTGGGCCTCTGGCACGGCGTCCCGCTGTCCGGGCTGCCCGGGCCGTTCGCGGCCGCCCAGCGCGCCCGGCTCGGCGAGGTGCGGCTGGCGACGATCGAACGCCGCGCCGAGATCGTGCTGGAGTCCGGCGGGCACCACGAGCTCGTCGCCGAGCTGACCGCGCTGACCCGCGAGCACCCCTTCCGCGAGACGCTGCGCGGCCTGCTCATGCGCGCGCTGGCCCGGTCCGACCGCCGGACCGAGGCGATCGCGGTGTACGCCGACGTCCGCGACAGGCTGGTCGAGTCGTCGGGCACCGAGCCGGGCCCGGCGCTGCGGCGATTGTACGAAGAACTGCTGGACAAGCTCGCCGAGCCGCCGGCCCCGAGGCCGGCGCCGCCCGTCCGCGTGACACGGTTCCCGGTCGCGTCACTTCCGGACCGCACGGACGTCTTCGTCGGCCGGGACGCCGAGCTGGCGCTGCTGCGCGAGGCCGTCGCCGGCCTGCTCGACGGCACCGGCCGGTCGCTGTGGCTGGAAGGCGAACCGGGCAGCGGCCGGACCGCGCTGCTGGCCGAAGTGCTCGCCACGGCGCAGGAAGCCGACGTGAAGCCCGCGTTCGCCGCCGCCGACGCGCTGGATCAGCGGTTCGCGCTGCGGCCGTTGCTCGACGCGCTGGGCGTGCACCCGCGGGCCACCGACGAGCGCCGCTCGGACCTCGCCGTCCGCCTCTCCGAGCAACCCGGCGAAGACCCGGTCGACGGCTTGCTCGGCCTCGTCCGCGAGCTGTGCGCGGAGGCGCCGCTGGTGCTCGCGGTCGACGACCTGCAGTGGGCGGACGACTCGACGTTGCGCGTCTGGCGGTACCTGAGCCGGGAGACGCGGGACCTGCCGCTGCTGCTCGTCGGCGCGTGCCGGCCGGTGCCGCGGCTGTCCGCGCTCGACGACCTGCGCGGCGAGCTGGACGCCGACACCACCACCGTGCTCGCGCTGCCGCCGCTGGCCGAGAGCGCCACGCTCGAGCTCGCCACCGAGCTGGTGGGCGCGCCGCCGGGGCCCGGGCTGCAGCTGCTGGTGTCGTACGCGGCCGGGAACCCGCGCTACGTCCGCGAAGTCGTCGAGACGCTGCTGGCGCAGTCGATGATCGTGCTCGACGGCGTGCACGCGCACCTGGACGGCAACTCGTGCCAGAACATCCCGTCCCCGCTGGGGTCGCGGATCACGCTGTACCTGAGCTTCCTCTCCAGCGGCACGCGCGACACCCTGCGCTGGGCCGCGCTGCTGGGCCGCGAGTTCTCGCTGTCCGACATCGCGGTCGCCACCGAGCGGCCGCCGACGTCGCTCGTGGGCGCGGTCGACGAGGCGATCACCTCCGGCGTGCTCGTCGAGTCCGGTGACCGGGTGGCGTTCCGGCACCCGTTGCTGCGCCGCGTGCTCTACGAAAAGACCCCCGCGGCGATGCGCGTCGCGCTGCACCGGCAGCTGGCCGAGGCCTTCGCGACGGCGGGCGCGCCCGCGGACCGCGTCGCCGAGCAGCTCGCCGCGGCGCCGGCCCAGGTCGACCCGTGGGTCGTCGGCTGGCTGCTGGAGAACATCGGCACGGTCGCGACCGAAACCCCGCGCGTCGCGGTGGATCTGCTGCGTCACGCCGTCACGCAGGGGGCGCTGCAGCAGGAAGCGCGGGAGACGCTCACCGCGACGCTGGCCCGGCTGCTGTTTTGGCTCGGCCGCGAACCCGAGGCCGAGGCGCGCTCGGTCGTCGCGCGGACGTCCGACAGCAGGCGCGCGGCCGAGATGCGCTGGATCCTAGCCTACATCTACTACCGCCGCGGCGACTTCGCCGAGGCGACGGCCGAGGTGAAGCGGACCCTCGACGACGTGGACGTCCCGGAGATGTGGCGCGGGCGGCACGAGTCGCTGCTGACCACGCTGGAACGGCTGGGCGACGACCCGGGCGCGGTGCTGGTGCCGGCCGGGCTGCACCCTCTCGACGACGCGGCGCTGTCCGTGCCGAACCTCGACAGCCTCGACGAAGCCGCCGAGCCGCTCGACGCCGCCCGCCGGCTCGCCGCGACCCGCGCGGTGCCGGGCGAGATGCACCTGGCCGGCGCGGTGCACTACTACTGGCTGGGCCGCTGGCCGGAGGCGCTGGCCGAGCTGGACGCGGTGATCCGCGACGGCGCGGAAACCGCTTCCTACGTGTTGCGCAGCCCGGGTTCGGCGCTGCTCGTGCACGGCGTCGGCGCGCTGATCGCCGGGCACCGCGGCGAGCCGGGGCAGGCCCGGACGCACCTCGAAGCCGCGAGCCGGCAGCAGTTCCCGAAGGGGCTCGAACCCGACGGCGGCGACTTCCTGCTCGCGGCGCGGTCGCTGCTGGCCGAGCAGGACGGCCGGCCCGAAGAAGCGTTGGCCGCGCTCTTGCCGCTGCTGGAGGAGAACTACCCGCCGGCCGCGCGGCACCAGTGGCTGCCCGACCTCGTCCGGCTCGCCGGGCCGCTCGGCGACCAGCAGCACGCGCACCAGGCGTTGCGGCTGCTCGAACCCGAGGGCGACGTCCCGCCCGCGCACGCGGCCGCGGCCGCGCACTGCCGGGGCCTGGTCACGGGCGACCCGGAACCGGTCCTGACGGCGGCGGAGCACTACCGCGCGGCGGGCCGGCTGCTCAAGCAGGCCAAGGCCACCGAGGACGCGGCGATCCTGCTGGCCGAGTCGGACCGCCTGGACGACGCCCGCACGGCGTTCCGCGCCGCACTGACGATCTACACGGGCATCGGCGCGGTCTGGGACGTCCGGCGCGCGGAGGCCCGGATGCAGCCGTTCGGGATCCGCCGGGCCAACTCGGTCCGGTCGCGGGCCGCCGGCGAGTGACAACGACGTCATCGATGTCCCGCCAGGCGTGCTCAGCACGCGTGTCGACCCTTCCGTCACGGGGCGGTCAGGGCCCTGGCCTGGGCCGTCCACCAGGGCATACGCCGGTGACGACCGCTTGCGGCTTTCCGGCCGCCGGGGCGTGATCGCGGGCTTGCCAGGTCAGTAAGCTCCCCGGAGTAGGTCAACCCGATCGGGTGTTGCCACGTCGGTAAAGTCGACGGAGAAGTCGGTACCGAGAACGGAACGACATGCCAGGGGATGCGGACACCGGTCTGCGAGTGGGCGTGCTCGGCCCGCTGCGGGCCTGGCGCGGGACGGCCGAGATCGGCCTCGGCCCCGCTCGTCAGCGCGCGATCTTCGCCGTGCTCGCGGTCAACGCCGGCCGCCCCGTCCCGCGTGCCGAGCTGATCGCCGGCGTCTGGGGCGATTCCGCCCCCGCGAGCGTCGAAGGCAGCGTCCACACCTACGTCTCCGGCCTGCGCCGGGCGCTGGAACCAGACCGGTCGCGCTGGTCGGCGTCGAGCGTCCTGGTGTCGGAAACGGCCGGGTACTCGCTGCTGCTCGACGACGACGCGCTCGACGCGGCTGTGTTCGAGCGTCACCGCGAGCGCGCGCAGCGGCACCTCGACGACGGCGACCCGCGGGCCGCCGTCACCGAGCTGGACGCGGCCTTGGCGCTCTGGCAGGGCGAAGCGCTTTCCGGCGTCCCGGGCGAGTTCGCCGAGCGGCACCGCGAGTACCTCGCCGAGCTGCGGCTGGCCACCCTGGAACAGCGGGCCGAGGCCCTGCTCGCGCTCGGCGGCCACCTCGACCTGGCGCCCGAGCTGGCCGTGCTGGCCGGGGAGAACCCGCTGCGGGAGTCCTTGCGCGAGTCGCTCATGCTCGCGCTCTACCGCAGCGGCCGCCACGGTGACGCCCTCGACGTCTTCCGCGACGCCCGCACCACGCTGATCGGCGAGCTGGGCGTCGAACCCGGGCCGGCGTTGCAGCGGCTGCAGCAGCAGATCCTCGCCCAGGACCCGGCCCTCGACGCGCCCGCGGTGGTCGCGCCGCCCGCGCCCGTTCCGGCGCCGCGGCACCGGCTTTTCGGCCGGGAGACAGAAACCGCGCGGCTCGCGGAGCTCGTCACCGACGTCCGGGCCGGGCGCGGCCGCGCCGTCTGGATCGAGGGCGAAGCCGGGATCGGCAAGTCCGAGCTGCTCGCCGACTCGCTGACCGGCGGCCCGGGTTTCCAGCTGCTGTGGGCGGCCGCCGACGAGCTGAGCACCCGCTTCCCGCTGCAGGTCATGATGGAGTGCCTGGAGATCGACGCACACTCCCCCGACCCGCGGCGCGCGCGGGTGGCGAAGGAGCTCGCGGGCGAGGGCCCGGTGCGACGCAGCTGGGGCCCGGCCGACCCGGTGCTCGGCGCCGTCGACCGGCTGCTGGTCCTGGTCGACGAGCTGTGCGCGCAGACGCCGCAGGTGCTGGTGGTCGACGACCTGCAGTGGGCCGACGAGGCGTCCGTGCTGGTCTGGCACCGGCTCTGCGCGGCGACGCGGCAGCTCCCCCTGCTGCTGGTGGCCGCGACCCGGCCGGCGCCGGACCGCGCCGAGCTCGCCCAGCTGCGCCGCGGCGTCCAGGCGCGCGACGGCGTGGTGCTCGACCTCACGCCGTTGAGCGGCGACGACGTCGGCCGCCTCATCGAGGACCAGATCGGCGCGGTACCCGGGCCCGGCCTGCGTGAGCTGGCCGCTCGTGGTGCGGGAAACCCGTTGTACGTCAAGGAGATGGTCGACGTCCTGCTGCGCGCCGGCGCGGTCGAGGTGACCGGCGGCGAGGCCGACGTCGACGATCCCGAGGAGTTCGAGGCGCCGCGGTCGCTGGTCGCCGCGGTCGACCGGCGGCTCGACTTCCTGCCCGCGCGGACGCAGGAGGTGCTGCGCTGGGGCGCGTTGCTGGGCATGGAGTTCGCCGTCGGCGACATCGCCGCGGTGCTCGGCTCCCGGCCGTCGGACCTGCTGGAGCCGCTGGAAGAAGCCGTCGCGGCGAACGTGCTCATCGACACCGGCACCCAGCTCGCGTTCCGGCACCCCTTGCTGCGCCAGGCGTTGTACAACCGGCTGCTGCCCGGGACGCGCGCGGCGCTGCACCGGCAGGCGGCCGAGGCGCTGGCCCGGATCGGCGCGCCGGTCAAGCGGGTCGCCGAGCAGCTGGTGGCCGCACCGGCCACAGTGGACGAATGGGTGCTCGACTGGCTGGCCGGGCACCACGCGGCCGTCTCGAACCGGGCGCCGCTGATCGCCGTCGAGCTGCTCGAACGCGCGCTGGCCGACGGCGCGAGCGACGACCCGCGCCGGGAGGTCCTGCTCGTCGCGCTGGTCAAGGTGCTGTTCCGGCTGGAGCGCAACCCGGAAACCCTGGCGCAGCAAGCACTCGAAGCCGCCACCGAGCCCGACGCCGTCGAAGAGATGCGGCACGTGCTCGCGGCCCTGCGGCACCGCCGCGGGGACACCGAAGGCGCGGTCGCGACGCTCGGCGCGTCGGCCGACGACCCGGCCGTGCCGGAGCTCTGGCGCGTCCGGCACCGGCAGCTGCTGGCGAACTTCCGCCGCGGCGATCTGTCCGATTTGGACACTGCCGAGAAGGCGGCGCACGAGACGAAGGGGCAGGCCGGCGGCGACCGCTACCTCACCGCGCACGCGCTGCAGTCGCTCTGGCTGGTGGACTCGGTGCGCCGCGAGCACGACAGCGCGCTCGAGCACATCGACGCGGCGATCGAGGCCGTCGGCGACGAGCACGAACTGGCCGACCTGCACCTCGACCTGCTCGACAACCGCGTCTTCACGCTGCAGAACCTCGACCGGCTCGCCGAGGCGGGCGAAGCGCTGCGCACGGCGGGCGACGTCGCGGCGCGGCACGCGATGCCGGTCGGGCTGCAGGTTTCCGTCGCGGTGCACCGGTACTGGGACGGGAGCTGGGACGAGGCGCTGGTCGAGCTGGACACCGTCACCGAAGACGGCCCGGCGATCACGTTCTACGGCCTGCGCGAACCCGGCCCGGCGGCGTTGCTCCTGCACGGCGTCGCGGCGCTGATCGCCGGAAGGCGCGACGACCGCGCCCAGGCGGCGGCCCACCTGGACGCGGCGGAGGAGTACGCCCCGGCGACCGGTGCCGAGCGCGAGAGCTTCGACTTCCTGCTGGTCGCCGACGCCCTCGCGGCCGAGCAGCGCGGCGACCGGGTGCGGGCGCTGCGGATCCTCGAGCCGATCCTGAACCCGACGTACGCGCAGATGATGCTGCGCCACCAGTGGCTCCCGGCGTTCGTCCGGCTGGCGATGGAGCAGGACGACCGCGACCGCGCGGTGCGGGCGCTGGACGTCTGCGACGAGGAGGCGGCGAAGGAACGCCGGCCGGCACGGGCGCTCGCCGCGGCGTCGTGGTGCCGCGGCCTGATCGAGGAGGACCCGAGCCCGGTGCTCGACACGGCGGAGCACTTCCGCTCGGTCGGCCGCCGCCCGGAACTGGCGTCGGCGCTGGAGGACGCGGCCGTGCTGCTGGCTCGCGCGGGCCGGCTGGACGCGGCCCAGGCGGCGTACGAGGAGGCGGCCGAGCTGTACACGGCGTTGTCGGCCCGCTGGGACCTGCGCCGTGCGGAGACGCGCTTGCGCCGCCTGGGCGTCCGCCGCGGGGCGATGTTCTCGCCGATCCGCCCGGGCCACGGCTGGGAGTCCCTCACGCCGATCGAGGTCCGCATCGCGAGCCTGGTCGCGGAGGGCCGCTCGAACCCGGACATCGCGGCGGAGCTGTCGCTGCCTCGACGTACGGTCCAGGCCCACGTGGCGAGGCTGCTGGGCAAGCTGGAGACGCCGTCACGGTCTGGGGTCGCGGACGCTTTCCGCCAGCGTTCTTGAGTCTGGCAGAGCGTTGGCCGTGGCGATCCGCCCCAGGAAGCGCCCCGAGTCCTTGACCGTCCGGACCTGCGTTTCGAAGTCGACGTGGACCAGGCCGAAGCGTTGTGAGTAGCCCATCGCCCACTCGAAGTTGTCCAGCAGGGACCACGCGAAGTAGCCGCGCACGTCCGCGCCACCGACGATCGCGGCGTAGACCGCGCGGACGTGGGAGTCGAGGTACGCGACGCGGGCGGCGTCGTGGACCCGGCCGTCGACCACTTCGTCCACAAAGGACGCACCGTTCTCGGCCACCACCAGCGGCAGCCCGCCGGAGCGGGTGGAAATCCAGCTCAGGAGCGAAGTCAGCGTCTCGGGTGACTGCTCCCAGCCGAACGCCGTCAGCGGCGGCCGAGCCGGGAGCACGTCCAGGCCCCGCAAGCCCGGCAACGGGCAGTTGCCGGGCGCCAACGGGTCCGCGAGCGGTGTCACCCGCGCCGGGGCGTAGTAGTTGACCCCGAGCCAGTCGACGGCCGCCGCGATGGTGTCCGTGTCGCCGTCCCGGACCGCCGCGGCGAAGCGGCCGCCGTGGTGCGCGACGTCCGCCACGACGTCCGCGGGGTAGCCCTGGCCCAGCACCGGGTCGAGGAAGAACCGGTTGTGGATGCCGTCGAACTTCCGCGCCGCTTCGACGTGGGCCGGTGACGAGCCGTCCGCGATGGCCGGGGCGAAGTTCAGCGCCAGCGAGAACTCGTGGCCCGGCCGCGCCTGCTCCGTCAACGCGCGGGTCGCCAGGCCGTGGCCGAGCAGCAGGTGGTGCGCCGCGACCAGCGCCGTGTCGTGGTCCTGGACGCCCGGCGCGTGCACGCCGCTGCCGTAACCCAGGAAGGCCGCGCAGAACGGCTCGTTGATCGTCGTCCACTGGTCGACGCGGTCGCCGAGCGCGTCGTGGACCACCGCCGCGTACTCCGCGAACCGGAACGCCGTGTCCCGCGCCGGCCAGCCGCCCGCGTCCTCCAGCGCCTGCGGCAGGTCCCAGTGGTACAGCGTCAGCACCGGCGTGACGTCGCGGCTCAGCAGCTCGTCGACCAGCCGGTCGTAGAAGCCCAGACCGGCAGCGGACGTCGTCACGCCGTCCGGCATGACCCGCGGCCACGCCACCGAGAAGCGGTACGCCCCGAGGCCCAGGCCGGCCAGCAGGCCGACGTCCTCGGGGTAGCGGTGGTAGTGGTCGCAGGCGACCTCGCCGGACGCGCCGCCGAGGACCTTGCCCTCGGTGGCCGCGAAGGTGTCCCAGATGGACGGTCCCCGGCCGCCTTCGGTGACGCCGCCCTCGACCTGGTAGGACGCGGTCGCCGCGCCCCACCGGAAACCCGCCGGAAACTCCGTCACACTGGCGCCCCTCTCAGGATCCCCCGGACGACGTACCGGCCGAGCAGCAGGAACGCCGCGATGACGGGCAGCACGCCCACCGTCGCCCCGGTCAGCATCAGCGCGTAGTCCGTGTAGTACCCGCTGGCCAGCTGCGACAGCGCGACCTGCACGGTCGGTGTCTCGTTGGGGTCGAGTACCACCAGCGGCCAGAAGTAGTCGTTCCACGTCGCCATGAACGTCAGCATCGCGAGCACCGCAGCCTGCGGGCGCAACGACGGCACCGCGACGTGCCAGTAGGTGCGCAGGATCGAGCAGCCGTCGACGGTCGCGGCGTCGACGAGGTCGGCGCTGATCGCGTTCTCGCAGGCCTGCCGCATCCAGAACACGCTGAACGCGCTGACCAGCCCGGGCACGATCACCGCTTCGAGCCGGCCGTACCAGCCGAGGTCGCCGACGACGAGGTAGAGCGGGATCACGCCGAGCTGCGCCGGCACCATCGCCGAGCCGACGACGAGCAGGAACAGCGTGTCGCGGCCGGGGAACCGCAACCGCGCGAAGGCGAACCCGGCCAGGCTGGCCAGCACCACGTTCGACACCATCACCGTGCTCGAGACGATCAGCGAGTTGCCGATCGCGAGCCAGAAGTCGACGGTGTCGAAGACCCGGCGCACGTTCTCGAAGAGGTGCCCGCCCGGCAGCAGCAGCGGCGACGTCTCCCCGATCGCCGAGTTGTCCCTTGTGGACACCACGAACGACCAGTACAGCGGGAACACCGACGCGCCGAGCACGCCGATCAGCAGGGCGTAGACCCAGGCGCCCGGCCGCCGCCTGGCCGTCACGCCGACCGCACGAACCGGCGCACCAGCCGGTAGTTGACCAGCGCGAACAGCACGCAGACGACGAACAGCACCCAGGTCAGCGCGGCCGCGTAACCGGCGTCGAAGTGCGTGAACCCCTTCTCGTACAAGTACATCGTCACCGTCTGGAACTGGCGGTCGTTGCCACCGGTACCGCCGGAGCCGCCGGAGTCGAACAGCTGCGGCTCGGCGAACAGCTGCAGGCCGTTGACGGTGCCGGCGATGGCGGTGAAGGCGAGCGCGGGCCGGATGCCCGGCACGGTGATCGACCAGAACGTCCGCCACCGCGACGCGCCGTCGAGCGCGGCGGCCTCGTACAGGTCGGCCGGCACGGCCTGCATCGCCGACAGGTAGATCAGCGCGTTGTAGCCGGTCCAGCGCCAGAGCACCATCGACGCCACCGCGACGTGCGACGACCAGGTGCTCGCCTGCCAGTTGACCGGCGCGACGCCGAACCAGCCGAGGACCTCGTTGACGACGCCGTAGTCGCGGCTGAACAGCTGCCCGAACACGAGCCCGACGGCGACCACCGACACGACGTTGGGCAGCAGGATCCCGGTGCGCCACCAGGTCGCGGCCCGCAGCGGCCGGTCGAGCAGCGCCGCGATCCCCAGCGCCAGCAGGAACTCCGGGACGGCGGCGAGCACGAAGATGCCGACCGTGTTGGCCAGCGCGTTGTAGAACCGCGGGTCGGTGAGCAGCTCGCCGTAGTTGGCGAGCCCGAGGTAGCCCTGGTCGCCGTCGAGCAGGTTCCAGTCGTGCAGCGACACCCAGATCGTGTAGAGCAGCGGGAACGCGCCGAAGACGACGAACAGCCCGAAGAAGGGCGCGATGAGCAGCAACGGCGTGACCTTGCGGTCGAAACGGGCGAGCCGGTGCTGCACGCGGAGCTACTTCAGTGCTGCTTGAGCCTGCTGGACGGCGTCCGCCCAGGCCTGGTCGACGTTCTCGGTCCTGTCCTCGATCCGCCCGAGCGCGCGGCCGAACTCCGGCCGGACGTCGGCGTCGTGCAGGCCCCGGTAGTTGGGCCGCAGGGAGTCGGCCGACGCGGCGAAGATCCGGCCGGTCGGCGCGTCGTCGAAGTACGGGTCGGTGTGCGCGACGACCTGCGGGTCCTTGTAGACGGCGGGTTCGCTGGGCAGGATGCCGTCGGAGAGGAACAGCTTCTTCTGCTGCTCCGGCGCCGTCAGCCAGCGGGCCAGGTCGTACGCCTGCTGCGGGTGCTCGCTCTGCTTCGGCACGGTCAGGAACGAGCCGCCCTGGTTGCCGCTGGCGCCGGGCACGGTGGTGACGTCCCACTTGCCCTTGTTGTCGTCACCGCCGGCCTGCTTGATCTGGCTGAGCATCCACGCGGGACACGCGATCGTGGCGAACGAGCCCTGCTTGATGGCCACGTTCCAGGCCTGCGTGAAGGTGGTCGCGGCGGCCGTCTGGCCCTTCGCGGCGATGCCGCCCGAGAGGAAGAAGGCGTTGCGCACGGACGGGTTCGTGCCGCCGATGAAGGAGTCGTCCTTCGCCGCGAAGTAGTTCTCCGGCGCCTGGTTCAGCATCGCCGTGTAGACGGTGCCCGCGGAGTCCGCGAACTTGACGTTCGGGGTCTTGTCGGTGAACCGCTGCGCGGTGGCGGCGTAGGCGGCCCAGTCGGGCATCAGCCTCGCGACCGCGTCCCGGTCGGTCGGCAGCCCGGCCGCCTGGAACAGGTCACGCCGGTAGCAGAGGGCGAGGCTGCCCATGTCGGTGCCGAGGCCCAGGACGTAGTCGCCGTCCGTCCCCTGCGCCCACTTCCAGGGCGCCCACTGGCTCTGGAGATCCCGCGCGCCGAACTGGGCGAGGTCGGCGAACTTGTCCTTCGCTTTCCGGTACTGCGGGATGTACTGCTCTTCGATCGCGACGACGTCGGCGGCACCGTGGCCGGTGGCGAGCTGGGTCGCGAGGCCCTTGTGGTGGGTGTCGAAGTCGGTGACGCGGTTCTGCACCTCGACGTCCGGGTGCAGCTTCTCGTACTCCGCGATCAGCGGCGCGTAGCCGAACTCACCGAAGGTCGCGATGGTGAGCTTGGTCTTGCCCCCGGCGTCGCTCGGGCTGCAGGCGGCGAGCAGGGCCAGCGCGGCAGCCGCCGCGGCGGTCCGGCGGATGATCGTTCCCACGTGCGTGAGCTTCCCTCAGATCACACCCGCGCGCACGGCGTACGCGACCGCGTGCGGCCGGTTGCGCAAGTTGAGCCGGTTGGTCATGGCGTAGATGACGTTCTTCACGGTCCGCTCGGAGTAGCACAGCTTGCCCGCGATCTCGGCAGTGTCCCAGCCTTCCGCCATCAAGCGAAGCACATCCACCTCGCGCGGCGTCAGCGACGCCCCGGCACCTTCGTGGGCCAGCGCCTCGACCTGGTCACGCAGCGACGTCGTCCGGCCCCGCGCGGCGGCGAGCACGCTGTCGGTGACGCGGTCGAGCGCGGTCCGCGGCAGCACGGCGGAGACGTGGCAGTCGGCGAGCAGGCTCAGGTGCGCCGGGTCGACGTGCCCGGCGACCAGCACGATCGCGGCCGGCGACTCGGCGGCCGCGGCGCGCAGCGCGGCGATGACGTCCCGGTCGACCTGGTTCGCGGCGAACACCAGCACGGCGGCCTCGCCACGGCGGGCTCGCGGCACGACCAGCAGCTCGGGGCGGGATCGCAGGTGGTTGATCAGCCCGGTGAGGGCGATCGGGTCGGACGCCCACGCCGCCACGCGCACCTGGTCCATCGTGCCTCCTGAGTAACCGTCATCGATTTTCTTGACGTCGCCCAGTCTGGTGAGACCGCCTTCACGAATTCTCTAACGGCGTAGTGCCGCTTCTTCAGAGTCTTCTTCACGGTCCTCTTCACGGTCCTTCACACGGTGAAGAAGGGGCGTCGACTACCGTCGTGGGGCCCGCCGACGAGTGAAGGGACCGATGAACCGCCGAAGTCTGGCCGCCCTGGGGGCGGCCCTGTGCGTCGTGATCGTGAGTCTGCTGGTCATCGGCCTGCAACCGCGGATCGTGTCCGGTCTGGCGATCCCGCGGACGCCGCCTTCCGCGGCTCCGCCCGTCCCCGCCGCGACCTCCGCACCCGCGCCGACCTCGGGTCTCGCGCGTCCCGGCGACTGCGCGTCGCTGGTGAAGAGCCTCGACGTCCGCCGGCAGGTCGCGCAGCTGGTCGTCGTCGGCGTGACCGGGGACAACCCGGCCTCGACGGTCGCGCTGGTGCGCGAAAACCAGGTCGGCGGGATCTTCATCGGGGGTAACGCAACAGCGTTGTTGAAAGATCACTCACTCGACGCGGTGCAGGGCGTCGCGAAGCTCCCGGTGGCCGTTTCGGTCGACGAAGAGGGCGGCCGCGTCCAGCGCATCGACGATCTCGACGGCGACATGCCGTCCGCGCGCGAACTGGCGAAGACCAAGACGCCGGAGCAGGTACGCGGCATCGCCGCCGACCGCGGCCGCGAGCTCAAGGCCCGCGGCGTCACGGTGGACTTCGCGCCCGACACCGACGTCACGGACGCTCCGGACGACGACGTGATCGGCGACCGGTCCTTCAGCCCCGACCCGGCCCGCGTGAAGACGTACGCCACGGCCTTCGCCGCGGGCTTGCGCGACGCGGGTGTCCAGCCGGTGCTGAAGCACTTCCCCGGCCACGGCCACGGCTCGGGTGACTCCCACAAGGGCACCGTCGTCACGCCGCCGCTCGCGCAGCTGCGCGCGGTCGACCTCGCGCCCTACCGGAACATCGCCGACTACGGCCCGGTCGCCGTGATGGTCGGCCACCTCGACGTGCCGGACTTGACGAACGGCGTCCCGGCGTCACTTTCGCCGCCCGCCTACCAGTTGCTGCGCGGCGAATTCCGCTTCACCGGGCCGATCCTGACCGACGACCTGGGCGCGATGAAGGCCATCACGGCGCAGTACACGTTGCCGGACGCCGTCCTGAAGGCCCTGGAAGCCGGCGCGGACCAGGCGTTGTGGTCCTCCGGCGGCCGCGTCGACGAGGTGCTGGACCGGCTGGAGAAGGCCGTCGCCTCGGGCGAGCTGCCGAAGACGCGCGTCCAGCAGTCGGTGACTCGGGTGCTGCGCGGCAAGGGTGTCTGCGGCTGAGCCGGATCCTCCCTAGACTCCTTCGCGGCACCTACAGCAAGGAGTGACATGTCCGATCCCGGCGGTACTTTCCTTCTCGGCGGCGAACTTTCCGTGACCCGGATGGGCTACGGCGCGATGCAGCTGGCCGGCCCCGGCGTGTGGGGACCGCCGAAGGACCACGACACCGCGGTCGCCGTGCTGCGCGAGGCCGTCGAAGCGGGTGTCACGCACATCGACACCAGCGACTACTACGGCCCGCACACCGTGAACGCCGTGATCAAGGAAGCCCTGCACCCGTACCCCGAAGCCGTCCACCTGGTCACGAAGGTCGGCGCGCGGCGCAGCGAGGACAAGGGGTGGCCGGCCGCGCTGTCGGCCGGCGAGCTCACCCAGGCGGTGCACGACAACCTGCGGAACCTGGGCCTCGACGCGCTCGACGTCGTCAACCTGCGGCTGAGCGACGCCACCGGCGGCTACCCCGTGGCGATGTCGCTGGCCGAGCCGTTCGGGGTGCTCGCGGACCTGCGGGAGAAAGGGCTGATCCGGCACCTCGGCGTCAGCCACGTGACCGCGGAGCAGCTCGACGAGGCCAAGGCGATCGCGCCGGTCGTGTGCGTCCAGAACCAGTACAACCTGGCGCACCGCGAAAACGACCCGCTCGTGAACAAGTGCGCGGCCGAAGGGATCGCCTTCGTGCCGTACTTCCCGCTCGGCGGCTTCAGCCCGCTGCAGTCGGGGCGGCTCGACGACTGCGCCGCCCGTCTCGGCGTGACGCCGATGCAGGTAGCGCTCGCGTGGCTGCTGCAGCGGTCGCCGTCGATGCTGCTGATCCCGGGCACGTCGTCGCCGGAGCACCTGCGCGAGAACCTCGCGGCCGCGGACCTGGAGCTGCCGGCGGACGTGCTCGCCGACCTCGACCGGATCGGAGCCGTCTGATGGCCGAGTGGGGCGACCTGGTCGCGTACATCAGGCAGGCGTACCGGGTGGTGCGCGACGAGCCCGACGAGATCCGCATCCGGCTGATCTTCGGCGACGAGCCGGACACCGAGAACCGCGCCCAGATCATGGTGATCGCCCGGGAGATCCTGGACCAGCGCGAGGACTGGGTGCAGATCGCGACGCCGTTCGCCCGGCACGACGAGGTCGACCTGCTGTCGGTGCTCACCGAGGTCGGCGAGTCGACCATCGTCGGCGGGGTCGCGGTGATGGGCGACCACATCGTGCTGCGGCACTCGCTGCCCTTGATCAACCTGGACATCAACGAGTTCATCGACCCGCTGGAACTCGTCGCGGGTGCGGCCGAGCTGCTGGAGCAGCAGTTCACCGGACGCGACGACTACTGAGGCTTTCGGGGGTCCGGGTGGCGAAGCCCCCGGCTCGCGGCGGCGCCCCGGATGTCACTGAGCATGGGAGTCACGGCGACCGCGGCCGCCACGGTGAGCCCGGCCGCGAGGCCGAGCGCCGCGGTCGCCGTCCCGCTGCTCAGGTAGAGCCCGCCCAGCAACGCGACGCCGAGCGTGCCGCCGAGCTGCTGCACGGCGTTGAGCAGCCCGGCGGCCGAGCCCGTCTCGTGCGGCCGGACGCGGTGCAGCGCGGTGCTGAAGAACGGCACCGTGAACGTCCCCATCCCCAAGCCGCACAACGCCATCGCCCCGAGCAACGGCCACGGGTAGCCGCCGAGGGCGAGGAGCAGCCCGGCCAGCAGCAGCGCCAGCCCGGCGTACATCACGCGCGCGCCGAACCTCGGCACCAGCCACGTCCCGGCGAACCACGACGACGCGGCCAGCCCGGCCGACAGCGGCAGCAGCGTCAGCCCGGCCGTGCGGACGTCCACACCGAGGCCGAGCTGCAGCTGCATCGGCACCACCTGCATCAGCCCGGTCATCACGGCGAAGAACAGCAGCGACCCGGCGAGCGCGGCCGGGAACCCGCGGTGGGCGAACAGGCTCGGCTCGACGAGCGGCGCGCGCGTCCGGCGCTGGTGGAAGCCGAACGCCACGAGGATCACGGCGCCGGCCGCGAGCAACGGCGTCGCGCCGGGCTGGATCAGCGGATACACCAGGAGAGCAGTGCCCGCGACGACGAGCACGGTGCCGGCGACGTCCAGCTTCGGCCGCGTCTCGGCGCGGTCCTCCCGGAGGAGCCTCGCCGCGATCAGCACCGCGAGGCCGAGCGGGACGTTCACCAGGAACACCGCCCGCCACGACACCGCCTGCGTCAGCAGGCCGCCGAGCAGCGGGCCGGAGACGGCGGACAGGCCCATCACCGGGCCGATGGTGCCGAGGGCCTTCGCGAGTTCGTCGCCGTCGAAGAGCGCGCGGATCAGGCCGATGGTCTGCGGGATGATCAACGCCGCCGCCGCGCCCTGCACCGCGCGTGCCCCGATCAGGAAGCCCGCTCCGGGAGCGGCCGCGCAGGCGAGAGAGGCGAGCACGAAGGCCGTCACGCCGAGCTTGAAGACCTTGGCGCGGCCGAGGACGTCGCCGAGGCGGCCGCCGGTGATCAGGAAGACCGCGAACGGCAGGGTGTAGGCCGCGCTGAACCACGGGACGTCGGCGGCGGGGCCGGGCAGGTGCGCGTGGATCACCGGGCCGGCGACCTGGACGATCGTGGCGTCGAGCAGGTTCATCGCCTCGGCGGTGAGCAGCACGGCGAGCGCGGCCCAGCGGGTCTTGGTCAGCATGGGGCCCACTGTGCGGTCCGGGCGTCGATTGGTTCCACGTACTGGTTCGACTTGGCTGATTTCTGCCACCGGGTGCGCTTGAATGAGAAATATGACCACCGCCTTGGATGAGGTCGACTACGCCCTCGTGCACGCGCTGCAGCTCGACGGCCGGGCGCCGTTCACGAAGATCGGCGACGTCCTCGGGGTGTCGGCGCAGACCGTCGCGCGGCGCTACCGCCGTCTCCGCGCGGAGGCCGCGCTGCGGGTGGTCGGCCTGCCGGACCCGCACCGCGCCGGGCACGCCGAGTGGATGGTCCGGCTGACGGCGACCCCGCACACCGCGCAGGACCTCGCCCACCAGCTCGCGCGGCGCGCCGACACGGCGTGGATCAAGCTGATGTCCGGGGGCACGGAGATCTGCGTGAACGTCCAGACCCCGGTGGGCGCGCACGCGCTGCTGCTGCGTGACATCCCGCGCACGGCGAGCATCACGGCGGTGTCGGCGCACCAGGTCCTGCACCGCTACTTCGGCGGCCCGACGGCGTGGTCGGGCCGGACGGCCACGTTGTCCCCGGCCCAGATCGAGGCGCTGACGCCGGTCCCGTCCGCTGCCGGCCGCCCGTTGACGCCGGATGACGACGCCTTGATGGCCGCGTTGCAGCACGACGGCCGCACGGGCCTGGCCGAGCTGGCCACGGCCACGGGCTGGTCCCCGGCGACGGTCGCCCGCCGCCTGGCGGACCTCCAGGCCGGCGGCACGATGTTCTTCGACCTGGAGATCAGCCCTGCGGTCCTCGGCGCGACGACGCAGGCGCTGCTGTGGATGTCGGTGGCGCCGGCGTACGTCGAGCGCGTCGGGAGGGCGCTGGCGACCCACCCGGAACTGGCGGTGGTCCTGGCCACGACGGGCCCGGCGAACCTGGTGGCCCACGCACTCTGCCCCGACGCGGCGGCGTTGCACCGGTACCTGACCGAACGACTGGGCTCACTGGAGGAGATCCGGACCCTGGAGACGGCGCCGGTGCTGCGCACCCTCAAGGCCGCCGCGACCCGCTGACCCGCACTTCCGAGGTCCGTGAATGCCACATTGAGGGACCTAGTGTCCGTCAATGTGGCATTCACGGACTTCGACCCGCACCGCACGTCAGGCGGGGTTTGCGGGCCAGCACCCTGCCCTGCGGCACCCGTGCTGCCGGGTTGCGCACCACCTTGGTCAGGATCTCGAAGCCCGCGGCGCTCAGCAGGTCGCTGACCTCGTCCACCGGCAGCCAGTAGACGTCCAGCGAAAACCCTTCGTGCCCGTACCCGCGCGACAGGTGGTGACGCCGGTCGCCGACGTGGAACCCCAGCTGCAGGTGGCCGCCCGGGCGCACCACCCGGAACAGCTCCGCCGCCACCACCGGGAGCCGCGACGGCGGGGTGTGGATGATCGAGTACCACGCCACCGCTCCGGCGAGACCGCCGTCCGGGAGATCGAGTTCCAGCAGCGAGCCCTCGGAAAACCGCAGCTCCGGGTAGGTGCGGCGGGCGACCGCGAGCATCTCCGGCGTCAGGTCGATGCCCGAGACGTCGACGCCGAGCGACGCCAGGTACGCCGTCACCAGGCCCGTGCCGCAGCCGAGGTCGGCGACCGGGCCGCCGCGGACCAGGTCGGCGAACGCCGCCAGCAGCGCGCGGTCCTCGATGTCGTCGCGCACCGGTGGCACGAACTCGCCGTAGTTCTCGGCGACAATGGCGTAGGTGGCCCGGGTCGGGCTCAGGAACTGGTCATCGGTCACGCCCGCAAGCTAGCGGCGGGCACCGACAGTTTCCGACGAGTGTCCTAAGTGGACTTCCCCAGGCTGTCCAGCATGATGCGGACGGACTCGAACTCCCGGACCTCCTGGCGGCAGTCCGGGCACGACGCCAGGTGCCGCTCGACCCGCGCCGTCTCGGCGTCGTCGAGCAGGCCCAGGCTGTAGGCCCCGAGGTCGGTCCGGTCGTACCGGCCCATCGATCGTGTCTCCGTTTCCGCGTCCCGCAAGGGAACACCCGCACCCCACCAGACCTCTCCAGCGTCCTGGGACGTACGGCCGATCGGGGACGTTCCCCGGATTTCCACCCGATCGGCCGACAACTGGGGTCGGAGTTCCGCCCATGTGAGTGACGCAGGTCGTCACGGATCCCACCCGCTCGACCACGGAAAGCTTTCTCGCGACCAATTTCGCCGTTCCGCGTCATGGCTCCCGCACTCGGTCGTCGAACCCGCGTCAGGCCGGCATTTCCCGGCCTCGACCTGGGTGCCCAGCGAGCCGAAACGAGGAAAGCGATGACCGTACGAAGCCACCGGGCGGACAACGTCGTCGACGAGGTCGGGGTGTGGCTGACCGGGGAGTTCGGCGCACGGCTCCCGGTCACGGAGATCGACCGCGTCATCCACGTGACGCGGATCGACCTCGAGAGCTGCATCGCGCCGGAGGAGCTCGGGGAGATGCTCCACCGGCTGGGCCGCGCCCGGCTGCAGCGGCTGCTGCTGCTCGCGCCGCCGGCGAAGGTGCGGATCCCGCAAACGCGATGACCGCGGACTTGCCGGACACGTCGAGGGGCGTGTCCGGCAACCGCACTGGACGTCGCGGTCCTCGCCGGCCCGACCGGGTCCTGGACGACCCCGTCGAGCGACACGTTCTCGCTGATGACGATCTTCCCCATGGCCGGCCGCTCGGCGGCTTCGACGGCCGCGCCTCGCTCTACCGGATCGCCACCAACCGGTGCCTGAGCACGCTTCGCGCGGCGAGCGGGCGCCCGGCGTACTGGACACGACCGTCTCGTGCCCACCCGCGCCAACGGCCGGCCGGCGTTCGGGTCCTACCTGCGCGCCGCCACCGGCGTCCGGCACGCCACCGGCCCGTACGTCCTCACGCTCGCGGGCGACCGGATCAGCGCCACGACCCGCTTCGAGAACACCGTGCGGCCCGCGTTCGCTGTGACGAGGGAGAGCTAGGCCACCTGGACGACGACCGCCGTCGCGTTGTCCTGGCCGCCCGCCTCCTCCGCGACGGCCAGCAGCTGCCGGACCTGTTCGTCCGGCGGCGCGAGCCGCCCGAGGATCTCGCGGATCCGCTCGTAGGGCACCTGCTCGGCGACACCGTCGCTGCACAGCAGCAGGACGTCGCCCGGGCGCAGCGCGAGGCTAAGCACGTCCGGCTCCGGGTGCGCGGGGTGCCCGATGTAGCGCGTCAGCTGGTACCGCGCGGCCGACGCCTGGGGCGAGTCGAACGCGTACCAGCCGTTGACCGCACCGAGCCAGGCCATCGTGTGGTCGGTGGTGAGCAGCTCCAGCAGGCCGTCGCGCAGCCGGTAGGCCCGCGAGTCGCCGATCTGGACGAGCCAGTGCCCGCCGCCGGACTCGGTCACCTGCCGTTGCGCCGAAGCGACCGCTTCCCGCAACGAGTCCGCGGAATCACCTGCGCCCGCGACGAAGACGTCGACCGCGGTCCGTCCGGCCATTCGGCTGCCTTCGCCGTCACCCATTCCGTCGGCGACCACCGCGAGCAACGGATCCTCGGTCAGGTGCACGACATCGAAGTTGGCGGAGTAGCGGCGTCCGACGTCGCTGCCCGCGGCGGCGCGCGTGACATGTCCGGTCATGGCCGCATCATGCCAGGGCCGTTCGCGCACACCCGTTGCCCGCGCGGGCCGGGTTTCTTGACTGGACTAGACCAATCTGCTCTAGTGACTGGTGTCACGTTCTTCCCGGCCGGATGAGCACCCCCTCTTCGACACCCGGACGCCTCCCCACGTCCGGACCCTGTCGTGGCCGAAGGAGTGAGCGAGCCTTGAGAAGACGTCTTGTCGCGGTGATTTCCGCTTTTGCGGCCGCAGCCGCGCTCGTGCTCGGTGTCCCCGCGTTGTCCACCGCCGCCCCGCAGGCCGCCGCCGCGGCGTGCAGCGGGCCCAACTGGGTCGCCGGCCAGTGGTACGACGTCGGCGCGGTCGTCAAGTACACCAACGGCAGTTACTACCGCGCCAAGAACGCGAACCCGGGCTACGACCCGATCATCAGCACCTGGTACTGGGAGCCCTACAGCTGCGACGGCGGCGGTGGCGGCGGGACGACCTGCAACGCGCCCAACTGGGTCGCGGGCCAGTGGTACGACGTCGGCGCGGTCGTCAAGTACACCAACGGCGGCTACTACCGCGCCAAGAACGCGAACCCGGGCTACGACCCGATCATCAGCACCTGGTACTGGGAGCCCTACAGCTGCGACGGCGGCGGCACGAACCCCGGCAACCCGGGCTCGTTCGTCGTCAGCGAAGCGCAGTTCAACCAGATCTTCCCGGGCCGCAACGGTTTCTACTCCTACAGCGGCCTGACCGCGGCGCTGTCCGCCTACCCCGGCTTCGCGAACACGGGCAGTGACACGGTGAAGAAGCAGGAGGCGGCCGCGTTCCTGGCCAACGTCGACCACGAGACCGGCGGCCTCGTCTACATCGTCGAACAGAACACGGCCAACTACCCGCACTACTGCGACTACAGCCAGTCCTACGGCTGCCCGGCCGGCCAGGCGGCGTACTACGGCCGCGGCCCGATCCAGCTCAGCTGGAACTTCAACTACAAGGCCGCGGGTGACGCGCTCGGCATCGACCTGCTCGGCAACCCCTGGCAGGTCGAGCAGAACTCGGCCGTCGCGTGGAAGACCGGCCTCTGGTACTGGAACACCCAGACCGGCCCGGGCACGATGACGCCGCACAACGCGATCGTCAACGGCCGCGGCTTCGGCGAGACCATCCGCAGCATCAACGGCTCGATCGAGTGCAACGGCGGCAACCCGGCCCAGGTCGAGAGCCGCGTCTCCAAGTACCGCTCGATCAGCTCGGTCCTCGGCGTCGACCCCGGCGCCAACCTCTACTGCTGACCCCCGGTCGTGAGTGCGTAACAGTGCTAGAACACCGTTACGCACTCACGCCCCACACTGGGAGCCTCAGGCCGTCCGCCACAACGCGGGGACGTTCGGGGGCTCCCAGCCCGGCTGGGCCGTGTGCCCCTGTAAGCACACGTAATCCCGGCCGCTGTAGGTGACGCGGGCGCCGGCCGCGTAGGCGGTGCCCGCCGCCCAGGTGGTGCCGCCGGGCGGCGTCGACGTCGTGGACGTGGTCGGCGGCGTGCCGGTGGTGGTCGGCGTCTGTGGCACGTTCAGCACGAAGTCGAACGCGGCCTCCTTCGCGCTCCCGTTGTCCCGCACGGTCATCAGCAGCCGCGCGTCGAAGATCGTGTCGGTGTTGTTGCGCGGCTCGTTCGGGAAGTACAGCTGCGTGGTCAGGATCGGCCGGCCCGGCGCCTGGACCTTCACGTGGATGTGCCGGGTGCGGCCCGGGTAGAGGCCGGGCACGATCGTCGAAAGCGTGAACGCGCCTTGAGCGTTGGTGTACTGGTGGCCGCGGAAGGTGAAGCCGGTGTTGTCGTAGGCGCCGTTGACGTCCGCCTGCCAGAAGTCCAGCAGCGCGCGGTTCACCGGCAGGCACGCGAGCCCGAAGACGTAACCCGTCACGGTCAGCCGCGTGCCCTGGGTTCCCGGCGTGACGAGCGAGGTCCGCTCCGGCGAATTCGGCTTGAAGTACGGGCCTTCGGTCTGTTCAGGCGTCGGATCGTCGTCGTCGTGGCACGACGGCGTCAGCTCCGGCGCTTGGCCGCCCACGGCCGCGGTGCGGGCGAGCGCGGGGCCGCCGAGCAGCGCGACGGGCGCCGCGACACCGGCGGCCAACGCGGCCCGCAGCACCGTCTTGCGGCTCAGCTTGGTCTCTTCGTCCATGCTCTCGACGGTAGGAGCGCCCCGGGCCGCCGACGATGGACTGGCGCCGTCAGTCGTGGTGCTTCTCGCCGGTGCGGCGGAAGTCGCCGGGGCTCAGCCCGGTCTCCCGCCGGAAGAACCGGCAGAAGTACGCCGGATCGGCGAACCCGACGCGGCTCGCGACCTGCCGGACGGTCAGGTCCGTCCGGAGCAGGAACCGCTTGGCCTCCCGGACCCGCGCCTCCCGCACGAGCTGCGCGGCCGTGCGGCCGGTCGCGGCCTTGACCGCTTCCGTGAGGTACCCCGGGGTGACGCCGATGCGTTCGGCGTGCGCGTGCACCGACCACAGCCCGAGGTCGGCGCGTCCGGTGAGCCGGGCGAACTCCGCCGCCACCGCCCCGGCGCGCACGGGCGGCGCGTCCGGCGTCCCGGGAAGGCGTCCCACGCGCACCACCAGGACGTGCAGCAGCGCCCGCACCACCGAGTCCGCGCCGCGGCGGTGTTCCGCCTCCAGCTCGGTGACGAGCCGCGTGACGTCGGCGTCGGCGCGGTCGTCCAGCTCCAGCCACGGCCGTTCGCCCAGCCGGCGCAGGAGCTCGCGGTCGGCCGGGTAGTCGAGCAGGAAGTCGTCGGTGAAGAGCACGACGTGCCCGGACAGGCCCCGGACGCCGGCCCAGTGGTGCACCTGGCCGGCGGCGATGACGCCGAGGTGCGGCGGCCGCAGCGGCCAGCGGGCCAGGTCGACGACGTGCGTCCCGGTGCCGCCGGTGACGTGCACGAGCTCGTGGAAGGTGTGCCGGTGCGGGAACTCCGCGCGCGACAGCGGCCCGATCGTGTCGAACGTCCCGACGGCGAACGGCACCGCGTGCGGCGCCGGCAGCTCCAGCCGGTGCACCGGCAGCTCCCCCGCGCGCGGCGAGGGACACGGCGTCCCGGGCGGAACGGTCGTACCGCGCATGGTCTCGTCCCTTCGCCGGTCGGCGGAAAAGTCTAGACCACTGCGTGCACGGTTCGCCGCTTTCGCCCCGAAGGTCGCAATCCGTTCGTCGGGTGCGAAAACGGGGCCGGTCCACTGTGGACCGGCCCCGCTTCGTTCGGTTCAGCTCAGTTCAGCTCACGCACGGCTGCGGCGACGGCTCACCAGCAGCATCAGCGCGCCGCCACCGAGCAGCAGGCCGCCGACGGTGAACGGCACGGCCGCGTCGACACCGGTGTTGGCGAGCTCGCCGCCACCGCCCGGGGAACCGGCCGGGGTGGTCGGCGCGGGGCTCGTGGCCGGCGCGCCGGCCTCGGTCCAGCTGGCGGCCGCGTTCGCGGTCACCTCGGTCTTCTCCGAGTCGGCGACGATCAGCGACTGGGCCGGCTGCCGCGCGTAGTTCTCGGAGACGAACAGACGGCCCGTGTCCAGCTCACCGCTGGCCTTGAGCTCGAAGGCGCCCTTGCCCGGCTTGGTGCCGGCCGGGATGTCGACGTAGAGCTTGGTGCCGTCCTTGACGTCCGAAGCCTTCAGCTCCTTGCCGTCGGCGTCGGTGATCTTGACGCCGTCGGGCAGCTGGCTGGTCAGCGCGGTGATGTCACCGGAGGTCGCGACCGAGAACGGGCCGATCTTGCTGCCCGCGGTGCCTTCGGTCTTGTCCGCGGCGACGTTCAGCGTCGGCTTCGGCTGCGCGGCGAGACCCTTGTTCTGGTCACCGGTCAGGTAGCCGTACAGCGCGGCGACGTCGGCGTTGGCGTCGGCCGAGTTCTCCTCGGCCAGCGGCTTGGTGGCGTCGAGGTTCACGCCGTCGCTGAAGTGCCACACCGCGGCCTGCGTCGCGGCGATGGCCTCACGCTCGGAGACGCCGCCGTGGACGGTGACGCCCGCCTTGCCCAGCGCGCTGCCGAGCGCGTCGAGGCCGGTGCCCGGGTAGCCGTGGTGCAGGACCCAGTTGATCTTCGGGCTGTTCTCGTTGAACGGGCCCTTGGCGGGGTACTTGTTCCACGGGCGCTCGACCATGTCGACGTCGGTCCGCAGGCCGACGGTGATCTGCACGCAGTAGAGCTTGAGGGTGCTGCCGTCGGACAGCTTCATCGAGAACAGCTCGGCGATGTAGTCGCCGCCCTTCCCGAGGTTGAGCCGGTAACCGACGGTGCCACCGTTTCCGTCGACCCGGCCGTGAGCGGCACCGTCGTCGGCGAGGGCGGCCGGAGCGCCGACCATGACAGCGGCGGCCGCGGCGAGAGCCGCGATCCCGCCACGCACGAGTCCTGACCTGACCTGCATAAATCTCCTATCCAAGCCCGAATCACGAAGTCAATGACCGCGTGAGACCAGCCCCGATCACGACGGCCACCAATTCGGGTGACTGATCACCCGGTCAAGCGACACCGGAGCATACATGGACCTCACAGAGGCCACTTCCGGTGTCCCCGTTAACTCGAATGTGTTGTGCAGAAGGGCAAGAAGAAGCCAGAAAAGTGCAGATTGCTACCTCGAAACCGCGTTTTCCGGGGTGCGCATACCCGACAAACCGGACTCTTGATCGACCACTGTGGACGGTATGGCGCACGGGGGTCGCCGTGGGAGAATTCGGGGTGAAACTTTCGCACGACCCCGGGGGACCGCGCTCACGATGACGATCGACACGCCGTTCGACGACCTGGTGCTGGTCGGGACCGGACCGGTCGCCGAGGTCTACGCGGGTGTCGAGGGGGACACGGCATTCGCACTGAAGATCTTCCCCGGCCCGCTGGACCGCCCGACGCGGAGTGCGCTGGAGCGCGAACTGGCCCGGCTGCGGGGCACTTCCGTACTGCTCCCGGACATCGACGCGTTGCCGGATGGCCGCGCGGTGTTGCGGCTGCCGTTGTGTTCACAGTCCCTGGCGGACCTGGGCCCCCTGGACGCGGCGGACACAACGGCCCTGGGCGAGGCCTTGGCCACGGCTCTGGCAGCCATCCACACGGCGGGCGTAGTCCACGGCGGTCTCACCCCCGGGAACGTCCTCTTCCGCCCGGACGGCGAACCGGTGTTGACGGACGCCGGCCTGGCCCTGCGAACAGCGTTCGGCGGCGAGACATCGGCGCTGGGATTCCGCGCCCCGGAAACGGTCCGCGACGCGATCACCGACGAGCGCGCGGACCTGTACGGCCTGGGAGCGCTGCTGTACTACGCGGCAACGGGCCGGCCACCGTTCTCCGGCGACGGCTCGCCGGACCACGTACTACGGATCCTGCACGGCTTTCCGGCGCCGATCGGACGGCCGGACCTGCCGCCGGGGCTGGAGAACCTGGTGACGGGGTTGCTTTCGCCCGACCCGGCGAACCGGCCGATCGACGCCGCGTACGTCGCCGGGCGCTTGGCGGAGTTGGCGGCGGACCAGGCTTCGACGCCGGGAACCCCGGTGACGCAGAGGCCGAGCGGCACAGCGGCTCCGACCTTGGG
The DNA here is from genome assembly GCF_023023025.1 of Amycolatopsis sp. WQ 127309. Lineage (NCBI taxonomy): Bacteria > Bacillati > Actinomycetota > Actinomycetes > Pseudonocardiales > Pseudonocardiaceae > Amycolatopsis > Amycolatopsis sp. WQ 127309. Next base: position 1,338,362 of record NZ_CP095481.1, read on the forward strand.
CGGACCGCTTGCCGGGCCGGGCCGCTCGTTCGCCGGGGATCAGAACGGTTTCGGGCTCGGGCGCTCGGTCGCGGGCGAGCAGCCTGACTTCGGCCGCACGTCCTCCGGGTTCGGCGGGGAACCGGGCCAGACACCAGCCGAACCAACCGGCGACCGCGGCGCACTCACCGGTTCGTTCACTGGCAACCGCGGCGAATCTGCCCGCTCGGCCGCCGAATTCGGTCCAGAACCGGGCCGAGCGCCCGGCGGCGACCGTGGTGCACACACCGGATCGTTCACTGGCGACCGAGCCGACTCCACCCACTCGGCTACCGGATCCGGTCCGGAGCGAGGCCGAGCGCCCGGCGGCGACCGCGGCGCACTCACCCGCTCGTTCAACGGCGACCGGTTCGAATCCGACCGCTCAGCCGCCGGTTCCGGTCCGGAACCAGGGCGGGCGCCCGGCGGCGACCGTGGTGCACTCACTGGGGACCGTGGCGACTCCGCCCGGGCGTTCGGCAGGGACCGGGGTGAATCCGGGCGTTCGCTCGTCGCCGTCTCCGGGCCGGCCTCGCGGCCTCGGCGTAGTGGGCGGCTCGGGGTGCTGCTCGGCGTTCCCGCGTTGGTCGCGGTTGTCGTGGTGGTGGCCGTCGTCCTGCTGCGTGACGATCCGGCCCCGCTCACCCCGGCGCCGCCGGCGGCGCCCGCGGCCAGCTCTGCGGCCGCCAGCAGTGCGAGCGGTCCGGCGTTGGTGCTCGATCCCCCGGCCGACGGCGGCAGCTACGTCGACCTCGCCTGGCATGCGACGGGCACCCTGGAGTTCGCGGTCATCGTGGCGGCCGAAGGTGAACCGGCGAAAACCCGGTACGCCGACCGGAATCGCACGCTGCGGATCCCCGTCGATCCGGGGCGCAAGTACTGCTTCCTGGTTCAGGCCACCGACGGGACCCACACCGTGGAGAGCCAGCCCCAGCCCCTCCGCGGCGCCACCTGCGGCCGGTGAGCGTCAACCCCGCGTGAACAACGACCTCGGGTTCAGCGCACCCCGTACCCGGGCCACAAAACCACTGCCCCGCAGCCCGGCGCGTACCGCGCGAACCGCCGCCCAGGCTCGGGAGCCCTCGTCGCCCGCCGGGCTACCAGACCACAAAGCACTGTCCACAATGGAACTCAGCTCCGTGAGACCGCCCCCGGCGGCGGGGACCAACCCGGCGTAGTCCCGGAGCGTCATCCCCGGCCGCAGCGGGACCCGCAGGTCTCGCAAGCGGTCGCGGACCTCCTCGCACGCCCCCCGCACCGCCCCGGCTCCGGGCCGCGAACGGCGTCGCCAAGTCCGCAGTGTCTTCGCCAGCGGAACGCCCACCAGCCACAGCACCAGAAGCAGGCCCAGACCCACGAAGAAGACACCGAACGGGAACGTGAAAGAACCGGAGACCGGAGACGGGGAACTCACAGCCGTCGGCGGGGCCACCGGCGGGTCCTTCAGCTCCTGCGACGGCGGCAACGCGGCCCGCGCCCGGTCGGTCATGGCGGCCAAACCCGTAGCCGAAGAAGCCGAGCCGCTGGGGTCCAGGGGGACCCAGCCCACGCCCGTCACCGCCACCTCCGGCCACGCCAGGACGTCGCCGTTGCGCACCGTCGTCGCGCCCGGCGGGGGGCGGTAGCCGACGACCAGCCTGGCCGGGATGCCGAGGATGCGCGCCAGCGCGACGTACGCCGCCGCGAACTGTTCGCTTGTTCCTCTCTTCGTGACCAGCAGGAAATCCCGCAGCTGCGGCCAGCCGTGGCCGGCGGGCAGCGCGGTGCCCGTCGCGCGGCGGTAGCCGTCGCGGAAGAAACGCTCCAGAACCAGTGCGCTCTCGAACGTCGGACGCAGGCCGTGCACCGCCTGCGCGGCCAGCTCCGGGATGCCGTCCGGGACCGCGCCGACGTCGGCCAGCCCGCCCGGCGCGGCGCCGTCCAGCTGGGCCGCGGTGGAGACCTCGGGCGTCCACCAGCTCAGTGAGTACGTCGTGGGAGCGTCGGGAACCGGTGCCAGCAGCGACCCCTCGGCCGCCTCCACCAGCGGATCGGCGCCGGTCACGGCCGCGGGCAGCGGCTGCGAAGGCAGCCACGGGCCCTGCCCGGGCCGGACGCTGATCTCCGCGCTGTCCCGCCGCACCGGCACCGCGGGCGGCGGTGCCAGTTCGCGGCCCAGCCGGCGGTAGTCGTGGCCGGCCGTCCACTCGACGCCGTCGAAGGCGTCGAGCACCACCAGCGGCCACCGGTCCGGGCTCGCGCCGCGGACGTCGAACACCGGCTCGCCGGGCCGCGCGAGCCGGGCGGCGATCTCGTCGAGCGGGCTGCCCGTGCGGACGTCGACGCGCGGCACCTCCTGCTCCTGAAGCGAATACGCCGCCGCCGAAGGCAGGCTTCCGGCCAGCACCACCGCCACCAACGCCGTCACCGGGACCGCCACCGCGCCGGCCCGCGCGGTGACACACGCGGTCAGCACGCACGCGAAGTACGCGACCGCGGCGACCAACGCCGTCAGCCCGGTCGCCGCCGAAAACAGCTGGCTGAGCACCAGGACCACGGCGCTCGGCGCGAGCGCGGGCAGCGGACGGCGCAGGCGCGCCAGCAGTTCCAGCGCCGCGGTCCCGGCGAGCACCACCAGCAGCGGCACGAACACCAGCAGCGCGGGCTCGGGCCGGGCGGGCCACGTCGACTGCAGCACCAGCCGCCACGACCGCGTGACGCCGGTGCCGAGCGCACCGGGAATGTCCACAAAGGACATGGGGACCAGCACCGTCCCGACGACCGCGAGCAGGCCCGCCACGACCAGCAGCACCGGGCGCCAGGTCGCCGGCCCGGGCCGCAGTTCGCACAGCTGCGCGACGCCGAACAGCACGGCCGCCGTGACGAGCACCGGCAGCAGCAGCGGCGTCCAGCCGAACACCGGCCCGAACAGCAGGCCCGCGACGGCGACGGCCGCCACCACGGCCAACCGGGTCGTCACGCGACCTCGTTCCACCGCGCGACGGCTTCGCGAGCTTGCCCCGCGCGGAGCACCAGGACGCCGGAACCCGCGCGCGGCGGCGCGGGCGGGCCGAGTTCGAGGACGTACGCCACGCGGTACCGCGGCCGCAGTTCGGCCAGCGTCGACGGGTCCGCCGTCGCCGTGACGACCGCGAGGCAGCCGCCACCCGACCCGTGCAGCAGGCCGGCCGGCACCAACGCCGTGTCCACTTCGGACTGACGGAGTTCGCAGAGCTCGTCCAGCAGGGGCAGCACCGCGGCCATGCCGCCCGCGGACGGCCGATCCGTGCCTCCGGGCGTGACGAGCCGCGTGTGCCGGCCGGCCTGAGCGGCGGCCACCAGCAGCGACGCCGCGAGGTCGACGGCTTCCTCGAACAGCTCCGGCCCGAAGACGTCCCGGCGGGTGTCGAGCAGCAGGGTGAACCGCGGCTGCTCCGGGTCGGCGTAGTCGCGCACCATCAGCCGGCCGGTGCGCGCCGTGGCCTTCCAGTACAGGTGCCGCACCTCGTCGCCGGGCTGGTACTCGCGGATCTCCTGCAGGTCGGTCGAGCCGCGCAGGGAGTCGTCGGAGGTGACGCCTTCGTGGTGGTGACGCGGATTGCCCGCGGACGGCGCCTTGGCCGCGTACCGGCGGGGGTGCACCCACAACGTCGCGGTTTCGCCGGTCGCGACGCGGTTGCGCGCCAGCCCGAACGGGTCCGCCCGGTGCAGGCTCAGCGGGCCGACGGTCTGGCGCCCGCGCACCGACGTCGGCAGTTCGTAGTGCAGGGTCCGGCTGACGCCGGGGTGCAGCGGCGGGATCCGCACGGTCCGCCGGAACCGGCCGGCCCGGTCGGTGGCGTAGCACCCGCTCTGCCGCCGGCCGGGCGCCGTCGCGGTCAGCCGGGCCAGCGCGGGTTCACCCCGTTCGACGCGGTCCGGGTGCACCGCCCGCGTGACGTCGACCCGGACCCGGCGCGCGGTCAGCGCGATCGCCGCCGCGACCGCACCGAGGCCGGCCGCGCCGAGCGCCCGCAGCAGCGGGTACCCACCCCATTGGCCGCCGCCGAAGAGCAGCAGCGAGACGACGAGGAAGGCCACGCCACGCGGCGTGAGCCGCACGTTCACCGCGCGGCGACGGGCAGCGGCCCGGGTGCCGGGACGGCGTCGAGCACCTCGCGCACGATCTCGTCGGCGCCGCGCCGGCCCAGCTCGGCCTCGGCGGTGAGCACCAGCCGGTGCGCGAGCACCGGGATCGCGACGTCCTTGATGTCGTCCGGGGTGACGTAGGCGCGGCCGGCGGTGGCCGCCAGCCCCTGCCCGGCGCGGACCAGCGCGATGCTGCCGCGCGGGCTGGCGCCGAACCGCACGGACGGGTGACCGCGGGTGGCCGCCGCCAGGCGCGCCGCGTACTCGCACACCCCACGGTCCACGTGGGACGCCCGGACCTCGGCGATCGCCGCCGTCACGGTCGGCAGGTCGACGACCGCGGGCAGGTCGCGCGGGCTCACCCCGGCCGCCTCGCTCATGATCACCAGGACCTCCGAGGCGAGGTCGGGGTAGCCGACGGTCAGCCGCATCAGGAACCGGTCGAGCTGGGCCTCGGGCAGCCGGTAGGTGCCCTCCATCTCGATCGGGTTCTGCGTCGCCACCACGAGGAACGGGCGCGGCACGTCGTGCCCGACGGCGTCGACGGTGACCCGCTGCTCGCTCATCACCTCGAGCAGCGCCGACTGCGTCTTCGGCGTGCCGCGGTTGATCTCGTCGGCGACGACGACGTTCGCGAACACCCCGCCGGGGTGGAAGACGAAGTCCTCGTCCTTCTGCCGGTAGACGGTGACGCCGGTGATGTCGCCCGGCATCAGGTCCGGCGTGAACTGGATGCGGTGCCAGGTCCCGCCGACGCTGCGCGCGAGGCACTGCGCCAGCGTCGTCTTGCCGACGCCCGGGACGTCCTCCAGCAGCAGGTGCCCCTCGGCGAACAACGCGGCGACGGTCAGCCGGATCAGCTCCGGCTTGCCGCGCACGACCTGGCTGACGTTGTCGGCGATCGCGCGGTAGACCTCGGCGGCGCGAGCGCTCAAGACGCCCGCCAGACGAGGCGGTTGGAGCTGACCGAGCCGACCGTCACCCACACCGTGTAACCCACGGCGTAGTAGTAGAACGAGTTCACGGTCAAGGATCCGTTCTTGTCAGTGGTCTTGTCGATGCCGTCGTTGCTGTAGCCGTCGTTGGTCGCGTGCGGCATGAGGTGGTAGGTCGTGTTCGGTTCGAACCCGGTCAGCACCACGTGCATGTACGCGCAGTCCGGGATGTCCTCGGACTCGCCACAGTTTCGATCAGCACCTTGGGGACGGGTCCCCTGACTGACTTTGACGGTCGGTTTCGGCGCCGCCCGCGTGAAGGTCGTCGACGCCGCCGCGCCCCGCCCGGCGCTGTTCTGCGCCGCGACCTGGACGCGGTAGGTCGCGCCCGCCACCAGGCCCGGAATGGACGCGGAGCGGCCGGCCGTGTCGAGCGAGCCCGCGCCCGAGCCGTCCGTGCGGGCCCAGCTGACGTGGTAGGCCGTGACGGCGGCGCCGTTCGGAGCCGCGGCCGACCAGCGGACCGCCGCGGTCGACCCGCTGACCGAGGCGGACAGCCCGCCCGGCACGCCCGGCGGTGTCGCGGGCGCGGCGACCACCGGCGGCGAGGCAGGTGGTGCGGGCGGTGCCGGTGGTGTGGTTCGCGACGGCGGGGCCGCGGGGCGCGTCGAAGCCGGCTTCGGGGGCGCGGGCGGCCGCGGCGGATCCGGCCGGCCGGAGGACGGCGGCGGGGTCGGCGTGACCGGCGGCGGTGCGACCGGCGGCGGCTGTTTCGGCGGGTCCGCGACGACCGGGACGTCGGCGGCCGAGCCGTCCGGGTCGACGACCACGACGTGCTTGCCGGCGTCGCCGTCGATGTAGAGCCGCTGGTCCTCGCCCTTGCTGAGCCGCGGATCGCCCGGCTCGGCCGGGATCGGCGTGACGTCGCGGCCGCGGCCGTCGGCGCCGTAGGTGCGCAGCGTCCGGCCGTGCTTGTCGAGCAGCGCGACGGTGTCGCCGGTGGCGGCCGGGGTCGCGTAGTCGCCCGGCGGGACGTCGACGGTGATCGGCGGGACGCCCGGCCGGTCGCGGGTCAGCGCGGCCGTGTCGACCAGGTGCAACCGGTTGGCGGACGGGTCGAAGATCGCGACGCGGCCCTGCGCGTCCGAGCCCGCGACGCGCGCGCCGGGCGGGACGTCGACGCCGAGCGCGACGGCCGGTTCGAGACCGCCGGGACCGACCGCGCTGAACGTGCCGGCCGTGGTGTCGACGAAGACCGGTTTTTCCCCCACCAGGGTGAGGGCGCCGGCGTGCCCGGGCGGCGCCGCGGCGGGGCAGACGAGCTGATCGGCGGCCTTCGGCAGGTCGCAGACCGAGCCGGTGTCGACGCGGTTGACCCACACCGTGCCGTCCTTCGCGGCCACCGGATCGCCGAGCTTCCCGCCCGCGGGAACGACGGTCATGGTGTCACCGAGCCGCACGACGCTGCCGGCGTCGCGGAAGACGAGGTAGGGCCCGCCGTCGGTTTCGAGCAGCACCGGGTGTTCCCCGGTGACCGGGAGCGGGGTGCTGCCGGTCACCGCGAGGTCGGATTTGCCGAACTGCGTCGCCTGCGACGGCCCGACGACGTACCCGCTGGAATCCCCCTGCACCACGGAATCCCCCGGTGCGAGGCCGGGCACGGCGGCCTTCGCGTCGACGCTGCGCGAAGCGCCGTTGACGTGCAGCACGAGCCCGAGCCCGGGGTTGACCACCCAGTGCCCGGACGGCGAAAACGACAGGCCGGACGTCGGGCTCACGGCTCCCGTGAGCGCCAACGTGACCACCGCGACCCCGCCGATCGCGACCAGCGCCACGGGCAGTCTCGACCGCAAACCCCGGCCGGCCCCCCGCGGCGCGCCACCCTTCACGCCACTTCCCTGCACCCGCTCAGCGTAAGCCATCGGATACAGTCCGGGTCCATTCCGCGTACACCGAGGGGGCCGGATGGCGGCGAACCGGCCGGTCACGGCGGTGGCCGGGCTGCTGGCCGTGCCGGCGCTGACCGGCCTGCTGACCTTCGCGCTCGCCCGCGCCGCCGACGATCCGGTGCTGCCCGTGACCGCCGGGGCCGGCCCGCTGACGGTCGTCGGCTCGGTGACGCTCGAGCCGGCCACGCCCGTCGCCGGGCAGCCGGTCACCGCCCGCGTGCGCGTCGCGGGCGATCGCCCGGTCCGGCTGCGGACGCTCGTGGTGAAGATCCGCGACGACCGCGGCGCGTTCCACGACTTCCCGGCCCGCCCGGACTTCCCGCTGACGCCGTCGGCCGCCGATTTCGTGGTCACCACGGCGTTTCCGGCGCCCGGCCGCTACTTCGCCTACCTGGCCTACGACACCGGCGACGGCCCGCTGAGCCTGCCGCCGTGGGCGCCGTTCACGGTGCGCTGAGCGGCAGCACCAGCTCGAAGATCGCGCCGCCCTGCTCGGCGTTGTAGACGCGCAGCTCGCCGCCGTGGGCCTGCGCGACCCACCGCACGATCGACAGCCCGAGCCCGCTCGACGAGCCCTCGCCGGTGAACTGCTCGAACGCCGCTTCCGCGCGGGCCGCGTCGACGCCGGGGCCGTGGTCGGCGACGGTGACCCGGCCGCCCGCCACGGTGATGTGCACGACCGCCCGCGCGCCGGGCTCGTGGCCGTAGCGCAGGGCGTTGTCGAGCAGGTTCGCGATGGCCCGCTGCACGAGGACCGGGTCGGCGTCGATCTCGGTGGGGGCCGCGGTGAGCGTGACTTCGCCGCCCTCGGCCGGGGTTTCGCGGACGACGCCGGCGACGAGCTCGTCGAGCCGGACGCGCCGGACGGCGAGCTGGTCGGCGCCCGCCGACAACCGGGCCCGGACGAGCAGGCCGTCGATGATCTCGCCCATCCGCCCGGCCAGCCGCACGGTGCGCGGCAGCAGGTCGGCGCTGTGCGCGGGGTTGCGCAACGCCGTCTCGGCCAGCGCGCGCAGGGCCGCGACCGGCGTCCGCAGGTCGTGCGCGGTCTCGGCGATGAGGATTTCCTGCTGCGCCAGGGCTTTCGTGGCCGGCCGCAATGCCCGCCCGGCGATCAGGTACCCCGCGACCCCGGCGACGCCGACGAGCAGCACGCACCCGCCGATGAGCAGCAGCACGCGCTCGTCGTGCGCGTCGGCCGACTCCTGGGCGTCGAGGGTGGCCACGACCGCGCCGACGTACCGGCCGCCCGGCTCGAGGAACGGCTGCGCGCACACCCGGACCAGGCCGTCGCCGCCCTGGACCGTGCCGCTCAGCAGCGTCCCCGATTCGGTGGCCTGGCGCGCGAGCCCGGTCAGCGTCGCGTTGTCGACCGCGACGCAGGTGCGCGCCGACTGGTAGCCGGTGAACCGGACGTCGGCGCCGGGCAGCACGGCGAACTGCGGGCAGCCGGCGTTCATCGGGTCGCGCGCGACGTCGGCCGTGACGATCGCGCCGTCGTAGTGGATCAGCCGGGTAACGGTCGAGGTGACGCGCTGGAGCTGGGCGTCCAGGGCGAGGTCGCGGCTGCGGCCGTCGTCGCGGACCAGCAGCCAGCAGTAGAGGATGAGCCCGACCGCGTTGAGCCCGGTGAACAGCCAGACGAGCAGCCAGCGCAGGCGGCGCAGCCGGGCCGCGGACGTCGCGCTCACGCCGGTGCCCCGAGCCGGTAGCCGAGCCCGCGGACGGCGTGCACGAGATCCGGTTCGCCGAGCTTGCGGCGGATCCGGCGGATGACGACGTCGACGACGTTGGACATCGGGTCGGCTGCGGCGTCCCAGCAGTGTTCGACCAGGTCGGCGCGGGCGACGGCCCGGCCGGGCCGCGAGATCAGGAACTCCAGGACGGCGAACTCGCGGGCGCTCAACGCCAGCGGCGCGCCACCGCGGCGGGCTTCGTGGCGGGCGGTGTCGACCTCGAGGTCGGCCACCCGCAGCACCGGCGGCCGGGTGGCCGGACGGCGGCAGAGCGCGTGCACCCGGGCGGTCAGCTCGGCCACCGCGAACGGCTTGCCGAGGTAGTCGTCGGCGCCGCTCTCGAACCCGGCGACGCGGTCCGCGACCCCGGCGTGGCCGGTCAGGAACAGCACCGGGACCGTCCAGCCGGTTCGCCGTCGCTCGGCGATGTAGCCGAGCGAATCGCCGTCGGGCAGCTTGCGGTCGAAAACCACGCAGTCGTAGGCGTGGCGCGCGAACGCCGTGTCGGCGCTCGCGACGTCGCCGGCCTCGTCGACGTCGAACCCGGCCGCCCGCAGCTCGACCGCGACGGCCGTGCGCAGGTCCTCGTCGTCCTCCACCACCAGCACCCGGCTCACCGGCCGATCATGTCATCGAAACCTCATGCGGGCCGCGGCACGGTGGTGGCACAACGGGCCGGACGGCCCGGACCGCGAGGGGGAAAAGGTGCTCTTCCAGGTGCTGGGGCCGGTGACGGCGCGTGGCCGCGACGGCGCGGCGCTCGAGCTCGGGCCGGGCAAGCCGGTCACCGTGCTGGCGACGCTGCTGCGGCACGCGGGCGCCTGGGTGAGCGTCGACGAGCTGGTGGACGCGACCTGGGCGGACCGCCGCCCGCCCGCGTCGGCCGAGGCCAACCTCAAGACCTACATCTGGCGCCTGCGGCGGGTCCTGCCGGCGCCGGGCGACGGCGGGCGCATCGAGCACCGGCCCGGTGCCTACCGGATCCGCGTCGAGCCCGGGGAGCTCGACGCGGACCTGGCCGCCGACCTGGCCGCGCGGGCGGGAGCCGCGCTGGCCGAGGGGGAGCACGAGACCGCCGCCGCGCTGGCGGGACGGGGGCTCGCGCTGTGGCGCGGGCGGCCGTTCGAGGGGGTGGCCGGGAAGCCGCCGGCCGCGGCGGCGGTCCGGCTCGGCGAGCTGCGCTGGGAGCTGCGGGAGCTGCTGGCCCGCGCCCGGCAGGCGGCCGGGCGCGCGGGTGAAGCCGTTGTGCTGCTTCGGGAACTGGTCACCGAGGACCCGCTGCGCGAAGGCGCGTGGACGCTCCTGGTCGACGCGCTCACCGCCGCCGGCCGCCGGGGCGAGGCGCTCTCGGCGTACTGCGACGCGCGGCGGGTGCTCGCCGCGGAACTCGGCGTCGAGCCCGGCGCTGGACTGGCCGCGGCCTACCGGCGGGCGCTGTCCGGGCCCGCTCCGGCGCGTCGCGAACTCCCCCGGGACGTCCCCGGCTTCACCGGCCGCGACGCCGAACTCGCGCTGCTGCGGGACGCGCCCGAGCCGGTCGTGCTGCTCGAAGGGATGCCGGGCGTGGGGAAGTCCGCGCTGGCCGTGCGGCTCGCGCACGAGCTGGCCGAGCGGTTCCCGGACGGCCAGTTCCACGTCGAGCTGGGTGCCGGCGGCGATCCCGGCGCGGTGCTCGCCCGGCTGCTGCGCGCGATCGGCGTCGACGCCCTTCCCGCCGACCTCGGTGAACGCGCGGCGCTCTGGCGGTCCGAGATCGCCGGCCGCCGGATCCTGCTGGTCCTCGACGACGCCGTCAGCGCGCGCCAGATCGCGCCGCTGCTGCCGGGCGCGGGCCCGGCCCGGACGCTGATCACGACCCGCGACGGCGGCTGGCACGTCCCCGGCGCGCGTCGGCTGACCCTGGCACCGCTCGACGACGAAGCCGCCACTGCGCTGGTCCGCGCGTGTGCGGGCGACGCCCGGCCGCTGGGCGAACTGCTCGCTTTCTGCGGCGGGCTACCGGATCTGCTGCGCGCGGCCGGCGACCGGCTCGCCGCGCGGCCGCACTGGCGGATCGCCGACGTCGTCGCGTGGCTCGCGGCGGAGGTCGCCCCGGCCCGGCTCGACGCGTCCCTGCAGCGGCTCGCCCCGGCCGAGCGGACGGCGTTCCGCGCGTTCGCCGGGCTGCCGCGCGAGGTCGGCGTCCCGCTGGTCGCGCGGCGGCTGCGGGTGGGCCAGGCCGAGGCACGGCGGCTGCTGGAACGGCTGGTCGACGTCCACCTGCTCACCGCGCCCGGCCCCGGGCGGTACCGGGCGCGGGTTTCCCGGCCGGGTGACCAAGGGGTGCACGTGGCATGACCCGGCTAGGCTCGGTGCCCGTGCGGGTACTGGTCACCGAGGACGACGAGGACATCCGCCTCGCCGTCGAGCTGGCGTTGCGCGACGCCGGGTTCGCCGTCGACACGGCGCCCGACCTGGCGACCGCGGACGAAGCATTGTTCGTCAATTCCTACGACTGCGCGGTGTTCGACCGGAAACTGCCGGACGGTGATTCCCTCGGCTTTGTCCGTGGCCACCGGAATTCCGGCTGGACGGTTCCCGTGCTGTTCTTGACCGGGCACGACAGCGTCGCCGACCGCGTCGCCGGGCTGGCCGAAGGCGACGATTACCTCGGCAAGCCGTTCGCCGTCGCCGAGCTGATCGCGCGGGTGCGGAACCTGTGCCGCCGCGCCGTCGCGTCGGGGCCCGAAGTCCTGCGCCACGGCGACCTTTCCCTGGACGTCTACCGGCACGAAGTCCATCGTTCCGGCGTGCTCGTTTCCTTGACGGCCAAGGAGTTCGCCGTGGTGCGGCGGTTGCTGGAGGCGGCCGGGAGCACGGTCACGCGGCGCGAACTGGAGGCGGCGGCGTGGGACGAACTGGTCGCGCCGACGTCCAACGTGCTCGACGTCGTGATCGCGCAGCTGCGGCGCAAACTCGGGCCGCCGCCGATCGTGCGGACCGTGCGGGGAACAGGTTTCGCGCTTTCCTGATGTATTGGCGCTGTATCGCGGTTGGACGGCGATCGCGCACCATTCCCGGGTAGGACTTTCTTCGATTCCCGGGAGCACTGTGATGAGCAAACCGAACCGGATCGGCCGGGCGGCGGTCTACGGCGTCGCGGGCCTGGCGACGGCCGCGATCGGCGCCACCGCGGCGAACGCCATGGCCGCCGAGAGCGACACCGTGGCGGCTCCGCAGGCCGCGGCGGCCCAGGCCCCGATGACGCAGGCACCGGCAGCTCCGGCTGTTTCGCCGCACGCGTCTCCGGCCGTGAAGACACCGGCGGTGAAGGCCCCGGCTGCGCACCCGGCACCGGTCGTCAAGGCGCCTGAGGTGAAGGCGCCGACCGTCAAGGCTCCTGAGGTGAAGGCGCCCGCGGTCAAGGCACCCAAAACCAAGCCCGTCTCGAAGCCCGCCTCGAAGCCTGTCGTGAAGCCTGTTGTGAAGCAGGCCGCTTCGACGCACAAGGCCGCGCCGAAGGTGCACGTCGCCGCCCCGGCCGCGCACCAGGTCACCGGCGTGCGGCACCACGCGGTGAAGCCCGCGACGCGGCACGCCGCTCAGCACGCGAAGGCGGCGCCGCAGAAGAAGTTCGTCGTGCGGGCCGCGACCCGGCCGGGCGTCGCCCAGGCCGAGCAGCGCGTCAAGGACCTGCAGGCCGAGCTGACGCGGGCGCGGGCCGATCTCGCGACCCTGAAGGCGGGGCAGCAGCGGGACATCGGGCCGTGCAAGACCGTCCGGAAGGTGTCGGCCGACGGGCACAGCGCGTCGACGGCTTCGGTGTGCGGCAACGGCACCGTGAAGGTGGGCTGACGTGGGCGCCACCGTCGCCGAGCGGCCGCGGCTGTCGCTGCAGTCCGCCCTGGTCCGCACCGGCCTGCTGCGGCGGCCGGTCGCGCCGCGCTACATCGTCGTGCCCGCGCAGGTCTGGCTGGGCCAGCGGGCGGCCACGCCGGAGGACGACGAACACGCGTCCGACGCGGTGCCCGCGGAGGAGTACTACTACCAGCACCCGGTGCGGACGCCAATGGGCCAGGCCGCGGCGAGCACGGCCGGCGGCGTGCTGGCCGCGATCGCCGCCGGCGTCCTGCCGGGGATGCTGATCGGCGCGCCGGGCGGGATCGTCGCCGGCGTCGCGGCCGGGCTGTTCGGCGGGCTGATGGGCCGCGAACTGGCCGGCGAGCTGTACGAACGCCGTCACGAAGCCTGACGGGGCGGGTGCCGATCGGCACCCGCCCCGGTGGTTCCTCAGCCCGCGACAGCGGAGACGAAGTCCTTGAAGACGTCGCTGGTGAGCACGCCGTCCTCGATGGCCTGCGGATCGACCTCCATGTCGAGGCCCAGCGACCCGCCGACCAGCGGCGAGAAGCCGGCCTTGACGTGCACGCGGTACTTCCCGTCCTCGCCCTTGCCCAGCGTGGCCTCGGCGGTGACGCCCGGGCCGATCATCAGCTCGGGCTGCGCGGACACGGTGACCGGGCCGGGGCCGCTCGACACCTCGGGCAGTTTGACGTCGAGCCCGGCCTTGGCTTCGGCTTTGGCACCGACGCCGTCCTTGCCGGCCTCGACGCCGCCTTCCGCCTTGGCCGTCAGCGCGTATTCGCCGTTCTGGATCCCGCCGTCGAGGGCGGACCAGGTGCCGTGGTCGAAGTCGTAGTGCGCCTCGGCGTGGACGATCCCGCCCTTCTTGTCCGGGCCCGTCACCTCGGCCCCGCTGTCGGTCCCCTGCGACCGGACCTTGACGCCGAGCTGGTCGAGCCGGTCCATCGCGTCCTGCACGTAACGGCGGAGAATGCCCTGGGTGCGCAGGCAATCCCCTTGTGTGCAGGCGGGCGTGATCGGGATCGGGTCCTCGGGGTACGGATCACCGGCGTTCGGCTGCGGCCACGGGTCGTCGCCGTCGTCGGCCTTGTGGCGGTAGCCGGCGGGGATGGCGTCCTGCTTGTGGACCTGCCGGTAGTCGGGCTTCTTCTGCTGCTTTTCCTGCTTTTCCTGCTTTTCCTGCTTGTCTTTCTTCTGCTGGTTGTCGCGGTCCTTGTTGTCGTCCTGGTTCTTCTTGTTGTTGTCGTCCTGCTGCTTGCGCGGCTTGTCCTCTTGCCCGGAGTCCTCACGCGGCTTCGGCTTCTCCTGCTTCGGCGCGGGCTTATCCTGCTTCGGCTTCGGCTTCGGCTGCTGCTTGGGCGTCTGCTGCTTGGGCGCGGGATCCTTCTTCTGCGCCGGCGGCGGGTTCACCGGCTGGTTCTTGGTCTCGGCGTCGAGCTTCCGCAGCGGGCCGTCGTCGCGCAGCGCCCCGCCGGGACCGCTCGGAATCAGCTTCCCGCCCACACCCCCGCCCGGAATCGTGCACGCGCACGGGTTCGGCGTCGGCTTCGCCTCGGCCGCGCCCGCGCTGAGCAGCCCGAACCCGAGGGCGACGAAGCCGCCGGAAGCCGTGTGGAGCAGCGCCCGGCGTGCGCTCATCGGTGCACCACCGTCGAGGACGACCACGACGACGGCCCACTGTCCGAAGTGGACGTCGACGACGTGGACGTCACGGACTTGTGCTCGTGGGCGGCGATCTTCTTCGCGATGGCGGGCGAGAACCCGGCCTGCTCCAGCAGCTTCTGGTCGGAATCGCGCGTCGGCTTAGCGGGCGGCTTACGGTGCTGCGTGTGGTGCTTGACGTCCGCGAGGTGGGCCTCGGCCTTGGAGAGGTGGTCCTTCGCCTGGTGCAGCGCCTGATCGGCGGCGTCGACGGCCTTCTTCGCCGCCCCGACCTCGGCGGTCGCCTGGTCGAGCGCGGACGGCGTGGCCGGCTTCGGCGGCGGCACGGGCTTTGGCAGCGCCACGGGCTTGGCGACGAGGTGCGGCAGCGAGATGTGGTTGGCCTGCCCGGGCTGCACGGTCTGGTGTTTCACGACCGGCCGCTTCTTGTGGGACACCGGCTTGGCCGTGGCGTGCTTGGCCGGAGCGTGCTTCGCGGGCTGGGCGACCTTCTGCGCGACCTTCACAGCCGGCGCCGCGAGGGGCGCGACCTTGACGGGCGCGACGGCGGCCGGCGCGACGGCGGGCCGTCCGGTGGCCGCGGCGACCGGCGTCACGTCATCGGAGGCGAAGGCCCCGGCGGCGGTGGCCCCGACCGCGGCGGTGGCGAGCCCGGCGACGCCGTACACGGCCGCGCGGCCCACCTTGCTGGATGTTGTCATGCTGCTCTCCCCGTACGGATGACCTCGCGGAATGCGGGTTTCCGTGCAGCGTGGGCGGGGAGGGTCCAGGGCGGGTACAGCCGGCGTACATCGGGTTTCAGGCGCGCCGGAGCCCGTCGACGAGCACGCCGACCATGCGCTGGTTGTACTCGATGTCCTCGCCGCGCACGGGCTGGCACAACAGCGCGATGGCGTGCATCAGGTCCTTCGCGCTGACATCGGCGCGGATCCCGCCGGTCGCGACCGCGGCGTCGAGCAGGGCCGCGAGCACGGGTTCGAGCCGTTCCATGAAGTACCCGGGCAGGCCGTCGAAGGCCGGGTCCCCGGAGTGCAGGGCCGTCGCGAGGCCGCGTTTGGTCCCGACGAACGCCGTGTACCGGCGAAGCCACTCCACGAGCGCCACCCGCGGTTCGTGCTCGGCACTGAGCGCCGGCCCGGCGACGGCGCAGGTGTCGATCCCCCGGTGCAGCACGGCCACGACCAGGTCAGCGCGCTGCGGGAAGTGCCGGTAGAGCGTCCCGACGCCGACCCCGGCCAGATCGGTGATCTCCTTCGCGGGAGCGTCCACACCCGAGGTGGCGAAGACGTTTTTGGCGGCTTCGAGCAGGGCGTCGACGTTGCGCTGGGCGTCGGCGCGCAGCTTGCGCGGTTGCATAAACGGAAAGCCTTTCCGTATAGTAGCGGAAGAGCTTTCCGCTTACGTTTTTCGAGACTACCCCCAGGAGCCACCCCCCATGCAGTACCGCACCCTCGGCCGCACCGGCATCAAGGTCAGCCCGTACGCGCTGGGCACCCTGATGTTCGCGACGTCCATCGGCAACCCCGACCCCGAGGACTCGATCCGCGTCATCCACAAGGCCCTGGACGCGGGCATCAACTTCGTAGACACGGCCGACGCCTACGGCGACGTCGAAGACGTAGTGGGCAAGGCCCTGAAAGGCCGCCGCGACAACGTGGTCCTGGCCACCAAGTTCAGCCGCCCGACGGGCGAAGACCCCAACCACCAGGGCACGTCGAGGCGCTGGATCATGACCGCGGTCGAGACTTCGTTGCGCCGCCTGCAGACGGACCACATAGACCTGTACCAGATCCACCGCCCCGACCCGTCAACGGACATCGAGGAGACGCTCTCGGCCCTGAACGACCTGATCCACAGCGGCAAGGTCCGCGCAATCGGCACGTCGGCGATGCCGGTATCGGACCTCATCGAGGCCCAGTGGACGGCCACGCGCCGCAACTTCGAGCGCTTCCACACGGAGCAGCCCCCGTACTCGATCCTGAGCCGAGGAATCGAACGCGAAGTCCTCCCGACGACGCAACGCCACGGAATGGGCACCCTGGTCTGGGGCCCGTTAGGCCAGGGAATGCTGACAGGCCGAGTCCGCCGAGACGGCGCGAACGACCTCCGCCGAGCGGGCATGCTGAAGCACCTGAACGACTCGCGCCGCATCGACGTCGTGGAGCAGCTGATCCCGCTAGCGGCCTCGGCCGGCCTCCCGCTGACCCACCTGGCGATGGCGTTCGCGATCTCCCACCCCGGAGTGACAAGCGCAATCATCGGCCCGCGAACGATGGCCCACCTGGACGACCTCCTGGCCGGCATGGAGGTCAAGCTGTCGGACGAGGTCTTGGACCGAATCGACGAGATCGTCCCCCCGGGAACGAACGTGAGCGAACTGGACCAGGACTTCGTACCGCGGGCGTTGCAGGAGATCCCTCTCCGCCGCCGCCCGATGAGCGAACGCTCGGCCGCCTGACCACACAGTGCCCCCGACGGGGTTCGAACCCGCACTGGGTCGATTTTAAGTCGACTGCCTCTGCCAGTTGGGCTACGGGGGCACCGCACACTCTAGGCGATCCTCGCCCTCGCAAGCCACGAGGCCGGACGGGGGTGTCCCGGCCGGCCTCGTGTCTACTGTGGACCTAGTGGCTCAGTTCAGCGTCCAGGACTGGTTGGCGCTGCCCGCGCACGTCCAGATCTGCAGCAGGGTGCCGTCCGCGGAGCTGGGGCCCGTGGCGTCCAGGCACTTGCCCGAAGCCGGGTTGACCAGCTGGTTGCCCGTGTGGGTCCACTGCTGGGCGCCCGTTCCGTTGCAGTCGTACAGCTGGACCTTCGCGCCGTTCGCAGTGCTTGCCGCGTTCACGTCCAGGCACTTGCCCAGGGCTCGGAGCGTGCCCGAGGTCGACGTCCACTTCTGGGCCGTCGTGCCGTTGCACGTGTACAGGTCCACCGCCGTGCCGTTGGCCGAGGAGGCGCCCGCTACGTCCACGCACTTGCCGCCGTAGCCGGTGATCGTGCCGCTACCCGCCGGGGGCGGGGTGGTCGTGCCGCCGCCGGTGATGGCGTTGAAGATCCTCGAGTACGCGTAGCCCGTCGCGCGGTCGTAGTCCTGGAGCTCCCAGAACGACAGCTCCGCGACTCCGTTCTGGGCGGCGAACGTCTCCAGCTGCTGCGCGTCGGACTGGCTGAACTGCGCGCCGTCGTCGTTGCGGCCGGCGATCGGGGTCAGGCCCATCATCGCGTAGGCCGCCGACGTCGAGATGCCGTACAGGCTCGCCAGCTGCGACGCGCTGGCGCGGGCCGCGGACAGGGCGTCGCCCAGCACCGGCTGGCCGTCGTAGAAGTCCATCACCATCAGGTTGACGACGCTGACCTTGACGCCCTTGTTCTTGGCGTCGCGCAGCAGGTCCAGCTCGTTGCCCGGGATGCCCGACGGGTCGACGGCCAGCGTGTAGTCGACCTGGACGGCGGAGTTCTGCTGCTGCAGCGCGGCCAGCGCGGAGTTGCGGCGCTGGTTCGAGCCCGTGTCGCCGAGGACGCCGCCCTCGATGTCGAAGTCCAGGCGGTTCGTGCCGTAGCTGTTGACCACGTTCGCGTACGCCGCGGTCAGGCTGGCGGTGTTCGTGCAGGTCTGGGCCAGCTCGCCGCCCTCCGCGCCGCCGAACGACGGGATGACGTTGCCGCCCGCGGCCTGCAGCGCGCTGATCTGGGACTTGAACGAGCCGACGCCGGTGTCGTTCGCTTCCCAGACCGGCGTGCAGCCGGACTGCGGGGTGAGGAACGCGAGCGTGAAGAACTTGGTGCCGGTGGCGCTCATGTCGGCGGCCATCTGGCCGGCGTCGGAGTCGCTGATCTGCAGGTAGGGCGCCGAGTAGTGGGCCGGGAAAGCCGGGCCGGCCGCGGCCGCGGTGCCGGGCACGCCGGCGATGACGGCGACGCTCAGCACGGCGGGCAACGCCGCGACGAGTGCCGCTCGGGTTTTGGAAAAGCGCATGAAAGCTCCTGGGACCGTGGGGACGGGCGGTGCGGAGTCGATCCGACGACCGTCGGCGAGGGGGAGGTTCGCCGACTTATTCTTCGTAGTGAAGAAAGGGATACCCGCTCAACGGCCCAGTTGTCCAGACCATGTCGCTCACCGGCACACAGTCGGTCATTTCCTGGCAACTGCCCCAAAAGGCCCGAATCAGTCGGGTTTGTGGTGCGTTTCCCGCTCCGGCGATACTCCGGCCAGCGCTCGCCGACCAGGTCCCAGATGCGCTGGTATTCGCCGAACTTCGCGCGGATGACCTCGCCGTCGAGTTCTTCCGGGGGCTCGATCGTCGCGAGGACGCCAACAAAAAGAGCCCCTGCCCGCCGAAGCGGACAGGGGCTCTTCCGACCGGAACGTCAGGACTTCGAGACGCGCGCGAACTCGTCCTTCGGGTTGTTGATCTGGCCCAGCGAGATGACCTCACGCCGGAACAGGCCGCCGAGGATCCAGTCGAACAGGATGCGGATCTTGCGGTTCCACGTCGGCATTGCCTTCAGGTGGTACGCGCGGTGGAACAGCCACGCCGGGAAGCCCTTGATCTTCAGGTTCAGCGCGTCGGCGACGCCCTTGTGCAGGCCCAGGCTCGCGACCGCGCCGAGGTTCTTGTGGTAGTAGTCCTTCGGCTGGCCGCCGCGGATCACCTTGATGATGTTCTTCGCCAGCAGCCTCGCCTGGCGGACCGCGTGCTGGGCGTTCGGCGGGCAGGTGGCCGTCGGGTCGTCTTCGGTGCGCGAGAGGTCCGGGATCGCCGCGTTGTCGCCCGCGGTCCAGACCTCCGGGTGACCGACGACCTGCATGGCCGCCGTGGCCTCGAGGCGGCCGCGCTTGTCCAGCGGCAGGTCCGAGTCGGCCAGCACCGGGTTGGCCTTCACGCCCGCGGTCCAGATGAGCGTGTCGGTGTCGAACTCGGTGCCGTCCGAGAGCTCGACGTGGCCGTTCTCGAACGACTTCGCCGCCGTCGACAGGTAGACCTCGATGCCGCGCTTCTCCAGCTGCTCGACCGTGTACACCCCGAGCGTCTCGCGGACCTCGGGCAGGATGCGCCCGGCGGCCTCGACGAGCACCCAGCGGACGTCGGCCTGATCGATGTTCGGGTAGTAGTTCTCCACCGCGAAGCGGGTCATGTCCTCGAGCTCGGCCAGCGCCTCGATGCCGGCGAACCCGCCGCCGACGACGGTGAACGTCAGCAGGCGCTTGCGCAGCTCGGGGTCGAGCGTGCTGGCCGCCTCGTCGAGCTTGGTCATGATGTGGTTGCGGAGGTAGATCGCCTCGCCGATGGTCTTGAAGGCGATGCCCTGCTCGACCAGGCCCGGGATCGGCAGGATGCGGGCGACGGCGCCGAGCGCGACCACGAGGACGTCGTAGCCGAGCTGCTCGATGTGGCCGTCGGCGGCCTCGACCGTCACGGACTTCTTGTCGTTCTCGATCTTGGTGACGCGCGCGGTGAGCACGTGGCAGCGCTTGAGGACGCGGCGCAGCGGCACGACGACGTGGCGGGGCTCGATCGCGCCGGCCGCGGCCTCCGGGAGGAACGGCGCGTAGGTCATGTGGGGCTGCGGGTCAACGACGGTCACGGAGGCCTCGTTGGCCCGGAGCATCTTCTGGAGGCCGAACGCCGTGTAGAGCCCGACGTACCCACCACCGAGGACAAGGATCCGAATCGGTTCCGACTTCGACTTCGCAGCAGCCATGAACTCATAGTCGCACCTTCACACGGACCTTGCGAGGGGACCCCATCTCGCTGTGACCAGCGTCGCTGCACCTTCCGTAACGATTCAGTCCGAGGCCGTCACCGAGGTCGCGGCGCGGAAGACGTCGGCCACCATCGTGTGGGTCAGGAGCCCGGTCTGGACATTGCGCGGCGAGACGTGATAACGGCCGAAAATCCGCAGGTCGCCGAGCTTCAGGACCGTGCCGTGGCCGAACGCCGGACGCGGCGACGGCACCGGCCAGCCCGCCGCGGCGAGCACGGGCAGCAACGCCTGCCAGCCGAACGCGCCGAGCACCACGATCGAGCGCAGTGTCGGACGTAACAGCGTCAGCTCCTCCGCGAGCCACGATCGGCACGTGTCGCGCTCGGCCGGCGTCGGCTTGTTCTCCGGCGGCGCGCAGCGCACCGGCGCGACGAGCCGCGTGCCGTACAGCTCGAGGCCGTCGCCGATCGCCGTCGACGTCGGCTGCGACGCGAGCCCGACCTCGTGCAGCACCCGGAACAGGAAGTCGCCCGACGGGTCGCCGGTGAACATCCGGCCGGTGCGGTTCGCGCCGTGCGCCGACGGCGCCAGCCCGACCACGGCGAGCTTGGCGTCCGGCGGCCCGAAGCCCGGCACCGGCCGCGCCCAGTACTCCTCGCCGCGGAACGCCGCCTTCGTGCCCGCGACGCCTTCGCGCCACTCGACCAGCCGCGGGCAGGCGCGGCACCCGGAGACGGCGGCGTCGAGCTGGGCGAGCGTCCTCATCGCAGCGCCACCCGGGACAGCCGGTCGGCCTGCCGCGTCGTCTCGGGCAGCCGGTAGCGCGGCGCCAGCGCGAGCGTCAGCCGGCACGCGTGGGCCAGGTCGATCCGGTGCCCGGCCGAGACGTACACCGGCTTGACGCCGTCCTGGGTGCGCAGCACCGCGCCGACGACCTCCCCCGCGTCGACCAGCGGCGCCGACGAGCCGCGCGCGTGGTCCGGCTCGTCGTGCGCGCCGACGAACCGCGTCTTGCCGACGCCGAACGCGGGCCGCCCGGTCAGCACGCCCAGGTGACACGCGAGCCCGAAGCGCCGCGGGTGGGCGAGGCCGTGGCCGTCGCAGACCAGGACGTCGGGCTCGTGGTCGAGCCGCTCGAGCGCCGCCAGCAGCGGCGGCAGCTCGCGGAAGGCGAACAGGCCCGGCTCGTACGGGAAGACGGCCTTCGCGCGGACCGTCCGCTCCTCCACCACGGTCAGCCCCGCCGTCTCCAGCGTGACGACCGCGGCGGCGATCCCGTCGGCTTCGTCGTAGGCGACGTCGAGGCCGGTCACCGTCGGCGGCAGCTCCGGGCCGTCGTCGGTGAGGTCGACCTCGCCGCGCAGCCGTTCCTGCACGGCGAGCGCGTCGGCGATCGTCGTCGGCCAGTCCTCGGTGTGCACCAAGTCACCCTGTCACAGTGATCCGGCTAAGTTGGGGTCCATGGCGGACACGACCCCCGAAGAGGCTCCCGAGAAGACGACTCCGGAGATCAAGGAGCTCCCGGCCGAGCCGGCCGACGACATCGTCACGACCCAGCACACACTCACCGTGAAGCGGAAGACGCTGTCCTACACGGCGAAGGCCGGGCGGATCGTCCTCCGCAAGGAGGTCGTGAAGGACGGCAAGTCCGAAGGGCTCAAGGCGAAGGCCGAGGTCTTCATCACCTCCTACACCCTCGACGACGCCGAACCCGGGTCGCGGCCGGTCACGTTCGCCTTCAACGGCGGACCCGGCTCGTCGAGCATCTGGCTGCACATGGGGCTGCTCGGGCCGCGGCGCGTGCTCTCCGGCGACGTCGACAACCCGGAGCCGCCGCCGTACGGGCTGGCCGACAACCCCGAGACGCTGCTGGTGCACAGCGACCTGGTCTTCATCGACCCGGTGTCGACGGGCTACTCGCGCGCGGCCGAGGGCGGCGAGACGAAGGACTTCCACGGTTTCAAGGGCGACATCGAGTCGGTCGGCGAGGTGATCCGGCTCTGGGTGTCGCGCCACGAGCGCTGGCTGTCGCCGAAGTTCCTGGCCGGCGAGTCGTACGGCACGCTGCGCGCCGCCGGGCTGGCCGCGCACCTGCAGGACCGCCACGGGCTCTACCTCAACGGCCTGCTGCTCATCTCGTCGGTGCTCGACCTCGGCACGCTGCAGTTCAGCGAGGGCAACGACCTGCCGTACTCGCTGTACGTGCCGACGTACGCGGCGATCGCGCACTACCACGGCCTGCACGGCGAGCGCCCGCTCGACGACGTCCTCGCCGACGCCGAGGACTTCGCGGCGAAGGACCTGCCGTGGGCGCTGGCGCGCGGCGCCCGGCTGTCCACACAGGACAGGGCCGACGCCGTGGCCACGCTGGCGTCGCTGACCGGGCTCACCGAGTCCTATGTGGACCGGGTCAACCTGCGGATCGAGCACGTGCGGTTCTTCACCGAGCTGCTGCGCGACCGCGGCCTCACGGTCGGCCGGATGGACGGCCGGTTCACGACGTGGGAGCCGGACGGCGGCCGCGAGCACATGAGCGACGACCCGTCGATCTCCCGGGTGATCGGCGCGTACTCGGCGGCGTTCAACCACTACGTGCGGGCCGAGCTGGGCTACGAGAACGACCTGCCGTACGAGATCATCCACGAGGACACGTTCAAGGCGTGGTCGTACAAGGAGTTCGAGGGCCGCTCGATCTCGGTGGTCGACTCGGTGAGCGCGGCGATGCGCGCGAACCCGCACCTGAAGGTCCACGTCGCGTTCGGCCACTACGACGGCGCGACGGCGTACTTCGCGGCCGAGCACGTCCTGGCGCACCTGCAGATCCCGGAGGAACTGCGCGACAACATCGACACGGCGTACTACCCGGCGGGGCACATGATGTACGTCCACGAGCCGACCCGGGTGCAGCAGGCCAAGGACCTCGGGAAGTTCGTCAAGAAGGCGTCGAACCGCTAGCGCTGCCCGGTGGCGTCCGGTCCGGTTCGAGCCGGGCTGGACGCCACTCGGCGTCGGTCATCGGTTCATCGTGCCGGTGGTGACCAGTCGACGGGCGTGCCCGGATCCGGGACCGGCGGCGTGCCGTAGTCGCCCGGTGGCAGCCTCCGGTACCGGCGCACATGCCGGATGATGGCGATCACCTGCAGGAGCACCACCGCCGCGGCGTAGCCGGCCAGCCAGGACGCGAATCCCGGCGGCAGCCTGTCCTCCAGCAGGTCCACCACCAGCGGGACGACCACCAGGATCGGCGTCACGACGTAGACCTGGTCGGCGCGCAACGCCCGGGCGACGGCGAGGGATTCGGCGGTTTCGGCGAAGAGCGGACGGCGGAGGGTGCCGATCAGGACCCAGCCGGTGCACAGCGCGCTCAAGATCAGCAGGCCCAGCCAGCTCGCCGCGTACGTGCGGGCCGTCGCGTACATCGCGACGGCGAGCGCGATCCCGCCGCCGAACGCGACCACGAGGGACACCAGGAACCAGCCGCCGACGACCTGCCACCACAGTTCCGCCGGCTTCCACGACGGGCCCCACGCGCGCAGGGCCCGGTCGTTGCGGCGGAAGCCGTCCCACATCGAGAGCTGCATCCCGAAGTAGAGGAAGTAGATCGGGACGCTCTCGGTCATGCCGCGACCGAACAACAGCGAATAAGCCACCCCGGCGGAACTGGCGACCACGATGTAGAGGAAGTAGCGCCACCAGCGCGACGGCTGCCTGGTGGCGATCAGCGCGGTCAGCACCGGCGCCGGCCGGCCGACGCGCTGACCGTGGCCCGCCAGCCACCTCAGCGCGGCCGACTCCGTCGCCGCGGTCACCTCGATCATCGGGCCTCCTGCGGGGGTGACCAGTCGACGGGGACGTCCAGGTCCGGCAGCGGCGTGCCGTAGTGGCCCGGCGGCAGCGTCCGGGAGCGGCGCAGGTGCCGGACGTAGCCGACCACCTGCAGGACCAGCACCAGCGCGACGTAGCCGGCCAGCCACGGCGTGAACGACGGCGGCTGGTGGTTCCCCAGGAGCGGGTCCATCACCAGCGGCAGGACCGCCATCAGCGGTGACGCCGCGTAGATCGCCTCGACCCGGAGGGCCCGGGCGACGGCCAGCGATTCGGCGCCGTCGGCGATGAGCGGGCGGCGCAGCACGCTGACCAGGACCCAGCCACTGACGAGCGCGCTCAACGCGAGCAGCCCCAGCCAGCTCACGGCGTACGTCCGGGCGGGCGTCGTCGCGTACATCGTGACGGCGAGCGCGATCCCACCGCCGAACGCGACCGCGACGGACGCGAGGAACCAGCCGCCGAGGACCGGCCACCACGGTTCCGCCGGCTTCGTCGACGGGACGTACTCACGGAGTTCCCGTGAGCGGAGGTGACCGCTGTCCCGGGCGGCGAGCTGGAGCGCGAAGTAGATGAAGTAGACGGGATAGCTCTCGGTCATCCCCGGGCCGAAGAGCCGCGTGTACCCCAGCCCGCCGACGAAGACGAGCAGCACGTAGCCGACGTAGCGCGGGAACCAGCGGCCGTTGAAGGCCTGCCTCGTCGCGATCAACGCGGTCAGCACCGGCGTCGGCCGCTCGACCCGCTGCCCGCGCTTGGCCAGCCAGCGCCGGGCCGCTTCCTGCTCCGCGGCGGTCACCATGATCATCGGACCGCCACCTCGTAGATCCCTGCCGGCAGCGACCGGCGCCGGTACTGCCGGTAGCGGCCGACGAGCAGGGTCGCGAAGGCGAGGACGACGTAGCCGACGAGCCACGGCGTGAACTCGTGCGGCTGCCGGCCCGACGTCAGGGGGTCGAAGAGCACCGGGAGCGCGAACAACGCGGGCAAGGTGATGTACGGGTCCTCGGCCCGCACGACGGCGTCGATCACCAGCGACGTCTCGTCCTCGGCGAGGACCGGCCGCCGGACCACGCCGGTGAGGACCACCGCCACCACGAGCGCGCCGAGCGCGAGCATCCCGAGCCAGCCCACCGCCCAGACCCACGCGGACGTCGTCACGCACATCGCGACGGCCAGGAGCGCGCCGCCGCCGAAGGTGATCAGCACCGAGGCGAGGTACCAGCCGTCGAGCGCCTCCCGCCACGACGGCCGGGGCACGTCGAGCCGTCGATCGCCCAGCAAGGGGGCGGCCCGCCGGTCCGCCCAGCGCACCGGGAGCCAGACGAGCACCACCACACCGGCGTAGGCCGCGAAGAACACGCCACCCATGGGCGTGTGGAGCCAGAGCGCCAGGAACTGCAGGACGCCACCGGCGAGCACGACCACCGCCAGCACCAGGAAGCACCACGCCCAGTACCCCGGCGGCCGCGCGGCCCGGCGCGCACCCAGCCGCAACGCGAGCAACGGCGTCGGCCGCGCCACCTCGACGCCGCGTTTGGCCAGCCACAAACCGGCCGCTTCGACCTCGGCCTTCGTCGGTTCGTACACGTCTCCCCCTCGCCTCGGGGAGTACACGCACGAACCGGTCAAAAGGTTGACGCGAAAACGGCCCGCCTCCCGAAGGGAAGCGGGCCGTTCGCGTGCGAGCTACTTCAGGTACTGCGACCCGTGGGTCACCGCCGCGTAGGCGTCTACGGCGCCGTGGCCGTAGAAGCCGTTGAACGACGCGTCACCCGTGCAGGTGGCCGTGAACGTGGCGTCGCGGCCTTCGTCCAGGTAGTCGACCGTGCGCGGGACCGGGCAGGCGATCTTCGACGCCGTGCCCTCGAGGACGCGCTGGACCTTGTCCGGGTCCAGGCCGAAACCGGCGCCGGACTTCTTGCCGTACTGCGAGACGATCAGCGCCGCGACGCCCGCCGCGTGCGGCGTCGCCATCGACGTGCCCTGCAGCCACTGGTAGTAGCCGACGCGGCCGTCCGTGGCCGTGGCCTTCTGGACGCCCAGTGCGACACCGGCCGGCGTCACGTTGCCCGCCTCGTCGATGTTGCCTTCGGCGAGGGCGACGTTCTTCGGGTACGTCGAGAGGATCTCGTTCTCGACCGTGCGGAACCACGGCGTGCCGAAACCGTCGCGGAAGTAGCCGCCCGGTGCGGAAACCGAGATCTGCTCGGTGCCGTAGTTCGAGTAGTCCGCCTTCGCCTGCGACGGGCCGAACGCGCCGACGCCGATCGTGTGGTTGCCCTCGACCGGCAGGTTGAGGCAGCTGGCGTTGTCGACCTGACGCGGGTGCGTGGTGTTCGCCGGGTAGTCCGGGCTGGTGGTGTCCGGCTGCGGCGCGCCGAGGTCGGTGTGCTGGTTGCCCAGCGCGACCACCATCGTGACGCCCTTGCGGTGCGCGTAGTTCAGCGCGCGCTGCGTCGCCTCGATGATCGTGCGCTGCTCGGCCTGCTCCGCGGCCGAGTCGGCCGGGTTCGCGGTGCAGTTGTACAGCCACGGGTCGGTGTAGAAGCTCATGTTGACCACGTCGATGCCGGCGTCGCCGGCGTAGGTCAGCGCGTCGACGGTCGGCTGCAGGAAGAAGTAGCCCGAGTCCTGGCCGGCGCGGATGTTCACCAGCGTCACGTTCGGCGCGACACCGGAGACGCCGAAGCCGTTGGCCGCGGCGGCGATCGTGCCGGCGACGTGCGTGCCGTGGGCACCGTCGTCGTGGTTCACCGGGTCGACGCAGCCGCGGAACTCGCACGGGCCGTCGACCTCGACGCCGTTGACGTCGAACGGGATGTCCTTGACGAAGTTGCGCGAGTCGGCCGCGTCGAAGTTCGGCGCGATGTCCGGGTGCGTGCCGTCGATGCCGGTGTCGATGATGCCGACCTTGACCTGCTTGCTGCCCGGTTGCTTGGTGCGGGAAAGGTCCGATCGGACGGACTTGAGGCCCCAGAGCTGGTCGTCCAGCGGGTCCAGTCCGACGGCCTTCTTCGCGGCGGCGTTCCCCTTGGCCGTGCCGCGGCCTTCCTTCTCGACGTTGTTGTTCTTGGCCTTCTTGCCGTCCTTCGGCACCGAGCCGATGACCTGCGCCTTGGCCGCGCCGAACACGGACCGGTTCGCCGAGACGCGCTCGGTGAAGCCGGTCGCCGGGGCGCTGGCCTTGATCAGGCCGACCGCGCTGTTGGTCTCCAGCACCGTGCCACCCGCGTCGCGGATCGCCTTCTGCGCGCTCGCGACACTCTGGACGTCCTTGGCGAGCACGGTGAACTCGGTCGCCGGGCCGGCCAGCGCGGGCTGCGCGGACGCCACCGGGACCGCCACCGCGGTGAGCGCCCCGAACAGCGGGACGGCCAGCGCCGCGGCGAGAAGCCTGGGTCTCTTCACGTTTCTCCTCCTCGGAAAGCGGTTCCCTCCGGACCGTATAGATCGGACAATGGGGTTACAACGGCCAAACGTACGTTATGGAACAACGGACTTCTGCTCGGCGAAGTGACATGCTGACAAGTGCCCGTCGGTCCGCGGCACCAGCTCCGGCACCTCCGTGGCGCAGATGTCCTGCGCCTTCCAGCACCGCGTGCGGAACCGGCAGCCGGACGGCGGATCCAGCGGGCTCGGCACGTCGCCGGTCAGCCGGATGACCTGCCGCTGCCCGCGCAGCGCCGGGTCCGCCACCGGCACCGCGGACAGCAGCGCCTGGGTGTACGGGTGGGACGGTCGCTCGTAGATCTCCTCGTCGGTGCCGATCTCGACGACCTTGCCGAGGTACATCACCGCGACCCGGTTGGACAGGTGCCGCACCACCGAAAGGTCGTGCGCGATGAAGACGTACGACAGCCCGAACTCGCCCTGCAGGTCGCCGAGCAGGTTCATCACCTGCGCCTGGATCGAGACGTCCAACGCGGACACCGGCTCGTCGCAGATGATCACCTTGGGCCGCAACGCCAGCGCCCGCGCGATCCCGATGCGCTGGCGCTGCCCGCCGGAGAACTGGTGCGGGTAGCGGTTGAGGTGCTCGGGGTTGAGCCCGACCACCTCCAGCAGCTCCTGCACCTTCTTCGCCCGCGAGCCCTTCGGCGCGACGTCGGTGTGGATCTCGAACGGCTCGCCGACGATGTCGCCGACGGTCATCCGCGGGTTCAGCGACGTGTACGGGTCCTGCAGCACGATCTGGATCTCGCGCCGCAGCTTGCGCAGTTCG
This sequence comes from Amycolatopsis sp. WQ 127309, assembly GCF_023023025.1. NCBI lineage: Bacteria > Bacillati > Actinomycetota > Actinomycetes > Pseudonocardiales > Pseudonocardiaceae > Amycolatopsis > Amycolatopsis sp. WQ 127309. The sequence goes on from NZ_CP095481.1 coordinate 1,366,368, forward strand.
TTGCCGCGCATCGAAAAGATGTCGCGGCCTTCGAACTTCGCGGTGCCGCCCGTCGGTTCCTCCAGGCGCATCAGCACCTGGGCCAGCGTCGACTTGCCGCAGCCGGACTCGCCGACGACGCCGAGCGTCTCGCCGGGCAGCAGGTCGAACGAGACGCCGTCGACCGCCTTGACCTGGCCGACCGTGCGCTTGAACAGGACGCCGGTGCGGACGGGGAAGTACTTCTTGAGGTCTGTGACCGAAAGAATGGGCTCAGGCACGGGAGTTCACCACCTCTTCGGCGAAGTGGCACGCGCTGGTCCGGCCGAAGCCGATCCCGCGGGGCGCCGGGACTTCCGAGGAACAGCGGTCCTCGGCCCGCTTGCAGCGCGGGTGGAACGGGCAGCCGGGCGGGACGTCGAGCAGGCTCGGCGGCAGGCCCTTGATGGTCTCCAGCGTCTGTCCCTTGAGGTCGAGCCGGGGCAGGGAGTCCATCAGCGCGGCGGTGTAGGGGTGGGCCGGCGCGCGGAACAGCTCGACGACGTCGGCCTGCTCGACGATCCGGCCCGCGTACATCACCGCGATCCGGTCCGCGACCTCGGCGACCACGCCCAGGTCGTGGGTGATGAGCACCAGCCCCATCTTGCGTTCGGCCTGGATCTCCCCCAGCAGGTCCATGATCTGGGCCTGCACGGTGACGTCGAGCGCGGTGGTCGGCTCGTCGGCGATGAGCAGGTCCGGGTCCAGGGCCAGCGACATCGCGATCATCGCGCGCTGGCGCATCCCGCCGGAGAACTGGTGCGGGTAGTCCTTGAGCCGCCGGTCGGCGGCCGGGATGCGGACGACGTCCAGCAGCTCGATCGCGCGCTTGCGGGCGTCCTTGCGGGACATCCCGAGCCGCACCCGCAGCTGCTCCTCGATCTGGAACCCCACGGTGAACACCGGGTTCAGCGCGGAGAGCGCGTCCTGGAAGATCATCGCGATCTCGCTGCCGCGCACCTCCCGGCGGCGGTCCTCGGACGCCGTCAGCAGGTCCTCGCCGCGCCAGCGCACGGCGCCGCCGGTGATCACGCCGGGCGGCGTGTCGAGGATGCCCATCACGGTCTGCGCTGTGACGCTCTTGCCGGAGCCGGACTCGCCGAGCACCGCCAGGGTCTCCCCGGCGTGCACCGAGTAGCCGACGCCGTTGAGCACGTTCGCCACGCCGTCCGAGGTGCGGAACTCGACGTGCAGATCCTCTACTTCGAGCAGGAGTTCGTTGTCGGACAAGGGGATCTACCTCGACTTCGGATCGAGCGCGTCGCGGATGCCGTCGCCCAGCATCACGAAGGCCAGCACGGTCAGGGTGACGAAGGCACCGGGGAACAGCAGCATGTGCGGGTCACTGCGGAAGTAGTCCCGCGAGTCGCTGATCATCACGCCCCACGAGATCACCGGCGCGCGCACGCCGATGCCCAGGTAGGCCAGGGTCGCCTCGGCGCCGATGAACGCGCCGAGCGCGATGGTCGCGTACACCAGCACCGGCGCGATCGTGTTCGGCAGCAGGTGCCGGAAGATGATCCGCGGCGTGCTCGCGCCGAGGCCGCGCGCGGCCTTGACGTAGTCGAGCTGCTTGGCCACCAGCGTCGCCGACCGCATGATGCGCATCGCGACCGGCCAGCTCAGCACGGCGATCGAGCACACCACCTGGACGATGATCGTGACCGCGCCCGGGCTCGTGCCGGGCGCGTTGAACGTCGTCAGGATGACGATCGCGCCGAGCACGAACGGCAGGCCGGCGAAGATGTCGCCGAAGCGCGACAGCAGGCTGTCGACGAACCGGCCGTAGTACCCGGCGACGATGCCGACGAGCGAGCCGAAGAGCACGGTCAGCAGCGTCGAGAACACCCCGACCAGCAGCGACGCGCGGGTCCCGTAGATCACCCTGGCGTAGACGTCGGCGCCCTGGTTGTCGTAGCCGAACCAGGCGGCCCCGGACGGGCCTTCGTTGGCGTGGGTCAGGTCGCTGAAGCCCGCGTCGCGCGAGCTGAACAGGCCGGGCGCGATCGCGATCGCCACGATGACCAGGATGATCACCGCCGAGACGACGACCGCCGGCTTGCGCCGCAGCTGGCGCCAGGCGTCGGCCGCCAGGCTGCGGGGTTTCTGCGGGCTGGTCGCGGAGTCGTCGATGCGGGACAGCTCGGCCGCGTCGGCCCCGCCGCCGCCCACCAGGTTCGGGTCAGTCATAGCGGATCCTCGGGTCGAGAACGGCGTAGAGCAGGTCGACGATCAGGCTCATCAGCAGGTACACCAGCACCAGCAGGACGACCACGCCGACGACGGTGGCGCTCTCCCGGTTCTGGATGCCGCGGAAGATGAGGCCGCCGAGGCCGTTGATGTTGAACACGCCTTCGGTGACGATCGCGCCGCCCATCAACGCGCCGAGGTCGGTGCCGAGGAACGTCAGCACCGGGATCACCGAGTTGCGCAGCAGGTGGACGCCGACGACGCGGCTGGTGGGCTGGCCCTTCGCGATCGCCGTCCGGACGTAGTCGGCGCGGCGGTTCTCGGCGATGCTCGTTCTCGACAGCCGGGCGACGTAGGCCATGGACAGGCTGCCCAGCGCGATGCCGGGCACGATCAGCTCGCCGATGCTGGGGTTGTCGGACACGCTGGCCTCGATCAGGCCGAGGCCGTTGGTGCCCAGGGCCAGCTGCAGCACGATCGCCGTGACGAACACCGGCAGCGAGATCAGGAACGTGGTCGAGACCAGCACCAGGTTGTCGAGGAAACCCTTGCCGCGCAAGCCGGTCAGCACGCCGGCGGTGAGGCCGATGACGGCCTCGATGACCACCGCGACCACGGCCAGGCGCAGCGTGATCGGGTACGACGTCGCGATCAGCTCGCCGACCGAGGTGCCGTTGAAGGTCTCGCCCCAGTCGCCGGTGAACAGGCTCCCGAGGTACTTGAAGTACTGGACGAAGATGTTGTCGGCCAGGTGGAACTTCTCGGTCATCTGCGCGATGTAGGCCTGGGGGCAGGCGGTCTGCCCGCACTTGCCGGCGAACGGGTCGCCGGGCACGGCCCAGACCAGGACGTAGATCAGGAACGTGGTGCCGAAGAAGACCGGGATCAGCTGGAGCAGCCGTCGCAGGACATAGCGGATCATGACGGATTCCTAGTGCGCGCCGGCCGTCGTGAGTGGTAATTCGGGTTGGAACCCTCATTACCACTCACGACGCCGTGTGGTGGTTACGGCAGGTCAGCGCGTCACTTCTTCAGGACCTCGATGGACGGGTAGTCCGGCATGCGCCGGAAGTCCAGGCCCGCGGACTTGAGGTTCTTCGACTTCGCCGCGACGCCCTTCTCGTCCCACACCGGGATCGAGGGCAGGTCCTTCGCGATCAGGTCCTCGGCCTGCTGGTACAGCTTGACCGCGGCGTCCTTGTCGGCCGTGGCGTCCGCCTGGGCGAGGACCGAGTCGACCTGCGGGTTCGAGTACGACGAGTCGTTCGAGGAGCCACCGGTCTTGTAGATCGGGTTGAGGAAGTCCTCGATGGACGGGTAGTCCGCCGACCAGTCCGACCGGCCCATGCCCGTCAGCTTCTTGCCGGTCACGATGCTGCGCCACTGGCCGAAGTCGGTGGCCGGCACGAAGTCGCACTCGACTCCGAGGGTGTTCTTGATGCTGTTGCACGCCGCGGTCAGCGGTTCCTTGCGGCCACCGTCCGCGTTGGAGGCGATCGTCAGCTTGCCCTTGAAGCCGGACTTCGCGAAGGCTTCCTTCGCCGCGGCCGGGTCGAACTTGCAGAACTGGCAGACGCCGGCGCGCGCACCCGGGATGCCCTGGGCGATGTAGCTGTCCGCGGGCACGTAGGTGTCGTTCATGACGGTCTTGGTGATCTGGGCCCGGTCGATCGCCATCGAGACCGCCTTGCGCAGCTCCAGGTTGTCGTAACCCGGGACGTAGTACGGCAGCGCGATGGTGCTGATCCCGAGCAGGTGGCCGGTGACCAGGCGGTCGCCCAGGTCGGCCTTGTACTTGCCGCCCGCGACGGCCGACGGCGGCAGCGCCTCCATGAAGTCGAGCCGGCCGCTCAGCAGGTCCTGGTAGGCCGTCTCCTGGCTGGCGTAGATCTTGATGTTCAGGTCCTTGAAGTGGACCTTGTCGTCACCCTTGTAGTCGTCGTTGCGGGTGAGCTTGATGTCCTGGTTCGGCGTCCGCGAGACGAACTTCATCGGGCCGTTGCCGACCGGGTGCTGCTCGAAGCCCTTGGGGTCCTTGAAGAACACGTCGGGCAGCGGCGCGAACGCCTGGTAGCCGACCTTGATCGAGAACACCGAGAACGGCCCGTCCAGCGTCACCTGGAACTCGTAGTCGCCCTTGAGGACCAGGCCGGACATCTTGTCCGTGGCCGGCTTGGCGTTCTTGTCCTCGGGGTGGACGTCCTTGTAGCCCTGGATGTTCGAGAAGAAGTCGGTGTTGAGCTGCCCGTTCGGGGCGTAGGCGCCGTAGTTCCAGGCGTCGACGAAGTTGTGCGCCTTCACCTCGGTGCCGTCGTGGAACTTCCAGCCCTGCTTGATCTTGATGTCGTAGACCTTGGAGTCGGTCGTCGTGATCGAGTCGGCCATCAGGTTGAACGGCTGTGCGTCCGCTCCCTTGAAGCCGACCAGCGTGGCGAACATGACCTGGATGGCCTTGGTGCCGCCGAGGTCGTTGATGTTGGTCGGGACCAGCGCGTTCTGCGGTTCCGTGCCGTAGACGCTGACCGTGCCGTCCGGGTCCGTCCCGCCCGAGCCCGTGGAGTCGCCTGAGCTACCACCGCCACAGGCGGCGAGCACCAGTGCCAGCGTGGTCACCACCGCGGAACTTCCCCAGAGCCTGCGCGAACGACGCATGATCCCCTCCACAATCCGGCTGTCCGAAAGATGGGACGCACGCTATCGGGGGCGGCGAAGGTGATCACAGGAGTGCGGTGTTGCAAATGTGTGACGACCGTCAGGACCACCTGGTTGGAGCACAACCAACGTAGGAAACCGGATACGCCGGACGGAGTAGTCCGGACGCCTTGTCATCGCGCGCTCACCCAGGGTGGGTCGCGAAACCCGTTGTGGCACAAGCCCTTTCGGGCCCGCGAACGGGCGGCGGAGGCCTGGCCACCGCCGCGCGCGCGTCATGTCGAAGTGACCGACCGTGACCGGTCTAGACGAGCGAAAGCGCGATGCCGTCGAGGATGTCGTGCTCGCTGATGATCAGCTCCGTCGGGCCGCCGCGGGCCGCGAGCTGCGCGGCGAGGGTCTGGACCACCACGGCGCCACCGCCGATCACGTCGACCCGGCCGGGGTGGATCACCGGGTTCGCCGCGCGGGTGGCGTGGTCGGCGTGCAGCAGGCCCGAGGCGAGCCGGTCGATGTCCGCGGCGTCCAGCTTGGACAGGTGGACGCGCTCGCTGTCGTACTCCGCGAGGCCGAGCGCGATGGCCGAGAGCGTCGTCACCGTGCCGGCGACGCCGACCCAGGTCTTCGCGCGCGAGACGTCGACGACGTCGAACGCCTCGGCCAGCACCTTCCCGGCGAGCTCGCGGGCAGCGGCGATCTCCGCGGCGGTCGGCGGGTCGCTCTTGAGGGCGCGCTCGGTGATCCGGACGCACCCGATGTCGACGGACTTCGCGGCGAGCACCTCGGCCTTGCGGCCGTCCCAGGTGCCGAGGACGAGTTCGGTCGAGCCGCCGCCGACGTCGACCACGACGAACGGGCCGTCGTCCGGATCCTGCTCCCCGACGGCGCCGGTGAAGCTGAGCCGGGCTTCCTCGTCGCCGCTGATCACCTCGGCCTCGACGCCGAGGGTCTCGCGCGTCATGCGGAAGAAGTCGTCGCGGTTCTTCGCGTCGCGGGTCGCGGAGGTGGCGACCATGCGCACCTTCTCGGCGCCCTTGCGGCGGGCCGCGATCGTGTAGTCGGCGAGCGCGACGCGGGTGCGTTCGAGCGCTTCGGGCGCGAGCTCACCGGTGGCGTCGACGCCTTGGCCGAGCCGGACGATCCGCATCTCGCGGTGCAGGTCGCGCAGGTCCACCGTGCCGTCGTGGCGCGGGGTCAGCTCGGCGACGAGCAGGCGGATGGAGTTGGTCCCACAGTCGATCGCGGCAACACGAGGCATGGGATCCACCCTAGCCAACCCGTCACTTTCGTCGTGAAAGTGTCACTCGCGGGGCCGTTTACGCATCTTTCCTAGGGAAAGTGACGCCTTCGCCTCAGCTGGTGGGTGCCAGTGTCGTCGTGGTCGTGGTGGTCGACGTGCTGACCGAGGTGACGACCGCGCCGCAGCTCGGGGTCGGCGTCGTGGTCGGACCGCCGGGCGTGGTGCTGGGGTCCGCCGGCGTCGTCGTCGGGGACGGGACCGTGGTGACGCTGATCTCCGTCGTCGTGGTCGGCGTGGTCGTCGGCGGGGCGCACGGCTTCGACGTCGTCGGCGGCGCGGTCGAGGTGCCGCCCGGCGTGGTCGTCGTCGGCGGGGCGGCCGGGGTCGTCGTCGGGACCGGCGGGGGCGGGATCGACGGCGGCGGGGGCCCGGACGCCGCGTTGGGCGCGCCGATCGGGATCGTGCTGTCCGGGATCTGCATGATGCCGCTGCGGTACGCGTCGGCCCAGAGGACGACCGTGTTCACGTACGTGTCGGAGTTGTTGTAGCGGTAGATCGCGCCGCGCAGCTGGTCCGGGTTGCCCAGGTCGAAGCCGCCCGAGCAGAGGTAGCGGCCGGTGGCCAGGGCCGCGTCGAAGATGTTGTTGGGGTCGGACTTGCCGTCGCCGTTGCCGTCGGAGGCGTACCCGCGCCAGGTCCCCGGGATGAACTGGGTCGGGCCGACCGCGCGGTCCCACACCGGGTCCGTGTCGAGCAGGCCCTGGTCGGTGTCCGGGATCGCGGCGAACCCGCCCTGGCCGTTGAGCTCCGGGCCGAGGATCGGCTCGCGCGTGGTGCCGGCGGCGTCGACGTACCCGCCGCGGGCGTGGTTGGACTCGATGCGGCCGATGCTGGCGACCAGCGCCCAGTCGATGTGGCACGCGGGCTGCTCACGGCCGAGGATGTCGGCAGCGTTGTGGTAGGCGGCGAGCGCGGTGGCCGGGATGCCGAGGGGGCCGTCGGGCAGCTCGTAGGCCGGCAGCGGCAGCGGGATGGGCGCGCCGGGGAGGGTGCCGTCGACGGCGATCTGCTGGATGGCGGCGCGGCCGGGGTCGTAGCCCTGGGCGAGCGCGGCGTCGCGGGGGTGGTCACCGCTGCCGCCGAGCCAGCCGAGGACGCCACCGCCGGCGACCAGGGCCGGGATCACCGCGAGGACGCCGAGGACGATCGGGTACGCGCTGCGGTGGCGGATCCCGAATCTTCGGGTGTAGCTCCCGACTGCGTCAGGCAGTCGCCGCACACGCATAACTCGAAACCCTCCTGGCCGGAACCCCTCGGGTGACAGCCTGCCGTACCCGGGGCACGGTTTCACCCCTTCGGGAGTCGGGATCTTCCCGGATCGGGGTTTTCGCTCACCCAGACCAGTTATCTCCTCACGGCCTGCGTTCGTTACTCGGCACAGTCTCCCGTGGGCCACCCGTTCGCCTTAAGGAGCGCGAGGGTCTCGTCACCGAACGGGTTCACGCCGGGACCGACCGCGAGCGAGTGCGCGACGTGCACGTGCAGGCACTTGACGCGCCCGGGCATGCCGCCGGCGGTGACCTGGTGGCCGAGGGGCTCGATCGCGTCGCGCTCGGCGAGGTAGGTCTCGTGGGTGCGCTGGTAGTGCGCGGCCAGCTCGGGATCGGTGGTGAGCCGCTCGGTCATCTCCTTCATGACCCCGGACGCCTCGATCGTGCCGATCATCGAGTTCAGCTTCGGGCAGGTCAAGTAGTAGAGCGTCGGGAACGGCGTGCCGTTCTCCAGCCGCGGGCTGGTCTGCACCACGGAGGGATGCCCGCTGGGGCACCGGGCGGCAACGGCCCGCAGGGCTCGCGGCGGCCGCCCGAGCTGCGCCGCGATGACCTCGCGGTCGGCGTCGGTGACGGGCTCGAACCGGTGCTGCTGCGTGCTGTTCACGCACCCAAGGTTAATGCGTGGGGCTCACCACCCGGCCGCGACCCATACGCCCCAATGTGGCGTTGGGTGCGTTCAACGCACCCAACGCCACATTGGGTGCGTCAGATGCACCCAACGCCACATTGGGGCGCTGGGAAGCCGGGGGGACGTCAGCCGCCGGAGACCTGGTTCCAGAGGTTGTCGTACCAGGAACCGTCCGGGACTTGCTGCTGTCCCGGCTGCGGGACCGCGTCCGGGGCCTTGTCCTCCGGCAGCTGGACGATGTACGGCGTCTCGCCCGGCTTGACGTACCGCAGCCGGCGCCTCGCCTCCGCCTCGATCTGCGCCGGGTCGCTCAGCTCCGCCTTGCGGCCCTGGAGCTGAGCGACCGTCTGCTGCAGCAACGCCTGCTGTGCCTGCTGCTGGCGGATCTCGGTCCGCTGGGAGAGGTACGTGCGCAGGGGCACGGCGATGGTGAACGCCAAGGCGCACACCACGATCGCCACCACCGCCGCGCGGCGGGTGGTGGACATGCCGAGCACCTTCGCCGCACCCGACGCGCGCTTCTGCGCGAGGCCCCGGCGCAGCCGGTCCCTCGTCGTCTCCGCGTCGCCGGTGCGGCGGGCCCGCGCCGCCTCGGGGCGGCGGGCCCGTGACGACCCGCCTACCCGCGTGGCACCGCCGCCGGCGGCGCGGCTACTGCCGCCCCGGCTGCGTGGTGCCCTCCCCCGGTCCGCCATAGCAGGCTCAGCCCTCGGCGCTGAACCGCGGGAAGGCCAGCTCGCCGGCGTACCGGGCGGCGTCACCGAGGGTCTCCTCGATGCGCAGCAGCTGGTTGTACTTGGCGATCCGCTCGCCGCGGGCCGGGGCGCCGGTCTTGATCTGGCCGACGCTCGTGGCGACCGCGAGGTCCGCGATGAACGTGTCCTCGGTCTCGCCGGAGCGGTGGCTCATCATCGACTTGTAGCCGAACGACGTGGCCAGCGAGATCGCGTCGAGCGTCTCGGACAGGGTGCCGATCTGGTTGACCTTCACCAGCAGCGCGTTGGCGGCGCGGCGGGTGATGCCCTCCTCGAGCCGGTCCGGGTTGGTGACGAACAGGTCGTCGCCGACGATCTGGACCTTCTCGCCGACCTCGGCGGTCAGGGTGACCCAGCCGTCCCAGTCGTCCTCGCTCAGCGGGTCCTCGATGGAGACCATCGGGTAGTCGCGGATCAGCTCGGCGTAGTACGCCGACATCTGCTCCGCGCTCTTCTTGCTGCCTTCGAAGGTGTACGCGCCGTCGGCGAAGAACTCCGTCGCGGCGACGTCGAGCGCGAGCGCGACGTCGCGGCCCGGCGTGTACCCGGCCTTCTCGATGGCCTGCAGGATCAGGTCGAGCGCCTCGCGGTTGTTCGCCAGGTTCGGCGCGAAGCCGCCCTCGTCGCCCAGACCGGTCGAAAGGCCGCGGCCCTTCAGCACCGACTTCAGCGAGTGGTAGACCTCGGCGCCCCAGCGCAGGGCCTCGCGGAAGGTCTCCGCGCCGATCGGCGCGATCATGAACTCCTGGACGTCGACGTTGCTGTCCGCGTGCGAACCGCCGTTGAGGATGTTCAGCATCGGGACCGGCAGCACGTGCGCGTTCGGCCCGCCCAGGTAGCGGAACAGCTCCAGCTCGGCCGACTCGGCGGCGGCCTTCGCGACGGCCAGCGAGACGCCGAGGATGGCGTTCGCGCCGAGGCGGGACTTCGCCGGCGTGCCGTCGAGGTCGACCAGCTTCTGGTCGACGATCCGCTGGTCGACGGCTTCGATGCCGACCATCTCCGGGCCGATCTCGTCGAGCACCGCGGCGACCGCGCGCTCGACTCCCTTGCCGTTGTAGCGACCGGTGTCGCCGTCACGGAGCTCGACCGCCTCGTGTTCGCCGGTGGACGCTCCCGACGGGACAGCGGCCCGGGCCAGGGTGCCGTCGTCGAGGGCGACCTCCACCTCGACGGTCGGGTTGCCGCGCGAGTCCAGAATCTCGCGCGCGCCTACCTGCTCGATGAGAGCCACGCCATGCTCCTCGGTGCGTCGTGCCTGCGGTTTCGCGCCCAGCCTAGCCGTCACCGCAGTTCACCCGTTGGAGGCACGGCCGGTAGCGGCCGGTCCGCGAGCGTCTTCAGCCGTCCGCGCGGACGGCCCGCCAGCCCGGCGGCAGCTCCACGACGTCGGACGTCTGCTGCCAGAACGTCCAGCTGTTGCCGCCGAGATCGGCGACGGTGAACACCCGCGCGCCGTAGGGCTGGTCCTGCGGCGGGTCGAGCTCGCCCTCGTCGCCGAGCGCCGCCGCGATCCGCTCGTAGCAGGCGTCGACGTCGTCGACGTACAGGATGTTGAGCTGGCCGACCGGGCCGTCGACGCCCTTGGCCTGCCAGTAGTCCGGGCCGACGCCCGCGAGCTGGATCCGCGCGTCGCCCGCGCGGAGCGTCGCCTGGAAGACCTCGCCCGCGGCGTCGCAGAAGCGGACCTCCTCGGTGAACCCGAAGACCCTGGTCAGCCAGGCCAGCGCCGCGGTGGCGTCGGCGTAGTAGAGGTAGGGCGCCAAGCCCCGGTACCCGCTGCTCATGGCGGCACAGTCCATCACGTCCCGTTCACGGACGTGTGTTAGCCCCTCTCCCGAGGTAAAGTGGGAGTGACCATGACGGACGCCGCAGCTGCTTCGCAGCCTCCCGAGGAGTCGCGGTTCCATGCCTTCCGCCAGGCCGAAGACCTCGTCGGCCGCCGTCGCCCGCTCGACGCGCTGAAGGCGTTGCAACCGCTCCTGGAATCCGAGACGGACAAACCGTCGGTGCACCTGCTCGCCGGGCGCGCCTACTTCCACTCCGCCCAGTTGCGGCGCGCCGAGCAGGCGTTCACGCGGGTGCTGGAGCTGGATCCGACGGACCACTACGCCCGCTTCATCCTGGGCCGCACCCTCCAGCGCCTCGGCCGGTTCGTCGAGGCACTGGCGCAGATGCGGATGGCCTCGGCGATGAACCCGGTGCCGGAGTACCTGGAAGCGATCAGCGAGGTCAAGGCGCACATCGCGCTGCGCGACTGAGCACCTCCCCCGAAGGACCGGGCACCAGGGCCGGAGGACCGTACTTTCGGCCGATCTCTCCGGGCCCCTCGGCCGATCCGCGAACCCCCCTCCGCGGGCGAAGCTGGTTCCAGACCGCAAGGAACCAGGAGGGAACGAAAATGGGGATCTTCGCCACGTTGGGTGCCTACGCCGGAGTGCTGCTGCTGGTGCTGATGGCCGTCACGCCGTTGTTCGCCGACCGCGAGCTGTGAGCCGTTACGGCGCGACGCTCGCCTCCGCGTAGGCGTCCGCCGCGCTGAAGACGTCCTGGCCGTACGTCACGGCCGAGTTGTAGAACAGCACCGCCCGCCACCAGCCGGCCGGGGTGCCCAGGTCGTCGCCGCCCGAGCACAGGTAGCGCGCCGCCGTGAAGGCCGCGTCGTCGACGTTCTGGGGGTCCGGCGTACCGCCGTCGCCGTTGGCGCGCTCCTGGTACTTCTTCCACGTCGCCGGCGGGAACTGCAGCGGGCCGATCAGGTGGTCCCACGACTTGTCGCCGTCGAGCTTGCCGCCGTCGGTGTCGTGCACCGCCGGGACGCCGGGAGAGCCGTCCAGCGGCGGGCCGACCACCGGCATGACGACGCGGCCGTCCGGCCGGATCGCCGAGAGGTCGAACTTCCCGCGCTCGGCCTCGACCCGGCCGATGCCCGCGAGCGTCGCCCACGACAGGTGGCACGTCGGCTTCTGGCGCTGCATCCACATCTCCGCCCGGCCGTACGCCGAAACCACGCGCGCCGGGATGTGCGTCTTGTCCGCGACGCGCGCCGACCACGCGTCGAGCTCGGCCTGGTCGGACACCTGCGGCCGGTCGACCGGCGCGGCGAGCCCGGCCCGCGGCGACTCCGCGCCGGGCTGCGGGCGCTGCACCGGGATCGCGAGCGCCGGCTGGGCCGGGGGCGGGGCCGCCGGCGCGTCCGGGTTCCGGACACCGATGGTGAGCACGAGGACCACTCCGGTGAGCACCAGACCCACCGCGAGCGCCGCCCGGCCGAGATAGCGCCGCGGTGGACCACCCGAGGGCGGCGAGTCCGGAGGCGTGACGGTCGGCTGAGCGGTTTCGGCCACCCGATCAGGTTACGGAGCCACTCAAGAGGGACCACGGACGCCTGACCAGGCAAACGCAGGGTAAAAACAGGTCTGCTGCCAGCGACGTCACAGATTTTGTTATCGAGTCGACGCGCAGTGCGCTGACCTGCGGTTACCCTAACCTAACTTCCACCCTCGGTCCCTTTTGCCCGGTTCTTCGGGCTTCCCCGGACGTGCGCTCGCTGGACTTACAGGTGAGCCTTACCTAAAAACTTCACGGGACCAGAAGAACAGGGAGGTGGACCGGTGTTGTTCTCGAGCGCGCTGATCGGGCTACGCGAAGGCCTGGAGGCTGCGCTCGTCGTCAGCATCCTCGTGGCCTTCCTGGTCAAGACCGAGCGACGCCACGCGCTGCGCTGGGTGTGGCCCGGGGTCGGCGCGGCGGTGCTGCTGTCGATCGCCGTCGGCGCGGTCCTGACCTACACGACCGCCCAGCTCTCGTTCGAGCACCAGGAGCTGCTCGGCGGGAGCCTGTCGATCGTCGCCGTCGTGTTCGTCACGGCGATGATCTTCTGGATGCGCAAGGCGTCCAAGAGCATCGCCGCCGAGCTGCGCGGGAAGATGGACGACGCGCTGGACGTCGGCCCGATGGCCGTGCTGCTGCTGTCCTTCCTCGCGGTCGGCCGCGAGGGCCTCGAAACCGCCGTGTTCTTCTACTCCGCCGTCCAGACCGCGCAGTCGGACACCGCGCAGCCGCTGATCGGGTTCGCCATCGGCATCGCGGCCGCGGTCGTCCTGGCGTTCCTGCTCTACAAGGGCGCCGTCCGCTTCGACCTGGGCAAGTTCTTCACGATCACCGGCGTGCTGCTGGTGTTCGTCGCCGCCGGCGTGCTCGGCTACGGCCTGCACGACCTCCAGGAGGCCGCGTTCCTGCCGGGCATCGGCACCCTCGCCTTCGACGCGTCCAACGTGCTGCCGGAGACGTCCTGGTACGGCGCTCTGCTCAAGGGCATCCTCAACTATTCGCAGCAGACGACCGTGCTGCAGGCCATCGCGTGGGTCGCCTACGTCGTCATCGTGCTGCCCCTCTTCCTCAAGCCCAGCAAGAAGACCGCGCCGGCGCCCGCCGCCGCGGCCGCCCCGAAGGAGTGACCGTGCGCAAGACCCACAGAACCCCGCTGGCCCTGGTGGCCGGCGCCGCCGCGCTGGTGACGCTCGCCGCGTGCGACGGCCAGGGCGGCAGCGGCGACGCGGCCCAGACCGGCGCGGCCGGCGGCCCGATCAAGGTCGAGGCCTCGGACACCACGTGCACCGTCTCCGTCAACACCGCGGCCGCGGGCAACGTCACCTTCGAGATCACCAACAAGGGCGCCAAGGTCACCGAGTTCTACCTCTACGCCGAGGGCGACCGGATCATCGGCGAGGTCGAGAACATCGCTCCCGGCCTCAACCGGCGGCTGATCGTCGAGGCGTCCGACGCGGGCAAGTACCAGACCGCGTGCAAGCCGGGCATGGCCGGCAACGGCATCCGCGGCGACTTCACCATCACCGGCGGCGCGCCGAAGCAGGCCGACGCCAACGCGCAGAAGGCCGCGGCCACCAAGAGCTACGCCGACTACGTCGCGAACAACACCGCCGCGCTGGAGGAGCAGACGGGCAAGTTCGTCGACCTCGTCAAGGCCGGCAAGGTCGACGAGGCGAAGGCCGCGTACGCGACCACCCGCGTCTACTACGAGCGCATCGAGCCGGTGGCCGAGAAGTTCGGCGACCTGGACCCGGCCATCGACGTGCGCGAGGCCGACCTCGAGCCGGGCCAGCAGTTCACCGGCTTCCACCGGCTGGAGAAGGACCTCTACGTGACCGGCCTCAAGCCGGACAGCCCGCAGATCGCGGACAAGCTGCTCACCGACGTCAAGGACCTGGTCTCGAAGACGAAGACCCTCGAGCTGACCGCGCTCGACCTGGCGAACGGCGCGAAGGGCCTGCTCGACGAGGTCGCCACCGGCAAGATCACCGGCGAGGAGGAGACCTTCTCGCACACGGACCTGTGGGACTTCCAGGCCAACGTGGACGGCTCGAAGGGCGCGATCGCCTCGCTGCGGCCGCTGCTGCAGGAGCGCGACCCCGCCCTCGTGTCCACTTTGGACAAGGAGTTCGCGAACGTGCAGGGCCTGCTCGACAAGACCCGCGTCGGTGACGGCTACAAGCTGTACGACCAGCTGTCGCAGGACGAGATCAAGGCGTTCGCCAGTGCCGTCGACGCGCTGAGCGAGCCGCTGAGCAAGGTTGCGGAGGTTGTTTCCAAGTGACCGAGAACGGCACCCGCGTCTCCCGTCGGAAGCTCTTCGGCCTGGCGGGAGCGGGTGTCGCGCTCGCCGGGGCCGGGGCCGCGGCGGGCATCGGGATCGACAAAGCGACCAGCGGCAACGCCGAAGCGGCGGTGACCACCGTCGACTTCCACGGCGAGCACCAGGCCGGGATCGTCACGCCGGCCCAGGCGAACCTGCACTTCGCCGCCCTGGACGTCACCACCAAGGACCGCGAGAAGCTGCGGCAGCTGCTCAAGACGTGGACCGACGCGGCCCGCCGGATGACGGCGGGCCAGGAGGTCGTCGCGAACGGCGCGGTCGGCGGCGGCGAGTTCGCCCCGCCGGGCGACACCGGCGAGGCGCTCGACCTGCCGGCGTCGCACCTGACGCTGACCATCGGCTTCGGGCCGTCGCTGTTCGACGGCCGCTTCGGCCTCGCGGCGAAGCGGCCGTCGCAGCTGATCGACCTGCCGCTGTTCCCGAAGGACAAGCTCGACCCCGCCCGCAGCGGCGGCGACCTATGCATCCAGGCGTGCGCGGACGACCCGCAGGTCGCCGTGCACGCCGTGCGCAACCTGGTGCGGCTCGGCTTCGGCGTCACCGAGGTCCGCTGGTCGCAGCTCGGCTTCGGCCGCAGCTCGTCGACGTCGCGGGCGCAGCAGACCCCGCGGAACCTGTTCGGGTTCAAGGACGGCACGAACAACATCAAGTCCGAGGACACCGACTTCCTGCGCGACCAGGTGTGGGCCACGCCGGCCGACGGGCAGGCCTGGATGGCGGGCGGCAGCTACCTGGTGGCGCGCCGGATCCGGATGCACATCGAGACGTGGGACCGCGAGACCCTCGACGGCCAGCAGCAGATCATCGGCCGCACCAAGGGCGTCGGCGCGGCCCTCGGCCAGCAAAACGAGTTCGACGAGATCGACCTGGACGTCGGCGGCGCGGGCGGCGAGAAGCTGATCGCCGAGGACGCCCACGTCCGGCTCGCGTCGCACCAGGCGCTGAACGGGACCCGGATCCTGCGCCGCGGCTACAACTTCGTCGACGGCTCGGACGGCGTCGGGCACCTGGAGGCCGGGTTGTTCTTCCTGGCGTTCAACCGGGACACGCGCAAGCAGTACGTCCCGATGCAGCAGGCGCTCTCGTCGAAGGACGCGATGATGGAGTACGTCCAGCACACGGGTTCGGCGCACTTCGCCGTCCCGCCGGGCGTTTCGCCGACCGGCTCCTGGGGCGACGCCCTGTTTGCCTAAAGGCTTTAGGTTGATCTACACTCGCTTTAGGCAAAAGGGAGTGTAGTCATGGTTCGTGCTGGGTTGACCACGGAACGCGTCGTGCGCGCCGGGGCGGAACTGGCCGATGAGGCCGGCTTCGAGCAGGTGACGCCGTCGGAGCTGGCGCGGCGGTTCGACGTCAAGGTCGCGAGCCTGTATTCGCACGTCAAGAACGCCCACGACCTGCGGACGAAGATCGCCCTGCTCGCACTGGAGGAGCTCGCCGACCGGGCGGCCGCCGCGCTGGCGGGGCGAGCGGGGCGCGACGCGCTCGTGGCCTTCGCCGACGTCTACCGCGACTACGCCCGGGAGCACCCCGGGCGGTACGCCGCGGCGCGGTTCCGGCTCGACCCGGAGACCGCCGCCGCGAGCGCCGGGGTCCGGCACTCGCAGATGATGCGCGCGATCCTGCGGGGTTACGACCTCACCGGGCCGGACGAGACGCACGCCGTGCGGTTGCTGGGCAGCGTCTTCCACGGCTACGTCGACCTGGAGTCCCAGGGCGGCTTCGACCACAGCTCCCCCGCCTCGCAGGAATCCTGGACCCGGCTCCTCGCCGTACTCGACACCCTTCTCCGCGATTGGCCGCAGACATGATCACCACCGCCCTCACCGCATCGCTGGTTCTCGGCGCGCTCGAACTGGAACCCACCGAGCTCGGCCTGGTGCCGCACCGGCTGCCCGCCCACGCGCGGGCCCAGAACACCGACCCGCGGCTGGCCATGGCCGAGGCGCAGCCCGCGGGCGTGCGGCTGCGGTTCCGGACCCGCGCCGACGTCGTCGAGCTGGAAACCCGGCCCACGAAGCTGGTGTACGCGGGTGCCCCGCCGCGCCCGGACGGCGTCTACGACCTGCTCGTCGACGGCCGCCTCGCGCAGTCGGGCGTGGTCGAGGGCGGCAGCACGCTGACCGTCGATCCGCGCACCGGCGCCGGGTCGCGGGCGGACGGCCCGACCGGCCGCGTCCGGTTCGCCGGGCTGGGCGACGGCGCCAAGGACGTCGAGATCTGGTTGCCGCACAACGAGATCACCGAGCTGGTGGCGTTGCGCACCGACGCGCCGGTCGAGACCGTGCCGGCCCGCGGCCGGGTCTGGCTGCACCACGGCAGCTCGATCAGCCACGGCTCGAACGCGGCGACGCCGTCCGGGACGTGGCCCGCGCTCGCCGCCACCGCCGCCGGAGTAGACCTGGTGAACCTCGGGTTCAGCGGCAACGCGCTGCTCGACCCGTTCACCGCCCGCGCGCTGCGCGACACCCCGGCCGACCTGATCAGCGTCAAGCTCGGCATCAACGTCGTCAACGCCGACCTGATGCGGCTGCGCGCGTTCGGCCCGGCCGTGCACGGGTTCCTCGACACCATCCGCGACGGGCACCCGGACACGCCGCTGCTGGTCGTCTCGCCGATCCTCTGCCCGATCCACGAACGGACGCCGGGGCCGGGCGACTTCGACCACGAGGCGCTGGCCGCGGGCGAGGTGCGGTTCCGGGCCACCGGCGACCCCGCCGAGACGGCGGCGGGCAAGCTGACGCTGGAGGTCATCCGCGCCGAGCTGGAGCGGATCGTGGCGGCCCGGCAGGACGCCCGGCTGCACTACCTCGACGGCCGCGAGCTGTACGGCGAAGCCGACTTCGCGGAGTTCCCGCTGCCGGACAACCTGCACCCGGACGCGGCGGCGCACCGCCGGATCGGCGAGCGGTTCACGAAGCTCGTGTTCGCCGACGGCGTCTTCTCTTGACTTCAAGCTCGCTTGAAGTTGAATGCTGGACGCATGTTCACCGAAGCAGAGCTCGCGTACCTCGCTGACCAGCCCCTCGGCCGCCTGGCGACGGCCCAGCCCGACGGCAAGCTCCAGGTCAACCCGGTCGGCTTCCGCTACAACCCCGACGAGAAGACCGTCGACGTCACCGGGCACAACCTGCGCACCAGCAAGAAGTTCCGCAACATCGCGACGAACGACCAGGTCGCGTTCGTCGTCGACGACCTCCCGTCGACGAACCCGTGGCGGGTCCGCTGCCTGGAGATCCGCGGCCGCGCGGAGGCACTGGTCGGCGTCAGCCTGCCGGACAACCACTTCGACGACGCGGTGATCCGCATCCACCCGGCCCGCATCCTCGCCTTCGGCGTCGAGGACTGGGACCGGGAGCCGCTGGAGCTGGAGACGAACATCCGCAACGTCTGACGTCGGTGCCGCCGGTGCGGGCGCTGGGGGTGCCCGCACCGGCGCCGGTCACTGGTGCACGCACCCGGCCCGGGTGCAGCGGAGCTGACCGAAGTCGTGGTCGTACTGGTCGGACAGGTGGATGTAGATCACCTGGACGCCGCCGACCTTGTTGATGGTGAGGACTTCCGAGAAGGACGGGTCGACCCCGGGGAACGTCGCGTCGCACTCGACGGGGCTGGTGGAGGTGCCGTTGACACCCCAGACGCAGACCTCGCGGTAGCCGCTGACCGCGTGGATCGTGCCGGACACCGTCGCCGAACGGCCGTCGCTCCACCCGATGGTTCCCGCGGCCACACTGGCGCCGTACTCGATCCGCCACGGCGTCGTCACCGCCGCGTCGGCCACGGCCGCCGAACCGAACATCGCCGCCACGACCGCCGCTGCCGCGACCACCGACCTGATGACCCGCATGGAAAACCTCCCCACGCCCGGCACCGTGCCGGACTCCGGGAGGCTAGTGGCGGGCTCCGGGGAGACCCCAGGGTTTTGCGCATCCCGAAATGGCTCCACTGTGGACGGTCAGCCGCGCAGCACACGGTGGCCGTGCCCGGTGAGCCCGTGGCGCACCGACCGCCCGGTCCGCCGCGTGGCGACCAGACCGGCCGCGCGAAGGGCCGTCGCGCACTGGGACGCCCGCGACGGGCTGATCCGCGTCGCCTCCGCCAGCTCGGCGGTGGAGCGTTCGCCGTCGCCGAGGAGCCGGAGGATCTCGGCGCGGGTCCGGCCCAGCACGTCGCTCAACGCGTCGGCCGGGCAGCGCTTCACCGGCGGCGCCGCCGGGCAGTAGAGCACCGGTTGCGCCGCCTCGGGGACGAACCGCAGCCGGCGCGCGGTGGAGTCGACGAGCAGTCCCCGCCCACCGAGCCGGACGGCGCGGTCCGGAAGGTCGCGGATCGACAGGACCGGAGCCTGCCACCGGACCCGCGGGTGCAGCGCGTTGAGCAGGTCGCCGATCCCCGCCCGGAGCCAGCCCGCCTGATCGCCGGCGGCGGCGAACCGGGTCCGGGCCAGATCTTCGACATCGAACAACACGCGCAGCATGGCTTCCTCCGGTGTGGCCGCCGCGGTACCCGGCGGGCGCAGCATCCACGCCGAGACGCGCGTTCCGGTTGAGCCCGCACCAGATGTTCACCGCCTGGCCGGTCACGCCCCACAGACGGCACCTGCCCCGGCCGTGGCGCCCACCGCCGCCGTCACCCCGGCCGGTCCGGTGCGTGGCTACCGGCGGGCGCCGCGGTACCCGGCGGGCGCAGCATCCACGCCGAGACGCGGGCTCCGATTGAGCCCGCACCAGATGTTCACGCCTGGCCGGTCACGCCCCACAGACGGCGCCCGCCCCGGCCGTCACCCCGGCGCCCACCCCGGCCGGTCCGGTGCGTGGCTACCGGCGGCCGCCCCGGGCCGCGTAGGTCGTCGCTCCCGTTAGCGCCAGCACCGCCGCCGTCCACGTCGCCGCCGTGGTGGCCGGGGGTTGCAGCATCCACGCGGCGATGCGGGCGCCGGTCGAGTCGTCGTCCGGGACGAACGGGCCGATCGCGCACCAGGCCAGCGGGAGCGTCCAGCCGAACTGGCCGCCCGCCACCGTGGCCGCGAGGCCGGCCAAGCCCGCCAAGCCCGCCGCGTCGCGGACTATGATCGACAAGTCGACAATTGGCGTGCCCAGGTGCTGCACCCCCAGCACCAGCGCGCCCGTCGCGACGCCGATCAGGGCCAGGTGGGCGAACCGCCGGACCGGCCACGGGAGGGCCGCGGCACGGTCGAGATCCGGGTCCTGGCCGCTCAGGCCGATCGCCGCCACCGCGATCCCGGCCGCCAGCGTCAGCACCACCAGCAGGGTGTCCCACGAATCGCGGCCCAGGAACCACAGGCCGAACGTGGCCACCAGCAGCGCCGCGAACGCCGCCGGGAGCTGCCTCGACCGGGCGTAGAGGATCGCCCACCTCATCGCAGCGCCCCCGGCACGAGCGTGTCGATCGGGTCGCCGTCGCAGGTCAGCAGCACTTGGCGCAGCGCGACGATCCGGGCGAACTGGACGTCCGCCGGCAGCGCGCGGAACTTCGCCCACGCCTGCTCGATCGGAGCGGACTCCAGGCGGAACCAGCTCCCGGCGTACTCGGGCAGCTGCTTCAGCTCGCCGGTGAAGTACCCCGCCGCGATCATGCGGGCCCCCAGGTCTGACGAGTCGCCGTAGCTCGGTGGCACGCACCCGGGCAGCCCGGCGCCGGACAGCACCGCCGCGCGCAGGGTGCTCGCGTCCGCCGTCAGCAGGTCGTCGTTGACCTGGAAGTCCAGGTAGACGACGCCGGGATCGCGGGCAGGCCGATCGGTGACGGAAGACGGCGCCGTCCGCTCCTCGATCCGGGTGGGCGCGCCGGGCAGCTTCGCCAGCAGCGCCAGCGCTTCGCGACCCGGCCCGGCCAGCGCGGCCAGCCTGTCCTCGTGCGCCCGGCTGACGCAGATCGGCCCGTCGCAGAGCTTCCGCGCGGCGACGCTGTCGGCGGCCATGAGACCGTCGGCGAAGGCCGGGAAGACCGGCAGGGCGATCGCCGCCGCGGCCACCACCGGCAGCAGGCCCAGGACCCTGGCCCGCGCGGAATCCGCCGCCAGCAGCAGGAAGCCCGTCGCCGCGAGACCCGCGAACCACGCCGTCTGCCCGAGGTCCACGGAGGTCGCGGTCGTCGTCAGCATGCCCCGTGGCTCGCTGAAGACCGGCGTCAGCAGCCCGAATCGGCTGTACGCCCCGGAAAGCGCGCCCGACGCCCAGACCAGGATCGACACCGCCATGGTCAGCACGGCCAGCGCGGGCGCGGTCAGCGGGTGCGGCAGCAGCCGCCCGACCGCCAGGCCGACCCAGCTCCCGGCCACGATGGCGAGCAGGCCGACGAACAGGACCGGCAGGAAGCTCACGGACACGAACCCGCCGTGCCCCAGCACCTCGGCCAGGCCGACGCCGAACACCAGCACGAACCCGAGCGCGCTCAGCGCCCCCACCGCTCCGGCGAGCCGCAGCGCCCGGTGCCACCCCGGCCGGGACGTCGTGGACAGCAGCTCGACCATGCCGGAGCGGCTGTCGCGCATGCCCTGGATCGCCCCGGCGCCGACGGCGATCGGCCACAGGAACACCAAGAAGAACCGCAGCCACAACGCCGTGGTCGTCGTGTTCGCCGTCCACGACGCGGGCACCTTCCACCACGGCCCGGACAGCAGGAACAGGAACCCGAGCGCGACCACGGCGAGCGCCAGCCCGGCCCAGGGCGCGATGGAGCGCCGCAGTTCGATGCGGAAGACCATCACCACGCCCCCTTGCCGTGCTCGTGGTTCAGCAGCGCCGAATAACCGCGCTCGATCGGGCTGTCACCGACGTGGTCCGGGGTCCCCGCCGCGGCCAGCTCGCCCGGCGTCCCCTGGAAGACCAGCTTGCCCTCGGCGAAGAGCACGACGTCGGAACACGCCGTGCCGACGTCTTCGACCAGGTGCGTCGAGATCAGCACGCACGAGTCCTGGCCCAGTTCCTGGACGAGCTCGCGGAACCGGACGCGCTGGGCCGGGTCCAGGCCGGCCGTCGGCTCGTCGAGCAGCAGGATGTCCGGGTCGTTGACGATCGCCTGCGCGATCCCGACGCGGCGCACCATGCCGCCGGACAGCGTCTTCATCCGGTCGCCGGCTCGGTCGGCCAGCCCGACGCGCTCGATCGCGCGCTGCACCGCGCCCGGGATGTCCGCCTTCGGCATTTCCTTGAGCCACGCCAGGTATTCGACGAACTCGCGGACCGTGAACCGCTTGTAGTAGCCGAAGTCCTGGGGCAGGTAACCGATCCGGCGGCGCAGGCCGCGCTGCCCGGCGTGCCCCCCGGCCGGTGCGCCGAGCAGCGTCAGCCGGCCTTCCGCCGGCCGCAGCACCGTCGCCAGCGCCCGGATCAGCGTCGTCTTGCCCGCGCCGTTCGGCCCGAGCAGGCCGTGCACCCCCTTGCCCAGCGACAGGTCCAGCCCGTCCACCGCCATTTTCCGCCGTCCGACCCGCACCTTCAGCCCTTCCGCCCGGATTTCCCAGGCGTAGGCCGTTGGCGCGATCTCGGCGGCCCCGACAGCACGCATGTCTTCCTCCCTAGTCGCCGACGCCGAGCCGGGTGAACGCGCCCTTGTGCAGGGCGACGACCACCGTCGTCAGCGCGAAGATCCCCGCCCACACCGGCACCGCACCGGCACTGAGCGCAACTGTCTGCCGGTGCGCCACAACGCTCGGCAGCACCACCGCCGCGACCCACACCGCGCCGAGCACGCCGGCCGCGCGGGTGACGCCGATCAGGCCGCCCAGCGCGAGCGTGCCGGTGGTGAAGGCCAGGCTCGGCACCAGCCAGAGCGCCAACCCGGTGCCGGTCAGCCAGCCCGCGACGCCGAGCACCGGCAGGACGACGACGAGCACCGCCACCGTCCGCCGCGCGATCAGGTACAGCCCGGCCCGCGGGGTCGCGACGACGACCTCGTACGCCGGATCGAGGCCCCGCGCCCACGACGCGGCGACGCCGAGCACCGGCAGCAGCGGCGCGAGCAGCTGCACCGCCGTCGTGTCGAACGTCGCGGGCCAGATCCGGTCGAACGCCACCACGACCAGCGTGAGCAGCACGATCATCGCCAGCCACGGCACCATCACCGGGGTGGTCCAGGTGAACAGCCACCGCCGCCGCGGGTGCGCTGTCGGCTGCGGGTGCGCGGGCGTGCCCGACAGCTCGATGTCCACCGCGAGCCGCGACCAGACGAGGTCCACCACCGGCTGCGCGGGCCTCAGCACGGCCAGCCGCGCCCGGCACACCGCGCACGTCTCGAGGTGCGCCTCGACGCCCCAGAGCTGGTCACCGGGAAGGTCGTCGCCCGCCGTGTAGCCGGCGATGAGCTCGTCCGACGGATGCTTCATGACAGTGCCTCCCGCATCGCGATCCGCGCCCGCCGGGCCCGGGTCTTGACGGTGCCTTCCGGCAGCCCGAGCAGGACGGCGGTCTCGCGGACGGTCAGCCCGTCGAGCACCATCGCCTGCAGCACGGCCCGCAGCTCGGGCGCGAGGTCGCGCAGCGCGTCGCCGACCTCGTCCCCGACCGCGGCCGCCAGCGCTTCTTCCTCGGCCCCCGGCACCGGCGCGACGTCGAGCGCCATCACCGGCGGCGGCTGCGCGTGGTGCGCCCGCCGGCGGAACGCGTCGACCAGCCGCCGGGCGGCGATGATCCACACCCAGCCGACCGCGGAACCGCCGGCCGCGGACCCCGCGAACGAGCCCGCCGCGCGCCAGACGGCCAGGTACGTCTCCTGCATGACCTCGGCGACGACCTGCTCGTCCGCGCACCGGCGGCGCAGGCGCACGGCCAGCCAGGGCGACGTGCGGCGGTAGAGCTCCTCGAACGCCGCGCGGTCGCCCTTGGCCGTGCGCCGGACGAGGTGCTCCTCGTCGGCGTCCTCCAGTGGCTTCATCCTCACACCAGGGAAGACGTCGGAAGATCGCCCCCGGTTCTCACCCGAGTGTGACCTGCGTCACGCTCACTTTCCCTAGGAAAGATACGTCCAGGCGCCCTCGGACGCATCTTTCCCAGCGAAAGTGGCGTCCGGGGTCAGTCGCGGGTGGGCCAGAACTTGCGCCAGCCGTCCGCCTCCAGGGTGGTCGGCTCCAGGCCCGCGTCGCGCGCGGCCTGCTCGGCGGCGCGGACCTCCAGCGCGAACTCCTTCGCCAGCGCTCGCAGCTCGCCCTCGGGGTCGACGCCCGCGCGGCGGGCCGTGGCCGCGATGCGGAACAGCTGGGCCGCCGCGTTCGAGCCCTCGGGAAAGAGGTCCAGCGGGATGCCGGCGCGGCCGCTGCGCTGGCCGAGCTTGCCGGCCAGCGCGACCGCGGGCTGGCCGAGCGCGACGCCGTCCACAATGGACAGACGCTGCTTCTCGCGCTGCTTCAGCTCTTCCCACTTGGCGTTCTGGTGCTCGACCGTGCGCACCTCGTCGGCGCCGGCGAAGACGTGCGGGTGCCGGCCGACCAGCTTCTCGACCAGTGCGGCCGCGACGTCGTCGATGCCGAACGGGTCCGCCGGGTCCTCGGCGGCGACGCGGGCGTGGAAGAGCACCTGCAGCAGGACGTCGCCGAGCTCCTCGCGCAGCGCCTCGCGGTCGCCGTCTTCGATCGCGTCGAGCAGCTCGTAGGTCTCCTCGACCAGGTACTGCCGCAGCGACTCGTGCGTCTGCACGGCGTCCCACGGGCAGCCGCCCGGCGAGCGGAGCCGGTCCATCACGTCCGCGGCTTCGACCAGCGGCGGGACGGGCGTGTCGATGACCTGCGCGCCGGTCGCGATGAGCACGGCCGCGGCGGGTTCTTCGCGGGACGTCGTGAGCAGCACGATGCCCTTCAGCGACAGCGCCTCCGTGATCGCCGGGACCCCGAACACCGCGGGGTCGACGTCCGAGGCCGCGAAGACGGCGGTGGACTCACGAAGGACCTTCAGCGCCGCGGCGGGCAGTGTCGCCCCGCGGACGACTACGACGACGCCCCGGCTCACTGCTGCGCGGGAGCGGCACCGCGCAAGGGCAGCACGGTGCCCTGGGTGGCGTCCTGGTTCGTCGCGAGGTTCATGCTCACAACATCCCACACGCCGTACCGGGGGTTGACGCGCAGCCCGCTCGGGCCCACGTAGGGCTGCAGGAGCCGGGTGCCGATGGCGGTCAGCTGCTCGTCGGTCGGCTTCTGCGCCTCCTGGTCCGCCGGCACGGCCTTGTCGGTGCCGCGGGTGCGGACGACGAAGACGTACCAGTCGGGCTTGGTCGGCATCCGCGCCTGGAACACGACGACGCTGTTCGCGGCGGAGCCGAACAACGCGGTCTGCGCCAGCGCGAGGTACTGCGAAGCGCCGAAGAGCTCGGTGAGCCCGGCGTCGGAGACGTCGCCGGGGGCCGGGCCGGGGCCGCCGGACTGCTGGGCCTGCTGCGCGGCCTGCGCCGCCTGGCTCGCCTGCTGGATGGCGCCCTGGATCTTGCCCGGGTCGTCGGCGAACTGCTTCGCGAGGTCGAACGCGCGGGCGCGGGCGTCCTTGTCGTTCGCGGCGGCCGCGCTGATCCCGACGTAGTCCGCGCCGACCGACAGCTTCGGCAGGTACTTCTCGGCGAGCTGCTGCTCCAGGACGACGTCGCCGGCCGTCTCGTTCTTGTCGCGCAGCTTGGAGACGATCTCGGTGACGGCGACCTGGTCGCCCTGCCCGGTGTCGGTGACCGGGGCGGCGGACTCCTTCGCGGCGAGGCCGGCGATCTTCGCCTGGTCGGCGACGATGCCCTCCTGCTTCGCGGCGCGCAGGGTCAGCTCGTGGAGCACGGACTGCCGGATGATCTCCCGGCCGAGCAGGTCGATCTTGTGCTCACGCGCGAGCTTCTGCGCGTACGGCTGGTCCCGGACGGCCTGGTCGATCATCGACTGCACCTGGTCGAGGGAGACCGAGCGGTCGCCGACGATCACCGCACTGCCGACCTGACCGGGGCCCGCACCGCACCCGGCGAGCAGGAGAGCGCCGGCAACGACCGCCACCAGCGCGCGAGGGCGCCCCATGATCCGCATCACAGCGCATACCCTCTCACACCTTCGCGGCCGAAACGCAACACCCGTTCGGTTTCGCCGGGCGTACCGTCGTCGGCATGGACCACTGGCTGACCATCGAGGTCTTCGATGGCGAGTCCACGGCTTCGTTGTGGCGGCTCGCCCGGGGTGACGCACTGACCGAAGCAGCACTGACGAACGGCGCCGAGCAGTGGGTGTGGCACGAACACCGCTGGGGCGTCGTGCTGGAGATCGAATTCCGTTCCGAGGAGAGCCGCGACGCGTTCCGGGCGTTGCCGGTCGTGACGGCGGCGCTCGACGCCGTGCCCGATCCGGCGCGCGGGTTGCTGGTGTACCCGGGCCGCGGTGGCGGCGCGGGGACGCGCAACCCGCGCCGGCCACGGCCGAAGCCCATGTCGGACGCCGGCGCGGTGCCGGTGCCGGTCGAGCAGGTGCGGATGGGGCTGGCGAACCCGATGCCGCCGATGTTCAGCGAAGTCGGTTGAGCGACGGACGTCCGGTACGCAACCGGACGTCCGTTTCCCTTACACCGCCGCGGGTTTCTTCGTCAGCTGCGTCAGCAGCTTGGCGCACCAGCCGAGCAGCTCCTCGTCGCGCAGCGTCGGGGCGCCGATGCGGCCGCCCGCCGCGCCTTCCGTGGGCTTCGGCACCGACACGGTGTTCGTCACGGCCTTGAACATCGCCTTCGGGTACAGCCGCTTCAACCGGACCATCTGCGAGTCCTGCAGCGGCAGCGGCGCGAAGCGGATCGTGTTGCCCTGCACGGCCACCTCCGTCACGCCCGCCTCGCGGCAGGTGTGCCGGAACCGCGCCACCGCGAGCAGGCGGTTGACCGGCGCCGGCGGCTGGCCGTAGCGGTCGATCAGCTCTTCGCGCACCGCGTCCAGGCCCTCGGTGTCCGGCGCCGCCGCGATCTTGCGGTACGCCTCTAGCCGCAGCCGCTCGCCCGGGATGTAGTCGTGCGGCAGGTGGGCGTCGATCGGGAGGTCGACGCGGACGTCGGCCAGCTCCTCGTCTTCCGTCGGCTCCGCGCCCGCGTGCCGGCGGAAGGCGTCGACCGCTTCGCCGACCAGCCGCACGTACAGGTCGAACCCGACACCGGCGATGTGCCCGGACTGCTCCGCGCCCAGGATGTTGCCCGCGCCGCGGATCTCCAGGTCCTTCATCGCGACCGCCATGCCCGCGCCCAGCTCGGTGTTCTGGGCGATCGTCGCGAGCCGGTCGTGCGCCGTCTCCGTCAGCGGCGCCTCCGGCGGGTACAGGAAGTACGCGTACCCGCGCTCGCGACCACGCCCGACGCGGCCGCGCAGCTGGTGCAGCTGCGCCAGCCCGAGCAGGTCGCCGCGCTCGACCAGCAGCGTGTTCGCGTTCGAGATGTCCAGCCCGGTCTCGACGATCGTGGTGCACACCAGGACGTCGTACTCGTTCTCCCAGAAGCCCTGGATGATCTTTTCGAGCTTGTCCTCGTTCATCTGGCCGTGCGCGGTGACGACGCGCGCCTCCGGCACCAGCTCCCGGATGTGCCGCGCGGCCTTCTCGATCGACGAGACGCGGTTGTGGACGTAGAAGACCTGGCCGTCGCGCAGCAGCTCGCGGCGGATCGCGGCGCCGACCTGCTTGTCGTCGTACGAGCCGACGTAGGTCAGGATCGGGTGCCGGTCCTCCGGTGGCGTCAGGATCGTCGACATCTCGCGGATGCCGGCCAGCGACATCTCGAGCGTGCGCGGGATCGGCGTCGCCGACATCGTCAGGACGTCGACGTGCGTGCGCAGCGCCTTGATGTGCTCCTTGTGCTCGACGCCGAAGCGCTGCTCCTCGTCGACGATCACCAGACCGAGGTCCTTGTAGCGGATCCCGGTCTGCAGCAGGCGGTGCGTGCCGATGACGATGTCGACCTCGCCGCCGGCGAGCTGCTCCAGGATGATGTCCGACTCGGTCTTGTTCGTGAACCGGGACAGGCCCTTGATCGTCACCGGGAACGAGCGCATCCGCTCGTGGAAGGTGTTGAGGTGCTGCTGGGCGAGCAGCGTCGTCGGGACGAGGACGGCGACCTGCTTGCCGTCCTGCACCGCTTTGAACGCGGCCCGCACGGCGATCTCCGTCTTGCCGTAGCCGACGTCGCCGCAGATCACGCGGTCCATCGGGACGCCGCGCTGCATGTCCGACTTGACCTCGTCGATCGCGGCCAGCTGGTCGTTGGTCTCGGTGAACGGGAAGGCGTCTTCCAGCTCGCCCTGCCACGGCGTGTCCGGGCCGAACGCGTGCCCGGGCGCGGCCTGGCGCGCGGCGTAGAGCTGGACCAGCTCGGCGGCGATCTCCTTGACCGCCTTCTTGGCCCGTGCCTTGGTGTTCTTCCAGTCGGAGCCGCCGAGCTTGTTGAGCGTGGGCAGCTCGCCGCCGACGTACTTGGACACCTCGTCGAGCTGGTCGGTCGGGACGAACAGCCGGTCGCCGGGGTGGCCGCGCTTGGACGAGCCGTACTCCAGCAGCAGGTACTCGCGGGTCGCGCCGGCGACGGTGCGCTGCACCATCTCGACGAACCGGCCGATGCCGTGCTGCTCGTGGACGACGTAGTCGCCGTTCTTGAGGGCCAGCGGGTCGACGGCGTTGCGCCGCCGCGACGGCATCTTGGTGGTGAGGTCCTTTGTGGACGTTCCGGCACCGGCGCCGCGGCCGGTGAGGTCGGCTTCCGACAGCACGACGAGGGCGCGCTCCGGCGAGACGAACCCTTCGGTGAGGGCGCCGCAGGTGACGGTGACCGTGCCGGGCGGGAGCGAGCCCGTGACGCCGTCACCCGCCAGCGACGCCGGGACGTCGGCACTCGAGAGCTGCTCGACGGCGCGGGCCGCGGTGCCCTGACCGGCGACGACGAGCACCGCCGTGCCGCCCGCCGCGGTGTGCGCGCGCAGGTCCGCCGTCGCGCGGTCGATCTCGCCGCGGTAGGCCGGCGCCGCCTCGACCGAGACGCGGTAGACGTCCGGGTCTTCGCTGGTCAGCTGGCTGAGCGTCCACCAGGTGCGCTTGGTGTCCTGCGCGTGGGACGCGATCCCCTCGAGCCCGCGGTAGGCGGACGAGCCGAGGTCGATCGGGGCCAGGCCGCCCGCCGCGGCCGTCGTCCAGGACGCTTCGAGGAACTCCTGGCCGGTGCGGACGAGGTCGGCGGCGCGGGCGCGGATCTTCTCCGGGTCGGTCAGCAGGACGTGGGTGCCGACCGGCATCGCGTCGGTGAGCAGCTCCAGCTCGCCTTCGCAGAGCACCGGGATGAGCGCTTCCATGCCCTCGACGGGGATGCCGTCGGCCAGCTTGGTGAGCATCTCCGACAGGTGCGCGTCGGCTTCGTAGGTCTTCGCCAGCTCCGCGGCCTTGTCCTTGACCGGCTGGGTGAGCAGCAGCTCACGGCACGGCGGCGCGGTGACGCGCGGGATCTCACCGGGCAGCGACCGCTGATCGGAGACGGCGAACGCGCGGATCTCGCTGACCTCGTCGCCCCAGAACTCGACCCGGACGGGGTGCTGCGCGGTCGGGCCGAACAGGTCGAGGATGCCGCCGCGGACAGCGAACTCGCCGCGCTTCTCGACCATGTCGACGCGGGTGTAGGCCAGCTCGACCAGCCGTTCCAGCAGGGCGTCGAAGCTCTGCTCCTCGCCGACGACCAGGTCGACCGGGGCGAGCGAGCCGAGCCCGGGGGCCATCGGCTGGATCAGGCTGCGGACGGTGGCGACGACGACGCGCAGGTCGTCGGCCCCGGTCTTCAGCCGGTGCAGCACCTCCAGCCGCCGCCCGACGGTGTCGGCGCGGGGCGAGAGCCGCTCGTGGGGCAGGGTCTCCCAGGACGGGAAGTCGGCGACCCGGCTCGTGCCCAGCAGCGCGCCCAGCGCCGCGGTCAGCTCGTCGGCCTCCCGGCCGGTGGCGGTCACGACGAGCACGGGTTTCCCGGCGCCGTCGTCCGAGGCGAGGGCGCCGGCGACGAGCTGGCGCGCGGCGATCGGCCCTTGGAGTTCGAGCAGCGGCGCACCGGCGCGCTCGACCACTCCACGCAGGGCCGGGTCGGGAAGTACGGCGGTGAGGAGTCCGGACAGTGAAGCGTTTGTCACGGTCCCCAGCCTACGTGCCACCACCGACAGGTTTCCGATCACCGCTGGCCGCGCGGGTGCCCGGAGCCGGTCGGCGCGCGGGCCGGGATCGACGGCCGCGGGGCACCGGTGCCTGGTCGTGGCGGCCCGCGAACCGCCGGACCACCTCCTCGGCCAGGTCGCCCAGCGCCCGCAGGTCGACCCAGGTGGCGTTGAGCCGCCGGCAGTGCTCGGCGCGGCCGTCCCACGGCTCCGGCGGGAGCCGCACGACCGGGCCGGACCCCGCCGCGTCGTCCAGCATGAAGTGGTGGGTCCGGCCCGGTCCGCCGACGGTGACCAGCCCGAAGTCGTGGACGAGCGAGCAGCGCAGGGCGTAGAGCGCCTCCCGTTCCGGTTCACCCACCCGGGGCGCGAACTGCCGCAGCGCCCGGACGACCGGCGGGCCGGGCGCCCGGCAGGCGCTCCCCACCTGGTCGACCAGCAGCAGGTAGCCGACGGCCCCCAGCCAGTTCCCGCTCAGCGCCGCTTTGCCCGGCTCGATCCGGCCGGTTTCGCGGTCGCGGCCGGTCGCCCGGCGCGCCTCGCGCAGCACGGCGGTCAGGCGGCAGGCCGGGACCGCCGGCAGCGGCTGCCGCGCCGACCAGTTCACCTTCGCCATGCCGATGAGTCGGTGCCGCCCCGCCCGCGTTACGCGGCCCGCAGTTCCGCCGCCACCTCCGCCAGCCGCGGCAGCTGCTCGTCGAAGACCTTCGGCTCGGTGCTCGCGACCCGCAGCAGCACGTGCTCGGCGCCGGCGTACTCGCGCAGTTGCGACGCCACCTCCGCGGCCGAGCCCGTGACCTGCATCTGGATGCGCTGGACGAAGTCCGCGGGCATGCCGTAGTTGCGCCGGCAGTACTCCTCCAGCAGCGCCGTCCCGCGATCGGCGTCGTCCTCGACCAGGACCGTCGCGAACAGCGCCGGGGTCACCGGCCGCGACGCCGTCGCGCGGATCCCGGCCAGCCCGGCGGCGTAGTCCGCGGGGTCGGGCGGGTACGGGAGCCAGCCGTCGTAGAACCGGCCGGCGCGCTCCAGCGCCCCCGGCGTGTGCGCCGCCAGCCACACCGGCGGGCCGCCCGGGCGCGCGGGCGCCGGGAACACCGGCAGGGAGCCGTAGTCCAGCACCGGCCCGTGGAACGACGTCTCGCCGCGCCACGCGGCCCGCCACAGCGCCACGATGTCGTCCAGCCGCGCGCGCCGGCGGGCCCACGGGACGCCGGTGAACGCGAACTCCGGCTCGCTCCGCCCGGCGAACCCGGCGCCGACGGCCACCGTGAGCCGGCCGCCGCTGAGCAGGTCGAGGCTCAGCAGCTGGTTCGCCGTCAGGAGCGGGTCGCGCAGCGCCGGGAGCAGCGACGCCGTCCCGAGCGTGACGCGGGACGTGCGGGCCGCGAACGCGCCCAGGATGGTCAGCGCGTCGATCGGGGCGCGGGCGAGCGTGTCGCCCACCCACACCGAGTCGAGGCCGAGGCGTTCGGCCTCGACGGCGGTCTCGACCAGTTCGGGCGCGGTCCGCCCGGCGTCGAGGATGGGCTGGTAGGTCGGGACGACCAGGCCGTATTTCGTCATGCCGCAAGCCTGTTCGCACCGGGGTATGGGCTCAATTCCTCGCGGGGAATGGCGCGGACCGCGATGATGGTCGGGTGAACTTCGGAACGGCGCTCAAGGACTGGCGGATACGGCGGCACCTCAGCCAGCTCGACCTGGCGTTGCGCGCCGGGACGACGCAACGGCACGTGAGCTTCATGGAGAGCGGGCGCTCGCTCCCCGGCCGCGGGATGGTGCTGCGCGTCGCCGAGTCGCTGGAACTGCCGCTGCGCGAACGCAACGGCCTGCTCTACGCCGCCGGCTTCGCGCCCTCGTACCCGGAAACGCGGCTCGATTCCCCGGCGATCAAGCCGGTCCTCGACGGCCTGCGGCGGCTGCTCGACGGCCATCGCCCCTACCCGGCGATCGTCGTCGACCGCTACGGCGTGCTGGTCGCGCAGAACGACGCGTTCGGCCTGCTCACCGAGGGCGTCGCGCCGGAGCTGCTGGCGGAGCCGGTGGACACGCTGCGGCTCGCGCTGCACCCCGAGGGTATGGCGCCGCGCGTGCGCAACCTCGACGACTGGGCGCGCCACATCCTCGAGCGCATCCGCAACGACCTCGCGCGCAACCCCGACGACCGGCTGGCCGCGCAGCTCGCCGAGCTCCAGTCGTACCTGCCACCGGCGTCCCCGCCGGCCCCGGACCACCTGGGGTTCGCGGTCCCGGTCCGGCTGTCCACTTCGGTCGGTGAGCTGCGGCTGATCACCGCGATCACGACGTTCGCGACCGCGGCCGACGTCACGGTGTCGGAGCTGAAGCTGGAGACCTTCCTGCCGGCGGACGCCGAAACCGCGGAAGCCCTGCTTCAGACGGCCGACGCCGTCAGCTGACCGACCAGCAGTTCCGCGCCCGCCCACAGCACCGCCGACAACGTCGGGAGCACGATTCCCGGCAGCAGCGCGGTTTCCGCCGTGATCAGCAGGCCGCAAACCGGGTAGACGACCACCGCGGGCGCGTCAAGCAGTGGCCGCAGCAGGCTGTCCACGCCAGGTCCTCCCCACGCTCACCGGCAGCGCCGCGCGGTAGACGAACGCCGGCGGCAGGTTCCCCCACACGACCGGAGTGCGCTCTACGACAGCGAAGCGGCTTCGCAGGGACGCGGCGAAGCGGCGCGCGGGTGGCGTCCAGGCCGCGTGGGCGTACGCGAACGTCGTGAACCGGCCGTTCGCGGCGAGCGACGCCATGACCGCGTCGAGGATGCGGTGCTGCCGCTCGGCGGTCATGGCCGTCCACGGCAGACCGGACACGACGACGTCGAACTGTGCGGCGGCAAGGTGTTCCGCCGAGCCGGTCACGACGTCGACCTGCGGGAACCGATCCCGCAGCGCGTCCGCGAAACGCGGGTTGATCTCTACGGCCGTGAAGCACGCTTCGGGGCGAAGCAGCGCGAGGACGGCTTCGGTGAAGACGCCGGTGCCCGGCCCCAGTTCGGCGACGCGGGCCGCGCGTTCCAGGCCGAGGCCCGCCGTCATCGTCTCGGCGAGCCGCGGCGAACTGGCCGCGATCGCGCCCGTCAGCATCGGGTGGCGGAGGAATTCGCTGGTGATCGACATGATCCCGACGTTAGGAACGGCGGACGTGGCCGCGAATCCGCCGGATCGGCCGCGCGTGTCCTCCCGGAGGAGGACGAGGTCGGACCGGAGGAAGGACGCCACGGGCCCGGCGCCCGCGTTACGTTCGGTCCGTGGAACGACTGGTGATGTGGGTGCGGCGGCACCGGTGGACGGTGGACCTGCCGCTGTACGCCGTGTTCGTCTCCCTGGCGCCCAACTGGAACGGGCCCGCGCCGTGGTCCACCCGCGCGATCCCGATGCTGTTCCTGCTGCCGCTGCTGGTGCGGCGCCGCTACCCGCGGCTCGCCGCGGCGCTGATCATCGCCGGGGCCACGGCGGCCTACACGAACGAGATCTGGGCGTTCGACCGCGGCCGCGCCGAACTGAGCATGGCCGTGGTGCTGTTCACCCTCGTGAAGCTGGGCGACCGGCGGTTCGGCGCGCTGATCGCCGCCTGCGTCGTCGCCCTCGACGTCATGTGGGGCTTCACCTGGGGCACGTACTCCGACAACCCGACCCTCACGGTCGTCGGGACCCTCCCGCTGCACATCGCCGCCTGGGCGCTCGGGGAGTTCTTCCACGCCAAGGAACAGCTCACCGCGGCGGAGGGGAAACGCGTCGACGCCCAGACCCGCGCGGTCGCCGCCGAGGAGCGCGCGCGGATCGCGCGGGAGCTGCACGACGTCCTCGCGCACAGCATGAGCGTGATCGTGCTGAACGCCGAGGGCGCGAAGCTCGCCCGCCACCGCGACCCCGCCGTCGTCGACCGCACGCTCGACACCATCAGCCGCACCGGCCGCGACGCGCTCGCCGAGCTGCGGCGGCTCCTCGACGTCCTGCACGCCGGCCCGGCCGCGCGCAGCCCGCAGCCGACCGTGGCGGAGCTGCGCGAGCTCGTCGAGCAGTCCGGGCGTGCGGTCAGTCTCGACGTCACCGGCGACCCGGGCGGCCTGCCCGCGAGCGCCGCGCTGCAGGCGTACCGGATCGTCCAGGAGGCCCTGACCAACATGATCAAGCACGCCCCGGCCGACGCGACCGGCCGCGTCGAAGTCGCCTTCGGGCCCCGCGAAACCCGGATCGAGGTGACGAACACCGGCGGCGGCGCCGCGCCTTCGCCACCGCTGCCGTCGTCCGGCCGCGGGCTGGCGGGGATGCGCCAGCGCGTCGAGATGTACCACGGCGAGCTGACGACCGGGCCACTCGCCGACGGCGGCTACCGGGTGCGCGCGAGCCTGGTGGTCGGGCCGTGAGCGTGCGGGTGCTGCTCTGCGACGACCAGGAGCTGGTGCGGGTCGGGCTGCGGATGATCGTCGAGAGCCAAGAGGACCTCGTGGTCGTGGGCGAGGCGGCCAACGGCGAGGAGGCCGTCGCGAAGGCCCGGGAGCTGCGGCCGGACCTCGTGCTGATGGACGTCCGGATGCCGGTGCTCGACGGCGTCGCGGCGACCGGGCGGATCTGCGCGGAGCTGCCGGACACGCGCGTCCTGATCATCACGACGTTCGACCTCGACGAGTACGCCTACGCCGCGTTGCGCGCCGGAGCCAGCGGGTTCCTGGTGAAGGACGCGCCGTCGGAAGAGATGCTCGTCGCGGTCCGGGGCGTGCTGCGCGGCGACGCGATGGTCGCGCCGTCGGTCACCCGGCGGCTGCTCGACCGGTACCTCGACCGCCGCCACGACGCGGTGGACGTCGCGAAGCTCGACGTCCTGACCGAGCGCGAGAAGGACGTGCTGGGCCTGATCGCGCGCGGGCTGTCCAACGGCGAGATCGCCGGGAAGCTGTACATCGGCGAGACGACCGTGAAGACGCACGTCGGCCGGATCCTCGGCAAGCTGCGGCTGCGTGACCGGGTGCACGCGGTGGTGTTCGCCTACGAGTCCGGCTTGGTGCAACCGGGGGCGTAAAACTCCCTATTTATCCACTTGATAGGGAAGGTTAGAGTATGTTTCATGACGATATACAAGTCCGAAGCGGGCGCTCGGCTGCTGCGTGAGCGCTACCTCGACGTCCTGACGGCGTGGCCCGTCCCCCACGAGCAGGTCCGGGTGCCGACGCCCGAGGGCGAGACGTTCGTGCTCGTCTCCGGCCCGGCCGGCGCTCCGGCACTGGTGCTGCTGCACGGCTCCGGCAGCAACTCCGGCGAATGGGCGCCCCGGCTGCCGGCGCTCGCCGAGCGCTTCCGGGTGTACGCCGTCGACATCGTCGGCGAGCCGGGGCTGAGCGCCGAGACGCGCCCGCCGCTCGGCACCGACCGGTACGCGGCCTGGCTGGACGCCGTGCTCGGCCACTTCGGCGTGCCGTCGGCGGCGTTCCTGGCGTCGTCGCTCGGCGGCTGGCTCACGCTCGACTACGCGACCCGGCGCCCGGACCGCGTCACCGCGCTCGTGCTGCGCTCCCCGATCGGCCTCGGCCCGATGAAGAAGGCCTTCCTGGTCAAGGCCGTGCTGTGGGCACTGCTGGGCGAGCGGGGCCGGCGCAGGTCGGTGGCCGGTGTCCTCGGCGACGCGAGGTCGCCCGATGTCCTCGAACACCAGCTGCTCGTCTCGGCGAACTACCGCTACCGCACCGGCCCGTTCCCGGCGTTCGACGACGCCGCGCTGGCCCGGCTGGCCGTGCCGGTCTACGCCGTCGCCGGCACGGACGACGTCATGGTCGACTCCGCGACGACCAAACGGCGGCTGGAGGCGTTCGCACCGGACGCCGTCGTCGACCTGGTGCCCGGCACCGGGCACTACCTCCCCGGCGACGCGGACCTGGAGTTCCTCACGCGCGCGGCGGCGAACGGCGATTTCACCGCTTGATGGCAGGATGAGCCGTATGCGGCGTGTGCTGGGTCTCATCGGTGTGGTGTCCCTGCTGGTCACGGGCTGCTCGGGGGCGTCGAGCGCGCCCGTGCAGAGCGTCCCGCCACCACCGTCCACTCCGGCGGCGGCGACCGGGAAGCTCAAGGTCGAGACGGTCACCGCGGGCCTCGAGCACGGCTGGGACATCGGCTTCCTGCCCGACGGCGGCATCCTCGTGCCGCAGCGGCCCGGCAAGCTCGCGCTGGTCCGCGACGGCCGGGCCACCGAGGTGCAGGCCGACTTCTCCGACGTCTTCGCCCAGGGCGAGGGCGGCCTGCTCGGCATGGTGATCAGCCCGGACTTCACGACCAGCCGCGAGTTCATCACCTGCCAGGACCACCAGGAGGGCGGCAAGCCCGTCGACATCCGGCTGGTCACCTGGACGCTGGCGGCCGACGGCGGGAGCGCGACGAAGGTCAAGGACCTGCTCACCGGGCTGCCGATCAACCCGAGCGGCCGGCACTCCGGCTGCCGCCCGACGTTCGCGCCGGACGGCGCGCTGCTGGTCGGCACCGGCGACACGGCGAAGTCGACCGTCTCGCAGGACCGCCACTCCCTGGGCGGCAAGGTGCTGCGATTGGACGCGAAGACCGGGAAGCCGTTGCCGGACAACCCGTTCATCACGTCGTCGGACCCGCACGAGCGGCTCGTCTACACCTACGGACACCGCAACCTGCAGGGCGTGGCGATCCGGCCGGGCAGCGGCCAGGTGATCACCGCCGAGCACGGCCCGACGTTCGACGACGAGGTCAACCTGCTGAAACCGGGCGCGAACTACGGCTGGGACCCGTCGAAGGGCGGCACGGACTCCAGCTACGACGAGAGCGTGCCGATGACCGACCTCAAGCGCTTCCCGGACGCGGTGAGTCCACTGTGGACCTCCGGCAAGATCACCGAGGCGATCAGCGGCGACGCCTTCCTGACCGGCGCCCAGTGGGGGCCGAACGACGGCGCGCTCGTCGTCGTCGCGCTCAAGGGCCAGAAGCTGCTGCTGTACCACTTGGACCCCGCGGGCAAGGTCCTCGACGTCACGCTGCCCCCGGAGTTCGACGACAAGTTCGGCCGCCTGCGCGCGGTCCGCAGCGGCCCGGACGGCGCCCTGTACGTGACCACCTCGGACGGCACGAACGACAAGCTGCTGAAGGTCACGCCCGCCTGATTCATGCGAAAGACACACCGAGCCGGTGCCGGGAACACTGTCGGATCGCGCGCGGATCGCGGAACATGGTGTGCACCAAGAGTTTCGCCCGCCACCGACGAGTGTTGGACGCGGTCCGAAGAACCCGTTCCCGCGGCAGCACCCGCGCCGGTCCCCGAGCGCCATCGCCGACCTGGCGCCCGGGGACCGGCTTCCAACGTCCTGGTTGTTCGGCTTGACCCGCGACTGTCGGCCGCCCAGGCTGAGCCCTTGTGGATGCCGAGGTGAGTTACCCGTGCCCGTGCTGCGGGCACCTGGTGTTCGGGGAGCCGCCGGGCTCCTTCGACATCTGCAGCGTGTGCTTCTGGGAGGACGACCGGGTCCAGCTGCGCTGGCCCGACTACGGCGGCGGCGCGAACGGTCCCTCCCTGATCGAAGCGCAGCGCACTTACGCCGAACTCGGCGCGATGGAGTTCAGGTTCACCGGCCTCGTGCGCACGGCCGCCGCGTCCGAACCGATCGACGACGGGTGGCGGCCCATCGATCTCGCCCTCGACGACTTCGAGCCTCGAGGCGTCGCGGAATCGCCTGGGCCCAGCGACTTCACGACGCTGTACTGGTGGCGGCCGGCCTTCTGGCGTCGCGGCCGGGGCTCGACCAGGCCCTAACCGCCCAGGTAGGCCCCGCCGTTGACGTGGACGACCTGGCCCGTCACGTGGCCCGCCGCCGGGCTCGCGAGGAACGTCACCGCGGCCGTGACGTCCTCCGGCGTGCCCGGTCGCTTGTTCATCGTGTTCCCGACCAGCCGCTCGCGGCGGCGGTCGCTGAGCTTGCCGTGGAAGAACTCCGTGTCCCCGATCAGTCCCGGCGCGACGACGTTCGCGGTGATCCCGCGTGCGCCGAACTCCTGCGCCACGCTGACGTTCCACGCCTCGACCGCGGCCTTCGCGGCACCGTAGGAGCCGGCGCCGGTGTGGGCGGCGATCGAGCCGATCGTCACGATCCGGGCGCCGTCGGCGAGGCGGTCGCGCAGTGCGTGCGTCACCAGCGCGGCACTGACCACATTGGACCGGAGGTTGCGCTCGAACGCGGCCGCGAACCCGGCGAGGCCCTCTTCGGTGTCCCCGGCGAAGTCCGTGTTGCCGCCGGCGTTGTTGACGAGCACGTCGACCCGGTCCGGCAACTCGCCCAGTGCGGTCTCGACGGCCGCGGGATCGGCGGCGTCGAACACGACGGGCCGCGCGCCGAGCAGCGTCGCGGCCTCCGTGAGCACCTGCTCGCGACGTCCGGTGATCGTGACGCGGTCGCCGGCCGCCGCGAAAGCCGCCGCGACGGCGTACCCGATGCCCGTGCCGCCGCCGGTCACCACTACTTCCCTGCTGTTCCCCATGTCCCCGACCCTAGTGCCTACGATCGGGGCATGACCGAGATCGACAAGATCGCGTGGCTGCACCTGGTGGACGGCCGCATCCTGAGCACCCGCTCGCGCGGCAAGGACGTCTACTACCTCCCGGGCGGCAAGCGCGAGCCGGGCGAGACGGACGCGCAGACGCTGGTCCGGGAGGTCCGCGAAGAGGTCTCCGTGGCGATCACCGAGCCGACGATCGCGCCGGCCGGCGTCTTCGAGGCCCAAGCGGACGGCAAGGCGTCCGGCGTGGTGGTCCGGATGACGTGCTTCACGGCGGAGTACACGGGAACGCTGGTGGCGAGCAGCGAGATCGAAGAGATCACGTGGCTCGGCTACGCGGACCGCGACCGCGTTTCGGCCGTGGACAAGATCATTTTCGACCACCTGCGCCAAACAGGACTGCTGAGATGAACGACGCTGCCGAACAGTTCTTCGACCTGAACATCGAGCGGGTGCTGGAGCACTGGCCGGTGGCCTTCGCGATCCGCGAGATCATCGCCAACGCCCTCGACGAGCACGCGCTCACCCGGACCGTCGAACCGGTGATCACCAAGGACCCCGCGGGCGCGTGGCACGTGGCCGACTTCGGCCGCGGACTGCGTTACGAGCACCTCACGCAGAAGGAGAACGACGAGAAACGCGGCTCCGACGTCGTGATCGGCCAGTTCGGCATGGGCCTCAAGGACGCGCTGGCCGTGTTCGACCGCCACGACGTCGACGTGGTGATCCGCAGCGGGCACGGCGACATCACCACCAGGCAGCGGGCGAAGGAGTCGTTCGCCGACGTGCGCACCCTGCACGCCGTGATCCGCCCACCGGCCGACCCGGGCCTGTCCGGCACGGACGTCGAGCTGCGCGGCGTCACCGACGACGACGTCGCGGCGGCCCGGCGGTTCTTCCTGCACTACAGCGGGGACGAGCTGCTGGAGAGCACCTCGGCCGGCCAGGTCCTGAAGCGGATCGATCCCGCCGCTCCCGGCCGGATCTACGTCAAGGGGCTCCTCGTCGCGGAAGAGCCGAACTTCCTGTTCTCCTACAACATCACCGACATCAACGCGCCGTTGCGGCGCGCCCTCAACCGCGAGCGCAGCAACGTCGGCCGGTCCGCCTACACCGACCGGGTCAAGGCGATCCTCAAGCAGTGCCGCTCGGCCCAGGTCGCCTCCCCCTTGGCCGACGACCTCGCCGAGTTCGCCACCGGCCGGATGCACGACGAGCTGAGCTGGCGCGAGATCACCCTGCACGCGTGCACGGTCCTGGCCACCCACGAGAAAGTCGTCTTCGTGACGCCGTCGGAGCTGCAGGAAGGCACTCCGCAGCTCCGCTACGCCGAGCAGGAGGGCTACCGCTTGGTGACCGTCTCCGGGGAGGTGTCGGCGAAGCTGAACCAGCAGACCGACTTCGACGGCAAGCCGTTGCTCGACCTGAGCGGCTACCGCGAGGCCTGGAACGACAGCTTCGTCTTCACGCTGGTGAGCACGGCCGAGCTGTCACCGCGGGAGAACTCCGTCTACGCACTGACCGACGCCGTCGCCCGCCTCGCGGGGATCGACCTGCGCCGGGCCGGCGTGCACAGCGTCGTGATCTCGGAGACCATGCGCCTCGACGTCACCGGGGAGTCCACCCTGGGCCTGTGGGAGCCGGGCGAGAACCGGATCGTGATCCACCGCAGTCAGCTGGCCGGCGCCGCCGCGTACTGCGCGACGCTGCTGCACGAACTCACCCACGCGGTCTCCGGCGAATCCGACAACTCACTGGAGTTCGAAGCCGCGCTCACCGCGATGCTCGGCAAGATCGCGCTCCAAGCCTTGAAGTGACTCACCTCAGCCGGAGCTTGGGCTTGTCCTCCAGGTGCGACAACCCGTTCCAGGCCAGGTTCACGAGGTGCGCGGCGACCTCGTCGCGCTTCGGCTTCCGCGCGTCGAGCCACCACTGCCCGGTCAGCGCCACCATGCCCACCAGCGCCTGGGCGTAGAGCGCCGCCAGCTTCTCGTCGTAACCGCGCGCGGCGAACTGCTGGGCCAGGATGTGCTCCACCTGGCTCGCGATGTCGTTCAGGACCGTGGAAAACGTGCCCGTGGAACTCGCCACCGGGGAGTCGCGGACCAGGATGCGGAAGCCGTCGTGGGAATCCTCGACGTACGACAGCAGCGCGATCGCCGCCTGTTCCAGCATGACGCGCGGGTGACCGCCGTGGAGCGTCGAGACCATGCGTTCCAGCAGCAGCTGGGTTTCGCGGTCGACGACCACCGCGTAGATGCCCTCTTTGCCGCCGAAGTGTTCGTACACCACGGGTTTCGACACGTTGGCGCGGTGCGCGATCTCCTCGATCGACGTGCCGTCGAAACCCTTTTCGGCGAACAGGGCCCGCGCCACGTTCAGCAGCTGCTGACGGCGCTCGGTGCCGGTCATCCGGACGCGGGTCACCGGGGCGGCCGGACGTGCCCCGGTGACCTGCTCACGTTTTGAACGTCGTCTCCCCGCCACTCGCCGAACCCTACAGTGAGGCTAGCTCTTCTCCGTGGCGATTCGGGCCAATCGCTGCGGCGTCGGCCAGCGCACGTCGTGCACCCAGCCGAACTTCTCGAAGATCCAGATCAGGCGCGCGGAAATGTCGATCTGGCCGCGCTTCACACCGTGCCGGGCGGACGTCGGGTCCGCGTGGTGCAGGTTGTGCCAGGACTCGCCGAACGAGAAGATCGCCAGCGGCCAGAAGTTCGCCGACTTGTCGCGCGCCGCGAACGGGCGCTCGCCGATCATGTGGCAGATCGAGTTGACCGACCACGTCACGTGGTGCAGCACGCAGATGCGGACCAGCCCGGCCCAGAAGAACGCCGTCACGGCGCCCCACAGCGACCACGAGATCAGCCCGCCCGCCAGCGCCGGCAGCGCCAGGCTGACCAGGGCCCACAGCCAGAACAGGTCGTCGACCTTCTTGATCGCCGGGTCCTTCACCAGGTCCGGCGCGAAGCGCTCGGCGTTGGTCTGGTCGCGCTCGAACAGCCAGCCCATGTGCGCGTGCCAGAAGCCCTTGGCGATGGCCCACGGCGAGGTGCCGAACGCCCACGGGGAGTGCGGGTCGCCGTCGCGGTCGGAGAACGCGTGGTGGCGACGGTGGTCGGCGACCCAGGTGATGACCGGGCCCTGCAACGCGATGCTGCCGGCGATCGCCATGACGACGCGCAGCCACTGCTTGGCCTTGAACGACCCGTGCGTGAAGTAGCGGTGGTACGACACCGTGATGCCGAGCCCGCTGATCGCGTAGAACACCACGAAGACGCCGACGTCGACCCAGCTCAGTCCCCAGCCCCAGGCGAACGGCACCGCGACCAGCAGTGCCACCAACGGCGCGATCACACCGAAGTAGACCGAAAGCTGCACGCCGATTCCGCGGGTGCCTTCGGTGACAGGTTTGGGCCCCTTGGGAGCCGGCGGCTCCCCGGTGGGCTGCGAACGGTCGAGCGTGGCCGTCATACGCTTCACTTCTTCCTGCGTGGTGCCCCTACAAAGGGTTACCTAACCTACGATGCCGTAAGTTACGGTACAGGAGGTTCCGCCGGGTGGGGAGTGGCTGAACCTCTCACCGGTACTTCGGACCCGAGTACCCGGCAGACGGGCGCGTAACGCATCCCCCGCGCGGACGACACCCGATCGTCGCTATCCTGACCAGGAGCAATCCGCCGTAGTGTAATCGGCAGCACTTCAGATTTTGGTTCTGACAGTTCAGGTTCGAATCCTGGCGGCGGAGCAGCGGAAACACCATTTGCCGAGTACCCCGAACCACGACACCGGGAGGTTGGCGCTGACCGAAGAGGCGACCGACCCGGTAGCGGCCAGGCGACCAGCGCTGGTCGAGATGTCCGACGCCTGGCTCGTCGGGCGCGCGCGCGAGCTCACCGCCGTGGTCCAACGGTCCGACTACGCCAGCCAGCTCGAGATCGTCGCGCAGATGGACGAGCTCCTCGACGAGACCCAGCGCCGCGGCGAACCGCTGCTGGTCGCGCGCCTGCTGCGCGCGTCCGCGACCGCGCGGCTGGTCACCAAGGGCCTGGCCGCCGAGGCGGAGCCGCGGCTCGACGAGATGCTCGCGCACACCCGGCGCCACGGCCTCGCGCTGCTGCGGGCCGACGCGCACGCGCTGCGCGGGCGCCGCCTCGTGCTGGCCGCGCAGGAGGACGCCGCGCTCACCGAGATCGCCCGCGCGCTGGCCATCCTCGACGACTCGACGACCCCGGACCGCCAGGTCGGCGTCCGCGCCTGGAACCGGCTCTTGTGGTCGACGCTGAACGACTGCTGGATCGTGCTCAACCAGCTCGGTGTGTACGAGGCCGCCGAAGAGGTCAGCAGCCGCGCCGCCGTCGCGATCCGCGAGAGCGCCACCCCGCACGAGATCACCCTGCAGCTGCTGAACCGGGTGAAGATGCTGCTCGGCTGGGGCCTGCGGCTGGAGCGGATCGAAGAGTACGACGAGAGCGCCGAGAAGTTCCGCACCGCCGCCTCGATGGCGATGGCCATCGAGGGGCCCTACAGCGAGTCGCTGTTCCCGCGCCAGGCCGGCGTCGCCGCGGTCGACGAGGTCGGCGTGCTCGCCGCCGCGCTCGCCCTGCACCAGCCCGACGAGGACCAGATCGACCGGCTGCAGCGCCTCCACGACGGCATCGGCTACCCGGGCGAACGCGAGATCGTGACGATCGCGCTGGCCCGCTGCTTCGACAAGGCCGGCCGCCGCGAAGACGCGCTGAACGTGCTCCGCGAGGCCCGCGAATCACTGGGTGACGACTCCTCGCAGCCGTCCATGCGGCTGAACATCGCCCGCGAGCTGGCCCGCCTCGACACCAGCCCGGACTACGCGTCCGGCGCCAGCCAGTCGCTGATCGACTACGCGACCCGGCTGGAGTCGGAGATGTGGAGCCTGCGCGAGTCGCAGATCGCCACGCTGAACGCCCGCCGCGAGCACGAACGGCTGTCCGCCGAGCACGGCGCGATCACCCAGCAGGCGCTGCAGGACCCGCTCACCGGCCTGCCGAACCGGCGCGCGCTCGACGAGAAGCTGCGCCAGCTCGCGTCCTCGGCCGACGCGCAGCCGCTGGCCGTCGCGCTCGTCGACCTCGACGGCTTCAAGGGCGTCAACGACAAGCAGTCGCACGCCGAAGGCGACAACGTGCTGCGTGTCGTCGCGAGCACACTCCGTGACGCCCTGCGCGGCGACGACCTGGTGGCGCGCTACGGCGGCGACGAGTTCATCGTGCTGCTGCCGGGCACCCCGGTGTCGGCGGCGAAGATGGCGCTCGGCCGCGCGGTGAAGTCCG
Source organism: Amycolatopsis sp. WQ 127309 (assembly GCF_023023025.1). Classification (NCBI taxonomy): domain Bacteria; kingdom Bacillati; phylum Actinomycetota; class Actinomycetes; order Pseudonocardiales; family Pseudonocardiaceae; genus Amycolatopsis; species Amycolatopsis sp. WQ 127309. Next base: position 1,409,822 of record NZ_CP095481.1, read on the forward strand.
TCGCCGGCCTGCCGCACCACCTCTCCCACGGCGTCACGCTGTCGATCGGGCTCGTCTCACTGCGCCCGCAGGAACGCGGCGAGCAGGTCCTCGCGCGGGCGGACGCGGCGATGTACCAGGCGAAACGCGGCGGCGGCAACCAGGTGGCGTCGGCCAACTCGATGGCGTCCGACCCGGCCGCGGCGTGGGCGAGCGAAGGCCTACCGACCGACCCAGCGTGGGACCCCGAAGAGCACAGTTAGGATCGGTGCCCGACAGAAGCCATTCGTTGGTAACCGTTGGGAGCGTCGTTGACCGGCCCGCTGAGCACGTTGATCCTCGCCGCGGGTGAAGGCACCCGTATGCGTTCCTCGACGCCGAAGGTGCTGCACCCGATCGCCGGGCGGCCCCTCGTCGAGCACGCCGTCCGCGCCGCCGCCGGCCTGGACCCGGCCCACCTCGTCGTCGTGCTCGGCCACGGTCGCGAAGCCGTCGGCGACCGCATCACCGACGTCGCCAAGGACCTCGGGCGCGAGGTCGGCACCGCCGTGCAGGCCGAGCAGAAGGGCACCGGCCACGCCGTGTCCTGCGCGCTCGCCACGCTCCCGGCGGACCTCACCGGCACCGTGCTCGTAAGCTACGGCGACGTCCCGCTCCTGGACACCGAGACGCTGGCGGCCCTGCTGGCCGAGCACACCGGCTCGGGCAACGCCGTCACCGTGCTCACCGCCGTGGTGCCCGACCCGACCGGTTACGGCCGGATCGTCCGGGACGCCGCGGGTGCGGTCACCGCGATCGTCGAGCACAAGGACGCCAGTCCCGAGCAGGCCGCGATCACCGAGATCAACTCGGGCGTCTACGCCTTCGACGCTTCGGTCCTCGCGGACGGTCTCGGCCGGCTCTCCACCGACAACTCGCAGGGTGAGCTCTACCTCACCGACGTGCTGGGCATCGCCCGCGGCGACGGCAAGGGCGTCGGCGCGCTGGTCGTCGACGACCCGTGGCTGACCGAAGGCGTCAACGACCGCGTCCAGCTGTCGGTGCTCGGCGCCGAGCTGAACCGCCGGATCGTCCGCCGCTGGCAGCGCGAGGGCGTCACGGTCGTCGACCCGGCCTCGACGTGGATCGACGCGGGCGTCACCCTCTCGCGGGACGTCGTGCTCGAGCCCGGCGTGCAGCTCAAGGGCACCACGTCGGTCGGCGAGGGCAGCACGGTCGGCCCGGACAGCACGCTGACGAACGTCTCGATCGGCGCCGGCGCCTCCGTGGTGCGGGTGCACGGCTCCGACTCCGAGCTGGGCGACCGCGTCAACGTCGGCCCGTTCACGTACCTGCGGCCGGGCACGAAGCTGGGTGTCAAGGCCAAGCTCGGCGCGTTCGTCGAGACGAAGGCCGCCGACATCGGCGCAGGCACGAAGGTGCCGCACCTGACCTACGTCGGCGACGCCACGATCGGCGAGAACAGCAACATCGGCTGCTCCAGCGTGTTCGTGAACTACGACGGCGTCAACAAGCACAAGACCGTTATCGGGTCACATGTCCGGTTGGGCGCGGACAACACGTTCGTCGCCCCGGTGCGGATCGGTGACGGCGCTTACAGTGGTGCAGGTGCCGTGATCCGCGAGGATGTCCCGCCGGGCACACTCGCGGTGTCGGCGCCGCCGCAGCGCAACATCGAAGGCTGGGCGATCCGGCGCCGGCCGGGTACGCCCGCGGCGGAGGCGGCCCAGGCCGCCCTCGACGCCGATTCAGCAGCAGGAACCGACGGGGAGTCGCCAGCATGAGTCCGAAGTCAGGTACGCCGAAGAAGAACTTGATGCTCTTCTCCGGACGGGCGCACCGGGAGCTCGCGGAAGAGGTCGCCGAGCACCTCAACGTGACGATCACCCCGCAGACGGCCCACACCTTCGCCAACGGCGAGCTGTTCGTCCGGTTCGAGGAGTCCGTCCGCGGGACCGACGCCTTCGTCATCCAGGCGCACACCACCCCCATCAACGAGTACGTGATGGAACAGCTGATCATGGTGGACGCGCTCAAGCGGGCGAGCGCGAAGCGGATCACCGTGGTGATGCCGTTCTACCCGTACGCGCGCCAGGACAAGAAGCACAAGGGCCGCGAGCCGATCTCGGCCCGGCTGATCGCGGACCTGTTCAAGACCGCGGGCGCCGACCGGATCATGACGGTCGACCTGCACACCGCGCAGATCCAGGGCTTCTTCGACGGCCCGGTCGACCACCTGATGGCCCAGAGCGTGCTGGCCGACCACATCAAGAAGACCTACGGCGACGCCGACATCACCGTCGTCTCGCCGGACTCGGGCCGCGTGCGGCTGGCCGAGAAGTGGGCGCAGACGCTGGGTGACCGCCCGATCGCGTTCATCCACAAGACGCGCGACCCGGACAAGCCGAACCAGGCCGTCGCGAACCGTGTGGTCGGCAAGGTCGAGGGCAAGCTCTGCGTCCTGATCGACGACATGATCGACACCGGCGGCACGATCGTGAAGGCCACCGAAGCACTGATCGACGAGGGCGCGGCGGACGTCGTCATCGCGACGACCCACGGCATCCTCTCGGACCCGGCGACCGAGCGCCTCTCGCAGTGCAAGGCGCGCGAGGTCATCGTCACGAACTCGCTCCCGATCCCCGAGGAGAAGCGGTTCGAGGGCCTGACGGTCCTGTCGATCGCCCCGATGCTGGCGGAAGCCATCCAGCAGGTCTTCGAGGACGGCTCGGTCACGTCGCTCTTCGACGGCCAGGCCTGAGGTTCCCCCGGAAAGCCCGCTCTCCCTTGTGGAGGGCGGGCTTTCCGCTGCCCGCGAAAGGCCGCGACACCCGGCCCGCGGCAGAGCTAGCGTCGCCGGCATGGGGAAGTTCAAGTTCGGCGTCAGCTTCCGGGAAATCGGCAGCCGGGACGCGTGGATCGCGAAGTGCCGGCGGGCCGAAGAGCTCGGTTACGACGTCATCACCGTGCCCGATCACCTCGGTACCGGGCGGTTCGCGCCGTTCCCGGTGCTCGCCATGGCCGCCGCCGTCACCGAGCGGCCGCGGCTCGGCACGCTGGTGTCCAACGTGCCGTTCTACAACCTCGCGCTCTTCGCGCGCGAAGCGTCGTCGACGGCCGCGCTGCTCGACGGACGTCTGGATCTGGGCCTCGGCTCCGGGCACATGAAGGCCGAGTTCGACAACGCCGGCCTGCCGTGGCAGAAGGCGTCGGCCCGGATCGGCTACCTCGCCGAAAGCCTCGGCTACCTGCGGAACCACTTCGACGACGAAGGCCTCGCAATGCCGCGGCTGCTCATCGCCGGCAACAGCGACGGCGTCCTCGGACTGGCCGCGGAACACGCGGACGTCGTGGGTTTCGCGGGCCTGAGGCAGCAGCCCGGCAAGCCGCCCGGCACCTTCAAGCTCGACAACGCCGCGGCGATGGACGAGCGCGTCGGCTACTTCCGGTCCAGAACGAGCCGGGACGTCGAGTACAACATGCTGGTCCAGCACGTCGAAGTCACCGGCGACCGGATGCAAGCGGCTGAGGCGTGGCACGAGAAGACCGAGCGCAGTGCCGTGCCGGACGCCCGCGAACTCCTCGACGCGCCCCAGCTGCTGCTGGGCACGGTCGAGGAGATCGCCGGGCAACTGGAAGAACGGCGGAAGCGTTACGGCTTCACGTACATCACCGTCTTCGAGCCGATGCTCGAGACGTTCGCGCCGGTGCTGAAGGAACTTCAGTGCCCAACCGAGGCTGCGCCTCGGGCCGGGGGCTCCGCCACCCGGACCCCCGAAAGCCGTCAGTAGGCGACCGTGAACCGCTTCCCTCGGTGCTTCGGGTCCTCGATCTCGTCGACGTACGCGATCGCGTAGTCGTCGCCGCCGATGTGCGACTTGCCGTTCTCGTCGGTCACCAGGACGTCGCCGCCGACGCGGTACTCGCCCCGGCGCTCGCCGGGGATCCAGGCGCCGAACTCGGCGGCGGGGCTGACGTAGAACCAGTCGAGGTCCGCGGGCTGCTCGCGCATCAGGGCGAGCACCTCGGCGTGGTTGCCGGCCTCTTCCTTGTACTCGGCCGGGAACTCCGGGGTGTCGAACAGCCGCGGGCCGCCCTCGGCGACGAGCAGGCTCGCCGCGCCGCCCACGAACGACAGGCGGACACCCTGCTCGCGCGCGATCCGGGACAGCGCGGGCACCGCGTCGATCAGCTTCTCGCCGTCGAGCGCGCGGGCCGGGGTGGCGACCACGATGACGTCCGCGTCCTTCGCCACCCGCGCGACGAAGTCCTCGTCGTGCACCGAACCCTGCACCGCTTCGACGCCTTCGGGCACCGCGCCGGGGTTGCGCGCGACGCCGACGACCTCGTGCCCGCGGCTCAGCGCCTCGGCGCCGATCCTGCTCCCGGCGTACCCGGTCCCCCCGAAAACCACCAGCTTGGCCATCACGTTCTCCGTTCGAATTCGGCTGTCACAGCCGATGTTAGGAACGGAAGATCACCTACTTCAACGGGCGCAACGCACCCCGGGGTAGGTGTCCAGGTCAGCCGCCCAGCGCCGCGAACTCCGTGGCCAGCTTCTGCTTCACCGCGTTGACGTCGAGTGCCGCGCGGACCTCCGCGGTCGCGTTCGGCTTGGACAGCACCTGGTAGCTGGCCGTGCGGTTGGGGAGCTTGAACTTGACCGCGCAGGACATCTTGACCGTCGCGTACGGCTCGGCGTCGGCGGCCGCCGTGCAGGTCTGCGCGCCGAGCGAGTCGGCGCTCACCTCGACGGAGAGGGTGATGTGCACGGTGCTCTTCCCGCCGGACGCCGGCGTGCCCACGACGCTGGTCGAGACGTCCACGGTCGTCGTGCACGAGCCGACGAAGTCCTTGCAGTCGAGGTTGTCGTTCGTGACGACGGCGCTCGCCTGCACCAGTCCCTCGAACGGCTGGCCCAGCCCGCCGACGGTGTTGTCGAGGTCGGTGTGGAACGTCTTCAGCGCGTCCCCGGTGAGCGGGGTGACCCGGAACTCGGCGCCGAACTTCGGCCCGGCCTGCGGGTCGAGCAGCACCGGAGCGAAGCTGACGACGCGGTTCGGCTTGGCCGTGCTGACGCGCAGGACGCTGGGCGCGGCGCCCAGCTCGTAGACCTCGGTGCCGTCCGGGAGCTTGGTCTTGACCGGCTCCCGCGTCTGGTCCATCCCGGTAACGGCCTTGCGCAGCGCGCCGGCGAGCGCGGCGGGCGCGAACCTGGCCGCCGGGTCCAGCGGCAGCTCGGAACCGAGCGAGCGCACCCAGCTCGTGCCGAACTGCGTGCCCTCGTCGATCGCGTGCGCCTTCCAGTAGTCGGCGTCGGCCTGCAGGTAGAACTGGCCGTCGGCGGCCGCCACCTGGACGGCGCGGCCGTCGAGCGGCAGGGCGCCGGCCGCGCTGCCGCCGCGGGTGACCCGGAACTGCTGCTCGGCGCCCTTGAGCGTCGACTTCAGCGCGAGCGCGGGCGCCTGTTCCAGCGCGGCGAGGGCGGCGTCGACGGCGGTGCGCTGCTCGGCGCGCCGGTCTGCCTTCTCCCGGTCGGCCGCGGAGACGCCGGCCGTGCCGGGGACCGCCACCTGACAGCCGGCCAGCAGTCCGCCCACCAGCAACACGGCCGCCACCGTGCCTCGAGCCCGCATCTGCGCCCCCTGCTCTCCCGCTCCGCCGAGCACACCCCGGCAGGCGGAGCTCCGCCACCGGATTTGTGTCGTCACGTCCCGGGCTCAAGAGGGTTCTAGCCTGGTCCTGGCACCCGCCGCAACCCACCGTGATGAGGTTGGTTTACACTCTTGAGGTTGTCTCGGCGAGGCGGGGCCCTTCCAGGGTGCCCGGCGTGATCGACGCGGCGGCTCGGAGTAGCTCCCGGCTGTTGTGCACGCCCGGAAACTCGCCGCCGAACGCGACCACCTGAACGAGAAGACCATCGCATCCCCGCCGCAGCATGCTGTTCACCGCACCATGTTCGTGATTTGAAGGAGTGCCACACCGTGTCCGAGGTACGTCTGTCCGTCGAACCGCGCACCGAGTTCGGCAAGGGTGCCGCGCGTCGCACGCGTCGCGCCGGCAAGATCCCCGCCGTGCTGTACGGCCACGGCTCGGACCCGCGGCACTTCGCGCTGCCGGCCATCGAGTTCGCTCGCGTCGTCCGGGAGAACGGCTCCAACGCCGTCATCACCCTGGCCCTCGAGGGCTCCGACGAGCTGGCGCTGACGAAGACCATCGTCGTGCACCCGCTCAAGAACTACATCGAGCACGTCGACCTGCTGGTCGTGAAGCGCGGCGAGAAGATCATCGTCGACGTCCCCGTCGTCGTCACCGGCAACCCGGGCCCCGGCGGCCTGGTCAACCAGGACGTCGGCACCCTGCAGGTCGAGGTCGAGGCGCTGCACATCCCGGACCAGTTCGAGGTCTCGATCGAGGGCGCCGAGATCGGCACCCAGATCACCGCCTCCCAGGTCGAGCTGCCCCAGGGCGCCGTCCTGATCACCGACCCGGACTCCCTCGTCGTGGCCGTCAACGAGCCGCAGCGTGAAGAGGAAGAGGGCGAAGACGCCACCGCCGAAGCGGGCGACGAGTCGGCCGAAGCCGGCGAGTAGCTCGAGCGTGACCGAAGACCTGCCCGGGGCCGGCGAGCTGATCCTGCTCGCCGGCCTCGGCAATCCCGGACCCCAGTACGCCGGCAACCGGCACAACGTCGGTTTCCTGGTGCTGGACGAGCTCGCCGGCCGGATCGGCGGCAAGTTCAAGTCGCACAAGAGCGGCGCGGACGTGGTCGAAGGCCGTCTCGGCGGCCGCCGGGTCGTGCTCGTGAAGCCGCGGTCCTACATGAACCTCTCCGGCGGGCCGGTGGCCGGCGCGGCGAAGTTCTTCAAGGTGCCGCCGACCGGCGTCGTCGTGGTGCACGACGAGCTGGACGTCGACTTCGGCGCCCTGAAGCTCAAGTTCGGCGGCGGCGACAACGGCCACAACGGGCTCCGCTCGATCACGAAGTCGCTCGGCACCCGTGAGTACTACCGGGTGCGGTTCGGCATCGGCCGCCCGCCCGGCCGCCAGGACCCGGCGGACTTCGTGCTGAAGGACTTTTCGACGGTCGAGCGCAAGGAGCTCCCGTTCGAGGTGGACCGCTGCGCGGACGCCACCGAGGCCCTGGTCGGGACCGGCCTCGCTGCGGCGCAGAACACCTTTCACGCGGGCTGACACGGGTGGCAAGGTGACTCCATGACCCCTGACGAAGTCCGGGCGATCGCGTTCGGCAAGCCCCGGTTCGGCCGTCGTGGTTACGACGAAGACCAAGTCGACGCGTTCCTCGACCTCATCGCCGAGGCGCTCGCCGGGCGCAACATCCTGACCGCCGACGACATCCACTACGTCGACTTCACGATCATGCCGATCGGCGCGCGCAGCTACGACCAGGCGCAGGTCGACATGTTCCTCGACGAAGCCGAGGCGGCGCTGATCGCGTTGCGGACCCCGCCGCCCCCGGTGGCCGGCGAAGCCCCGCCGCCGGGCACCCGGAAGTGGTTCGGCCGCGGCTGAACCCGCTGGTCGAAGTGTGAAACCCGCCACATGGCGCTGGGTAGTTCCGCTCACTCGATGGCGGGCGCCGGGGCGCCCGTCGGGGTGAGCTTCGGGGTTGCCCCTTCCGAGGAGCCTGTTCACGGGTTAGGACGGTGTACGGGAGTTCGCACCGCCAACCCCGGAATCGGAGAGAGTTCCATGTCGTTCACCGCCGAAGACCTCGCCGAGGTCACATTCGGTAACGCCCCGATCGGTCGCCGTGGCTACGCCAAGCACGAGGTCGACGAGCTCGTCCGGCGCATCGCCAAGACGTTCGCCGAGGAGGACGACCTGACCGCCGCGGAAGTGCACCACGTGGTGTTCTCGAAGCCCCTGATCGGCAAGCGCGGGTACGACGAGCGCGAGGTCGACGAGTTCCTCGACTCGGCCGAGGACCAGCTCGCCGCCCGCTCGGGCCGCGCCCCGGACCTCCCGGGCGCGCGCACCTCGGCGGAAGCCACCGCGGAGCGCGCCACCCCGCCCGCCGAGCTGGCGGACCACCTCCCACAGCGCTAGAGCGGCACCTTCACGTGAAAGTGCCGCCCCCAGGTGGGCACTTTCACGTGAAAGTGACGCGTCAGGCGTCGGCGTTCTTCTTGATCCTGTCCGCGAACTGGGTGGCCGTCGCCGCGCGCTTGACCTTGCCGGACGGCGTCTTCGGCAGGCTCCCCGCCGGCAGCACGACCACCGCGTACGGCCGCATGTCGACGGCGTCGCGGACCCGGGCCGACACCTGCTTCACCAGGTTCTTCTCGGCCTCGGCGTCACCCGCCAGCTTGGACTCCAGGACCACCGCGAAGCGCTCGCGACGGCTGCCGGCGTCGATGCGCACGGCGACCGCGTTGCCCGCGCGCACGCCCTCGACCGACGTGGCCGCGCGCTCGATGTCCGTCGGGTACAGGTTGCGGCCGCCCATGATGATGACGTCCTTGCGCCGGCCGCAGATGACGATCTGGCCGTCGATCAGGTAGCCGAGGTCGCCGGTGTCGAGCCAGCCGTCGGCGTCCTGGGTGTCGAGCGGCCCGTTCATCGTCAGGTAGCCGGGCGTCACGGCCTCACCGCGCAGCCGGATCTCGCCGACCTCGCGCTCGCCGAGCCGCTCGCCCTTGTCGTCGACGATCTCCGCCTCGAGCCCGTCGAGCGGCCGGCCGAGGACCGCGAACGAGCGGACGCCGTCGGTGCCGCGCCGCTCGTCGCCCTCGGGCACCGGCACCGCGCGGTTGCCGGCCTCGAGCGCGTCGGCCTCGACGACGTCCAGGGTGAGCCCGGTGAACAGCGGCGCGAACGACACCGCGAGCGTCGCCTCGGCCATGCCGTAGGCCGGGAAGACGCACTCCGCGGGCATCTTGAAGCGCGTGCCGGCGTCCACAAAGGTCTGAACGGCGGTCTCGTCGACGGGTTCGGCGCCGTTCAGGGCGATCCGCAGCGTCGACAGGTCGTAGGCGTCGTCGTCGTCGACGCGGGCCATCCGGCGCCCGACGATCGCGTAGGCGAAGTTCGGCGCCGCCGTCGTCGTGCCGTGGTACTTCGTGATCAGCTCGGGCCAGATCAGCGGCCCGGACAGGAACTCGACCGGAGTGATCTTGACCAGCTCGACGCCGAACGTCATCGGCACGGTCAGGAACCCGACCATCCCCATGTCGTGGAAGGTCGGCAGCCAGGACACCATCACGTCGGTGTCGAAGTCGAACTCCGCGCGGTCGACCATGGCCTTGACGTTGGAGTACAGGTTGCCGTAGGTGATCCGCACGGCCTTCGGGTCGGCGGTCGACCCGCTGGTCAGCTGCAGCAGCGCGGTCTCGCCCTCATCGGTGACGACGACCTCGGCGAGCGGCTCGGCGTCGGCCAGCTCGTTGATGAGCTTGAAGCCGATGCCTTTCTGCTCCAGCACCGGCGCCAGCTGGTCGAACGGCTCGCCCAGCAGCACCAGGTCCGACCCGATCATCCCCAGGATGCGCACGGTGTCCTCGGCCCACTCGGCGAGGTCGGTCCGCGGGGTCGGCTGGTGCAGCATGGTGACGCTGCCCCCGGCGAGCCACACGGCCTGCACGGTGGGCGCGATCAGCACCGGCGCCGCGGCCAGCACCGCGACGGCCCCGCCCCGCTCGAACCCCGAGGCGACCAGGCCACCGGCGATCCGCCGGGCCCGTTCGTGCACCTCACCCCAGGTCCGCCGGACCGGCTCCTTCGGCTCCCCGGTAACCATGCCACGCTGCTGACCTCGCCCCGCCGCGGTGGCGACGAGCGTGTCCACGAACCTGCTCATGCGCGTCAGATTACTGTCTGGGCGTCAACACCCGCCGACCAACGCGGAAACCGGCCCGAGGCACCTGCGCGCAAAGCCGTGAAGGCCTCCTTCCCGGCCGTAAGAGCCGGGAAGGAGGCCTTCACGGCTTTCAACGTACGGCGCCGGTCACTCCAGCAGCTCGGACGTCTCCAGCCAGCGCGCTTCGACGTCCTCGATCTCGCCCTTGACGCCCTTCAGCTGGGCGTTCAGCTCCATCAGCTTCGCCGGGTCCGTCGCCGCCTCGAGCAGGGCCGTGTGGAGCTTCCCCTCCTTCGAATGCAGCTGGTCCAGCTTGCGCTCCAGGCGGCCCAGGTCCTTCTGCGCCGCGCGGAGGTCCGCCGCCGACTTCTTGGCCTCGGCCTTCGCCGCCGTCGGGGCCGTCGCGCCCGCCGGTTCCTTGGCGAGCGCCCGGCGGTTCAGGTACTCCTCGATGCCGCCCGGCAGGTGGGTGATGCGGCCGTCGCCGAAGAGGGCGACGATCGTGTCGCAGACGCGTTCGACCAGGTAGCGGTCGTGCGAAACCACGATCATCGTGCCCGGCCAGCCGTCGAGGAGGTCTTCCAGCTGCTGCAGGGTGTCGATGTCCAGGTCGTTCGTCGGCTCGTCGAGGAGCAGGACGTTCGGCTCGGCCATCAGCAGCCGGCACAGCTGCAGCCGGCGCCGCTCGCCGCCGGACAGATCGCCGACCGGCGTCCACTGGCGGGCCTGCGGGAAGCCGAGCTTCTCGCCGAGCTGCGACGCCGTCATCTCCTGCTTGCCGAACACCACGCGCCCGGCGACCTGCTCGATCGCCTGCAGCACCCGCAGGTCGGCGGGCAGGTCGTCGAGCTCCTGGCGCAGGTGCGCGAGCGCGACGGTCTTGCCCTCGATCCGGCGCCCGGTCGAGCCCTCGACGTCGCCGCCGAGCAGCTTGAGCAGCGACGTCTTGCCCGAGCCGTTGATGCCGACCAGGCCGATCCGGTCGCCGGGGCCGACCCGCCAGGTGACGTGGTCGAGCAGCGTCCGCTCGCCCACCGCGTACGTCGTGTCTTCCAGCTCCAGCACGGTCTTACCGAGCCGCCGCTTCGCGAACGCCATCAGCTCGACGGAGTCGCGCGGCGGCGGGACGTCCGCGATCAGCGCCTCGGCGGCGTCGATGCGGTAGCGCGGCTTCGACGAGCGCGCCTGCGGGCCGCGGCGCAGCCACGCCAGTTCCTTGCGCGCCAGGTTCTGCCGCTTCTCCTCGGCCGTCGCGGCCAGCCGCGCCCGCTCGGCGCGCGCGAAGATCCAGTCCGCGTAACCGCCTTCGTAGCTCTCGACGCGGCCGTTGGCCACCTCCCAGGTCACGCTCGCGACGGTGTCCAGGAACCACCGGTCGTGCGTGACGACCACGACCGCGATGCGCCGGGTCAGCAGGTGGTCGGCGAGCCACTGGACACCTTCGACGTCCAGGTGGTTGGTCGGCTCGTCGAGCACGACGAGGTCGAGCTCGCCGGTCAGCGCGGCGGCCAGCGAAACCCGGCGCCGCTCACCGCCGGAGAGGTTCGCGGTGGGCGTTTCGAGCCCGATCGCGGTGATGCCCAATCCGTCCACAATGGACCGGACGCGCGCGTCGGCGGCCCATTCGTGCTCGGCGCCGTAGCGTTCGAGCACGACCTCGCCGACGCTGCTGCCGTCCGGCAGCTCGGTGCGCTGGGTGACGACGGCCATCCGCAGGCCGCCGACGTGGCTCACCCGCCCGGAATCCGGCGCGGCGAGTCCGGAAAGGACTTCGAGGAGCGTGGTCTTGCCGCCGCCGTTGAGACCGACGACGCCGATGCGCTGCCCGGCCGCGACGCCCAGCGAGACGCCGTCCAGCAGTGGCTTCACCCCGTAGGACTTGCTCACCGCCTCCAGGTTGACCAGGTTGGCCATGCGCTCAGCCGATCCTTTCCACGATCGTGAACCGGGTCGCCACGACCAGCGTCGTGTCGTCCACGGTGAATTCGGGATCTCCCAGCTCGGCGCGCACTTCGGCCGTGTGCCAGAAGGAGGCGTGGTCCGCGCGCCACTCGGCGACGGTGGTGAAACCCTCACCTTCACCGACCGCGTGCGCGAGGTCCACTTCGGACAGTCGGACGATCCGCACTTCGCGGATCTCGATGATCGCGACGCCCTTGCCGGCGGAGTCGACGACCAGTTCGCGCTCGCCCGCCACGGGCGGCGCCTCGCCGTCGGCTTCGTAGCCCGCGAACAACGCGGACGTCGTCGTCTTCGTGCCGTCGAGGATCGCCCCGACGAGCTTGTCCCGCAACGGCCCCGGGAACGCGAACTCGGCGCGCTTCACGCGTGCACCCGCGGCGGCGACGGACGCGGTGCGTCGTCCCCGCCGACCACGCGCGCTCCGGGCACCGGGCCGTGGGCCACGCGGACCGTGCGGCACACCCCCGCGCCCGACAGCTCGGCCGCGACCTCGACCGCCGCCTGCGCGTCTTCACAGAGGAACGCGCACGTCGGGCCGGAGCCGGAGACCGTGCCCGCGAGCGCGCCCGCGTTGACGCCGGCCCGCAGCGTGCGGCGCAGGCCCGGGCGCAGCGAGACCGCCGCCGCCTGGAGGTCGTTGCCCAGCAGGAGAGCCAGCTGACGCGGGTCGCCCGAGGCCAGCGCCTCGGCGACCGGCGTGTGCGAGCCGATCCGCGGCGGGTTGCCCTCCGCGCGCAGCCGGTCCAGCTCGCCGAACACCTTCGGCGTCGACAGGCCGCGCTGGTCGAAGGCCAGCACCCAGTGGAACGTGTGCCGCGACAGCACCGGGACCAGCTGCTCGCCGCGGCCGGTGCCCAGCGCCGTGCCGCCGTAGAGCGCGAACGGGACGTCGCTGCCCAGGCCGGCGGCGATCCCGGCCAGTTCGTCGCGCGTGATCTCGAGGTTCCAGAGGGAGGCGAGCCCGACGAGCGTCGCCGCCGCGTCGGCGCTGCCGCCCGCCATGCCGCCGGCGACCGGGATGCCCTTGCGCAGCACCACGCGGATCTTCGGCTCTTCGGTGCGGCCGACGTGCGCGGCCAGCGCTTCGACGGCGCGCCAGGCCAGGTTCGTGGCGTCGGTGGGTACCGAACCCTCACCCTCGCCGTAGATCTCCAGGCCCGGGTCGTCGGTGACCGCGACGGTCACCTCGTCGGTCAGCGACAAGGCCTGGAACACGGTCACCAGCTCGTGGTAACCGTCCTCGCGCAGGTCGTCGACCGCCAGGTGCAGGTTGACCTTGGCCGGGACCCGGACGGTGACTGGGGGCGGGACTACAGCGAGCACCCGACCAGCCTACGTGCCCGCACCGGCCGGCTTCCCGTCAGGAGAAAGGACGTCGAGCGCGACGGCGAGCGCGACGTCCGGCGGCGTGCCCGGGCCACCCTCGGCGCTGTTGAGCTGGACGGCCACGAGCGCGAGCCGGGCCCGCAGATCGGACTCGGGGTCGGCCGAACCGCCGCGGAGCCGCTCGTGCAGCCGCAGCATCCGATCCGCCAGGCCCGCGCCGGCCGCGATCGCCTTCAACGCGGACGTGTTGCGCTGGACCAGGCCCATCACCGGGCCGAACCGGGTCTCGACCAGCCCGGCGTACGCGGTGAGCAGCTCGGCCGGGCCCGTTTCGCGCGCCAGGAGGTCGTCGAGCGCGGTCCCCCAGTCTTCGAGGAGGCTCGAGACGATGTCCTCCTTCGTGCGGAAGTGGTAGTACAGCGCGGCTTTCGTGACGTCCAGCCGCTCGGCGATCTCCCGCAGCGAGCTGCCCTCGTAGCCCTGCTCGGCGAACAGTTCGAGCGCGACGCGCTGGATGCGTTCGCGCGTGTCGGTGCGCCGCCCGGCCATGCCTCACTCCTCAACTTGCTTGACGGCCGACTAGCGATGACTTACCTTCGGCATTGCTAGTCGGCCGTCAAGCAATGCATCCAAAGCCTACTCGACACGACCGTCGTGAACTTCGCGCTGCCCTCGGCGCAGCGCGCGCTCGGCATGTCCGACACCGGCCCGCTTCGGGCCGCGGCCGCTGCTGGCGGGCGGGCTCTTCGTGCTGGCGGGCGGGTTGCTGCTGGACACCCGGTCGACGCCGGATTCGTCGTACGCCGCGGTGATCCTGCCGATGCAGCTGCTGCTGGGCCTCGGCGCCGGGCTGTGCATGCCGGTGGTGCTGAACGTCGCGACCCGCGACGTCGGCGCGCGGGACGCGGGTGCGGCATCGGCGTTCGTGACGACGTCGCAGCAGGTCGGCGCGTCACTGGGGACGGCGACGCTGAACACGATGGCCTGGGCGGCGGCCGGTCTCACGACGTCGACAGCGATCGTCCACGGCTACACAACAGCCGCGGCCTGGGCGGCGGCCCTGGTCGGCGCGGCCGCCCTCACCGCGCTCCTGCTGCTCCCACGCGGCACCCGCTGAAAGCCGTGAAGGCCTCCTTACCGGCCATAAGAGCCGGTAAGGAGGCCTTCACGGACGTTCGGGGTCAGGCCGCGGCGACGCCCTGGGGGCCGCGCGCGGTGTGGGTGACGTGGCCGCCGCGCTCGGCGACCCACGCCAGCGCCGCGTCGGCCCGCTCGCCGCGGACGCCGAGGCGGAACCGGCCGACCGGGGTGTCGCCGATCCGGGTCAGGCCGCCGCCGATGGTGGCGAACTCGACGTCGAAGCGGCCCGCGGCCTCGGGCAGCAGCGCGCCGACCGAAGCGAAGCCGACCAGCACGACGTCGACCGAGCGGTCGTAGCGCGAGGACTGCGAGCGGGTGGTCTCGATGGCGGGCAGCAGCGCCTGCGCGGTGCGGCTGACCGGGTTCGAGATCAGGTCGAGCACGGAGCCACGCTCGACGACGGTGCCGTCTTCGAGCACTGCGACGTCGTCGCACACCCGGCGGACGACGCTCGCGTCCGGCGTCGTGATCACGATGGTGACGCCCAGTTCGGCGCGGGCCCGGTCGAGCACGGTGAGCACCGCGCCGGCCTCCTCCGGGTCGATCCCGGCGGTCGGGTCGTCGGCGAGCAGCACAGCGGGGGCCGCGGCCAGCGCCTTCGCGACGGCGACGCGGCGGAGCTGCCCCTCGGTGAGCTCGCCGGGACGCTGCGCGGCGCGCGGGGTCAGGCCGACGAGGTCGAGCAGCGAGCCGACCTTGCTGCGGCGCTGCGGGCCGTCGACGCCCAGCTGCTCCAGCGGGGACGCGATGTTGCCGGCGATGGTGCGCTCGGCGATCAGCTCCGGCTTGGTGCCGACGACGCCGAGCTGGCGGCGGATCTCGCGGAGCCGGCGGCCGTCGAGGGTGCCGGTGTTGAGGCCGTCGAGCCGGACGACACCGCGGTCCGGCCGCTCCTGCAGCGCGATGCACCGGGCGAGGACGGACTTGCCGGAACCGGCCGGGCCGACCACGCCGAACAGTGAGCCGGCCTGGACGTCGACGCTCACATCGCGCAGCGCGACGACCGGATTTCCGTTGAGGGCAAAGGACTTGGACAGGTTTTCGACGGTGATCACGAAGGCTCCAGAAAACGGGGCGCGCAGAGAAGCGCGTCCGGCCGCAAGCGAGTGTCCGTCCTCTATGGACGGTGCATGAAGAAGAGGTGTGACGGGTCGAGCAAGCTCAGTTGGAGCGTCGACATGCGGTCACGGAGCGGCGACCCTCGTCGACAACGCGGCGTTTGGTCAGCAGCAGCGGGCGAGCAACCCTCTTCATCGGGACGGCCTCCATCGGTCCTGGCGGTAGCACCTGCCCTGCGGAGGGTGGTTGCTGCGACTTCGGCGAGCCAGGTCTCTCAGTCGCTCGGGATGGACGTACTGAGTAAAACCGATCCCGAGGAGCGAAAGCAAGCCTGTTGGGCCAGATCACACGACTGGAGGTGTCCGAATCGCGGGAACAGCACTCAGGAAGACTTATTTCGCCGCGACGCGCACGCTCCGGCGTCGGCGGGCACCGTCAGTTCCACTGAGGACGTGTCACCGGACGGCGGCGAGCCGGGCGAAGTCGTGCACGTCCAGCTGCTCACCGCGGGTCTTCGGGTCGATCCCGGCGGCCACCAGCAGCTCGCCGGCCCGCTCGGCCGACCCCGCCCAGCCGGCGAGCGCGGCGCGGAGGGTCTTCCTGCGTTGTGAGAACGCGGCGTCCACGAGACCGAACAGCCGATCCCGGTCCTCGGACGCCGGCGTCTCCCCGCGCTCGAACGCGACGAGCGCGGAATCGACGTTGGGTACCGGCCAGAACACCGAGCGTGGCACCGCGGCGACCTTGCGCGCCGGGCCGTACCAGGCGAGCTTGACGCTCGGGACGCCGTAGATCCGGCTGCCCGGGCCCGCGGCCATCCGGTCGGCGACCTCGGTCTGGACCATCACGAGGCCGGACTTGAGGGAGGGCACCTCGGCGAGCAGGTGCAGCACGACCGGCACGGCGACGTTGTAGGGCAGGTTGGCCACGAGCGCGGTGGGCGCGGCGGGCAGGTCGGCGTTCGAGACGCGCATGGCGTCGGCCTCGAGGACGTCCAGCCGGCCCGCGACGTCCGGCCCGCGTTCGGCGACGGTCTTCGGCAGCCGTTCGGCGAGCTTGCGATCGATCTCGACGGCCACGACCCGCGCCCCGGCGGCGAGCAGCCCGAGCGTCAGGGACCCGAGCCCGGGCCCGACCTCGAGGACGACGTCGTCCGGCCCGAGGTGCGCGAGGTCGACGATCCGCCGCACGGTGTTGGGATCGTGCACGAAGTTCTGCCCGAGCTTCTTGGTCGGCCGCACGTCCAGCTCGGCCGCCAGCCCGCGGATCTCGGCAGGTCCCAACAGTTCAACCACCGGACGAGCCTACCCAGGACAACCCGGCCCCCTCTGCACACCCGCCCGGAGTCCCACACCCAGCGGGTCGACCCACGTACCCAGCCAGTCGACCCACCTACCCAGCCAGTCGACCCACGTACCCAGCGGGTCGACCCACGTACCCGGACGGTCGGCTCGCGTCCCCAGAGGGTCGGCTCACGTGATCGGAGAGTCAACTCGCGTGATCAGCAGGCCGACACGCGTGATTGAGCGGTCGACACACGTGATCACAGGCGGAACCGACGTGATCAGACCCGTGACTCGCGTGATCAGACCCGTGACTCGCGTGATTGGAGGCGGATCTCGCGTGATCCGGACACGCGAAACGGCCCCCGCCGCTAGGCGGGGGCCGTTTCGGAAAGGAAGTCAGGCCTTCTTGCCGCAGACCGGCCAGGCGCTGTAGCTGCCGCCGCGTCCGGCGCGGACCTTCTCCGCCACCGCGATCTGCTCTTCACGCGAAGCCTGGTTCGGCAGCGCCGCGTACTGGGAGCCGCCGTAGGCGTTCCAGGTCTGCTTGTCGAACTGGAGGCCGCCGTAGTAACCGTTGCCGGTGTTGATGGCCCAGTTGCCGCCCGACTCGCACTGCGCGATGCGGTCCCACGCGGAGCCGTCGCCGATGTCGGGGGTCGCGGCCTTCTTGGTGCCGACGTGGATGATCTTCGGCTTGGCCGGAGTGATCACCTGCTCCGACATCGACTGCCGCGAGACCTCTTTGCCGTTCTTCTGCGTGACCTTGTAGGTCACCATCTTCTCGCCGGGCGTACCCGGATCCTCGACCTGGGTCTTGCCCTTGTCGAGGTCCGGGTCGTCGACCTTCTGCTCGGGCGGGTCGATGGTCTCCTTCTGGTTGACCATCGAGACGCCGGTGCGGCTGATGTGGACCTCGGCGCCGTCGGTCAGCTTGACGTCCAGGCCGCCTTCGGCCGCGTCCTCCGGGCCCAGGGTGAGCTTGTACTCGCCCAGGAACTCCTTCGTCGTGACGGCAGTCGTCGTGACCTGCTTCGGCTCGTTCGCACCGTCGAAGAGCGTGAGGTGCTTGAGCGTCTTGATCTGGACGGTCGCGCCCTCGAGCGGCAGTTCGCCGTCCTTCGGCATCGACATCCACGTGCCGGCCTGCTCGGCCTGCTGCATGCCGAGCTGGGACAGGGCGTCGCCCAGGTGGGTCGCGCGGACCCAGGAGGTGCGCTCGGCGCCGTCCACGACCAGCTTCAGCTGGCGGCCGCGCTCGAGCTTGATGACGCCGCCGTCGCCGACCTCGGCCTGCGGGGACGGGGAGAGCGAGTCGTGCGCGCCGACGGACAGGCCCGCGTCCTCCAGCACCTCGCCGACGGTGTCGCCGAACGAGTGCACGGTGGTCTGCTGGCCGTCGACGTCGACGGTGACGCTCTTGTTCATCGCCAGCGCGGCCGCGCCGCCGCCGGCGATGCTGATCATGACGCCGAGGACGGCGCCCTTGAGGAAGCGGCGCTTCCAGACCTTGGACGTCTGCCGGATGCTCTCGTCCATCAAGGCCTTCTTGGCCTGCGGGGACGCGGTCCGGTCCGCCTCGATCCCATCCGGGATGACGATCGGCGGGAGGTACGTGGTCTCGGCGTTGATGAGGCGGATCAGCTCGTCGACGTCGACGTCGATCGACGCCATCATCGCGTCGGCGTCGGGGCCGAGCGCGGCGAGGATGTCCTGCTGCGTGATGTTCGGGTCGTCAGAAAAGTCGAGCTGGCCGTACGCGGTGTCCTCGAAGTAATTGCGGTCGAGGACGGCGGCGGAGCGTGCTCCAGCCTGTCTGCTACCTGTCACCGGGTCGTTCCCTTTCCCAAGACACCGTTCGGGGCGGCATCTTTACGTCTGGGCCCGCAGCCGGCGCCATCGTCACGGTCCCGGTCGTACCACCCGGTTCCGCTTCCCCGACGTGCACTGACGTGACTGAGGGCGTAACAGCCGGCAACTGCATGGTGCAGTACCGACCGGCACGATCACGGGACAGTAACGGGTCCCGCCGGGTTGCGCAAACACCCCCCGGAGTGTCGTGATCTGGGTCACTCCATCGAGTGGGCGATCATGGAACCCGGTTGTCGCAATGCGTTCAACCCGTTGTGACACTGGGGAGTCGGTAGATCCGCTCGGCCGTGGTCCGGACGGCTTCGGCGACCTCGTGGACAGCTTCGCCCCTGAGCGCCGCGAGGTGACGGACGGTGTAAGCGGCGCCGTACGGCTCGTTCGGCCGTCCACGGAAGGGGTGGGGGGTCAGAAACGGCGCGTCGGTCTCGACGAGGTAACCGTCGGGCGGGCAGAGCCGCGCCGCGTCGTGGAGCCCCTTGGCGTTCTTGAACGTCACGGTGCCGGCGAACGAAAGCACGTAACCGGCGTCGATGCAGCGCCGCGCGATTTCCGCGTCGCCGGAAAAACAATGGAAGATTACGGCATTCGGCGCACCCTCTTCGACCAGAATGCGCAATACGTCCTCGTGGGCCTCGCGGTCGTGGATCATCAGCGGCTTGCCGAGCCGCTTCGCGAGGTCGATGTGCCAGCGGAAGGCGTCCTGCTGGGCGTCGTGGGGCGAGTAGTCCCAGTAGTAGTCGAGGCCGGTCTCGCCGACGGCGACCACGCGGTCCTGGCCCGCCAGGCGCTCCACTTCGGCCTTCTCGGCGTCGCCGAAGGCCTTGGTCCGCGTCGGGTGGACCGCGACCGCGGCCCAGACCCGCCGGTCCCACGTCGCCGCCTCGGCCGCCCAGCGGGCGGAGGCGAGGTCGTCGGCCACCGTCACCACGCGCGCGACGCCCGCGCGCTCGGCGCGGTCGACCATGGCCGTCACATCGGCCGCGGTGACCGCGCCGCACGCGTCGAGGTGGGTGTGCGCGTCCACCACCGCCACCGGGAGCCGGTCCGGGACCGGCGGCAGTTCGCGCTTCTCGTCACCCAACTCGCGTACCTCTTACTTCGTGATCGGGGCCCACTCGGGGCCGGTCTCCCCGAGTTCCGGGTCGAGCTTCGTGAACAGCGGCGACGGCTTGGCGAGCGGGACGCCGACCTCGATCGGCTTCGACTCCCACTTCGCCTGCTCCGCCGCGTAGTCACCGGTGAGGATCGGGTTGACCCGCCCGGCGATGTCGAGGTCCTCGACCTCCTTGAGCTCCGGCTGCGCGGCCCACACGCCGGTGCCGCCGAGGGCCTCGTGGATCTTCTGGGCCGAGTGCGGCAGGAACGGCGTCAGCAGCGTGTTGGCGTCGCTGACGACCTGCAGCGCGGTGTGCAGCACGCTGTCGCGGCGCGCCGGGTCGTCCTTGAGCTTCCACGGCTCCTGGTCCGACAGGTACTTGTTCGCCGCCGTGACGACGCGCATCGCCTCGCCGGCCGCCTGCTTGAACCGCGACCGGGCCAGGTGCGCCCCGACGGTGTCGAACGCCTTGCGGGACAACGCCTTCAGCTCTTCGTCGGCCGGGGCCGGCGCCTCCGGGCGCGGGATCGCGCCGACGTTCTTGTGCGCCATCGAGATGGACCGGTTGACCAGGTTGCCCCACTCGTTGGCCAGCTCGAAGTTGGTCCGGCGGACGAACTCGTCCCAGGTGAAGTCGGTGTCCTGGGTCTCCGGGCCGGCGACCGAGATGAAGTACCGCAGCGTGTCCGGGCCGAAGTCGCGCAGGAAGTCCTCGACGTAGATGACGCGCCCGCGCGAGGTCGAGAACTTCGAGCCGCTCATGGTGAGGAACTCGCTGGAGACGATCTCGTCCGGCAGGTGCAGCTTGCCGTACTTGCCGGCCTCGCCGCCCTTGTCGCCTTCGCCGTTGTGGCCGAACAGCAGCGCCGGCCAGATCTGGGCGTGGAAGGTGATGTTGTCCTTGCCCATGAAGTAGTAGGACCGCGCGTCGGGGTTGGTCCACCACTCCTGCCACGCGTCCGGGTTCCCGGAGCGCCGTGCCCACTCGACGCTGGCCGAGAAGTAGCCGATCACCGCGTCGAACCAGACGTAGAACCGCTTCATCGGCTGGTCGCTCCAGCCGTCGAGCGGGATCTTGACGCCCCAGTCGAGGTCGCGGGTGATCGGCCGGGGCCGCATGTCGTCGATCAGGTTCTTGGTGAAGTTGAGGACGTTCGGGCGCCAGTCGGTCTTGGTCGAGAGCCAGTCGCCGAGGGTCTTGGTGAACGCCGGGAGGTCGAGGAAGTAGTGCTCGGTCTCGACGAACTTGGGCGTCTCGCCGTTGATCCGCGACTTCGGGTTGATCAGCTCCGCGGCGTCGAGCTGGTTGCCGCAGTTGTCGCACTGGTCACCGCGCGCGCCGTCGTACCCGCAGATCGGGCAGGTGCCCTCGACGTAGCGGTCGGGCAGCGTGCGGCCGGTGGACGGGCTGATCGCGCCGCGCGTGGTCTTCGGCACGACGTAGCCGTTGCGGTGCAGCGCCAGGAAGATCTGCTGCGTCACGTCGGCGTGGTTGCCGGTGGTGGTCCGGGTGAACAGGTCGTAGGACAGGCCGAGGCCCTGCAGGTCGTTGCCGATCTGGCGGGTGTACTTGTCGGCGGTCTGCTGGGAGGTGAGGCCTTCCTTGTCGGCCTGGACGGTGATCGGCGTGCCGTGTTCGTCGGTGCCGGACACCATGAGCACCCGGTTGCCGGCCATTCGCTGGTAGCGGGAGAAGACGTCGGACGGGACGCCGAATCCGGACACGTGGCCGATGTGGCGGGGGCCGTTGGCGTAGGGCCAGGCCACCGCAGTCAACACTGGGGTGCTCATACCTTATTAGCCTACGGATGCCACCCAAGGCGATTTCGGCAGGTACAGGAGGCCAGGTCGTCCGCGACGCGTCTGCTCGTGCTCGGGGCCGTGCGCGTGTACGGCCGCGCGCACGGCTACCAGGTGCGGCGCGTGCTGCTGAGCTGGTCGGCGGACAAGTGGGCCGACGTCGAGCCGGGCGACGGCGGCCCGGACCGGGTCGCCTGCCGGCTCACCGGGAGCGTCGTCGTGCCGGCGCTCGCGGTGCTGGCGGTGTGGTGGGGCACGCGGACGTTCCAGCGAGAGAGCGCCTGACCGAAAACGCCTGATCAACCCGGTGTGGTGCGACTGCGGGTCCGCTCCCGGCGACGTATGGTGTGCTCTCATCTACGCGCCGGGGGCGGACTGTGACGGAGCCGGAAGCCGAACTCGGCATCTCGCTGTCCCACCGCGAGCGCGTCGCGGACTGGCAGGCCGTCCGCGGCGCGCAGGCCAAGTTCGTCTCGGTGACGATCAGCGAGAACGTCAACTGGAGCAGCTCGGCCGCGGAGCGGAGCCTGGCCGGCGCGCAGGAAGCAGGGCTGCACGTCGGCGGCCGCCACTACGCGCGGCCCGGCGCGGTGCACGACCAGGCCGACCACTTCGTCCGGACGGCGAGCAAGCTCGGCGCGTTCTCGCCCGGGTCGCTGGCCCCGGCGCTGGAGGTGGCGGCGCCGAGCGTCGACGACCGGTTCATCAAGCTGTGGATCAAGCACGTCCGGCAGGCGGCGCGGATCGAGCGGGTGCTGATCTACGCCGACTACGACTGCTGGCAGCAGCGCCTGCACCCCGACCGCTGGGCCGACTCCGAGGTCGTGCTGTGGCTGATCCGGCACAACGGCATCCCGGGCCGGGCGGGCTGGTTCCACGCGCGGCTCGGCATCCACCAGCACGCGTGCGCGCCGGGGGTGCCGGGGATCAGCGGGCCGGTGGAGCAGAACGCCGTCGTGTATCCGTTCACATTGGGCGACCTTTTGCTGTAGGACCGGTGACAATGTCGCCATGCGCGTGCAGAGCAGGACACTCCGGACGAACGTGACGCCGTCGCGCGCGCTCCTGGTCCTCGCCGCGCACGCCCGGGCCCGCGGCCTGCCACCGCCCGCGATGCTGTCGGGCGACTGGTTCGGCTCACGCGCGGTGATCGCGCCGTCGCTCGAGGTGTCCCCGGGCCCGGTGTCCTGGCCCGCACCGGTGGACGCCCCGCACGGCGTGGTCGGCGGCGGCTGGTTCGGCTACCTGTCCTACGACTCGGCGGACCCGTCGGGCCGGCGCGGCGCCCTGCCCGCGACGGCGTGGGGCTGGACGGACCACGTGCTGCGCTGGTCGGCGTCGGGCACCTGCCACCTGGAGTCCCTGGACGGCGGCGGCCCGTCGGTGTCCACAATGGAGTCTCTGTTGGACTCTTCGCCGGTGGCTCCTTCGTGGACGGCCGGTCCCTTGCGACGTCCGCTGCCTTCGGAACACCGGGACGCGGTGAAGGCGTGCGTGCACGCGATCGAGGCCGGGGAGCTGTTCCAGGCGAACATCTGCACCCGCTTCACGGGCTCGTTCGCGGGCTCGCCGGCCGCGCTGTTCGCCACCGGCGTCTCCCGGCTGAACCCGCGCCGGGCGGCGTTCCTGTCGGGTTCGTGGGGTTCGGTCGTGTCGTTCTCACCGGAGCTGTTCCTGGCGCGCCACGGCCGTTCGGTGCGGTCGACGCCGATCAAGGGGACACTCCCCCGGCGCGGACCCTTTGACGCCGGGAACGCTTCGCTACTGCGTCAGTCCACGAAAGACGTCGCGGAGAACGTGATGATCACGGACCTGGTGCGCAACGACCTGGGCCGGGTGTGCGAGGTGGGCTCGGTGACGGTGCCGTCGCTGCTGCGGGTGCGCCCGGCGCCGGGGGTGTGGCACCTGGAGTCGACGGTCTCGGGCGTGCTGGGCCCGTCGGTGTCCGACGCGTCACTGCTCGCGGCGACGTTCCCACCGGGCTCGGTGACGGGCGCGCCGAAGATCCGCGCGCAGGACCTGATCGCCGAGCTGGAGCCGTCCGGCCGCGGCGTCTACACGGGAGCCATCGGCCTGGTTTCCCCGGCGGCGGGCCTGGAGCTGAACGTCGCGATCCGGACGTTCGAGATCGCGGACGGCTCGATAACCCTGGGCGTCGGCGGCGGCATCACGGCGGATTCGGACCCGGAGGCGGAGTGGCAGGAGTGCCTCCACAAGGCCGCACCCCTGGAGGCCCTGCTGGCTTCAAAGCCGTGAAGGCCTCCTTCCCGGCTCTTATGGCCGGAAAGGAGGCCTTCACGGCTTTACTTGGTCGGGTCGAGGAGGAGCTTGCCGACCGTGCCGCGGGAGCGCAGGGCCTCGTGCGCGCTGCGGGCGTCCGACAACGAGTACTCGCCGCCCGGGATCGCGCGGAGGTTCCCCGCCAGGACCAGGTCGAACAGCTCGGTCAGCGCCGTGCCGAAGACGTTGCCCGGCAGGCGGAAGACGTGCGGCAGCCACATGCCGCTGACCGTCGTGCTGTGGCCGAGGATGTTGCGCAGGTCCAGCGGCTTCGGCGACTCGCGCCCGGCCATGCCGTAGAACGCCAGCCGGCCGAACGCCGCCAGCGCGGCGATGCTCTGGTCGGTCGTCCTGCCGCCGACCATGTCGAGCACGACGTCGACGCGGCGGCCGCCGTTGGCCTCCAGCAACGTCGCCGTCATGTCCTCGGCGCGCGAGTCGACCGCGACGTCGGCGCCGAGTTCGAGGGCGAGCGCGCGCTTCTCGTCGTTGCTCGCGGTGGCGATGACGCGGCCCGCGCCCCACGCCTTGGCGAGCTGCACGGCGATCGTCCCGACCCCGCCGGCGGCCGCGTGCACGACGACGGACTCGCCCGGCTCCAGGTGCGCGTTCTTGCGCAGCAGCACCCAGGCGGTCGCGCCCTGGACCAGCATGGACAGCGCGGTCAGGTCGTCGATGCCGTCGGGCACCGGGAAGGTGGTGACCTCGGGCGCGGTGGCCTTTTCGGCGTACCCGCCACCGCTGTTGAGCAGCGCGACGACGCGCTTGCCGTCCGGCGTGCGTCCGACGACCTCGCCACCGGGCACGAGCGGCAGCTTCGCCGGGGCGAGGTAGGAGTTCTCGGCCTGGTGGGTGTCGGCGTAGTTGACGCCGACGCGCTCGACGTCGATCAGCACCTCACCGGGCCCGGCCACCGGATCGGGCAGGTCGACGGGCGTGAGCACCTCGGGTCCACCGAACTCGGTCACCTGCACTGCGCGCATCTGCGTCCCTCCGTCGTGGTTGAGACATTCTGGCATATGTCTCACGCCGTGGTAGCTTGGCGCTCATCAAAACGGAACTGACTGCCTTCGACCTGGCCCGCGACTGGTTCCTGGCCGGCCGCCGCGTGGACATGGGCGAGCTGGCGGCGGCGCTGTCGATCAGCCGCGCGACCCTGCACCGCCGGGTGGGCAGCCGTGACCAGCTGCTGGGCGAGATCCTGTGGTCCCTGTCCTCGACGTCGATCGCCCGGCTGTGGCCGTCGTCGGTGGGCCGCGGCGCCGCGGGCGTGGCGGACTTCGTGAGCGGCTACGTCCGGTTCGCGAACGACGCACCGCCGTTCCGCGACTTCCTGCGCCGAGAACCGGAGCGCGCGTTGCGGCTGTTGACGACCAAGGCGAGCGTCTGCCAGCAGCGGACCACGGCGAAGCTGGTGGAGCTGCTGGACCTCGAAGTCACGGCCGGCCGGCTCGTGCCGCCGTTGCCGGTGCCGGACCTGGCGTACCTGCTGGTGCGGATCGGCGAGTCGTTCGTCTACACGGACGTGATCACCGGCGACGCGCCGGACGCGTCGAAGGCCCACGCCGCGGTCACGGCCCTGCTCACTTGACCCGGGACGCCTACGCGCCCTTCGAGGTCGACGCGGCACGCAAGAACGTCTCGTGCTCGCCGATCGCGTAGTAGGCCTCGTAAAGGGCGTCGTACGCGGACTCGAGGGATTCGCCCGCCGCGAACCCGACCGCGGCTGCGGCCCGCGCCCGGCGGAAGGCGCGGTCGTAGTCCTCGGCCGCGGCCGCACCGGCGTCCACTTGGTCCTGGATGTCCCAGGCCTGCTCGTCGAGCCGCTCGGTCAGCGCCTGGATTTCGCGACGCGCCGCCGGCGTCGAGCTGCCCTTCGCCGCCAGGGCCACGTCGATCAGCGGATCCGTCAAGTCGGCCCGGTCGACCGCCAGCCGGCAGACCTCGACGACGAGGTCACGGCGAGCCGTCGGCGACATGCTCACCAAACGCCCGGCCACGGTCGGCGCGATGCTCGCCAGCCCGGAGCGCGTCATTCGCTTGGCCGCGATGCGCGGATTCGTGCCGCCTCGGCTCGGGCTTCGGCAGCCTCCGCGGCCGCCCGGCGCCGGTCTTCCGGGAAGATCAGCAACGGCGCCAGCGTCTCCAGGGCCTCCGCGACCCGCTCGCGCCACGCGGCGCGGTCTCCGCCGTCAGGCTTCTCGTCCCGCGCCCTTCCCAGCGCGCGCAACGCGGCACGCAACTCAGGCGAGATGGGCACCGGCTCAGGACTTCCGCGCCGCCAGCACCGCGTCGTACAGTTCCTTTTTGGACACTCCGGTCGCCTCCGCGACCTCCGCCGCCGCGGACTTCAACCGTTCGCCCGAAGCCACCCGGTCCGCCACCTCCGCCACCAGGTCCGCCACCGACACCGAACGCGGCTCGGCGCCCGACAGCACCACCGTGATCTCGCCGCGCACGCCGTCCGCGGCCCACTCCGCCAGCGACGCCAACGAGCCCCGCTTCACCTCTTCGTACGTCTTCGTCAGCTCGCGGCACACCGCCGCGCGCCGGTTCGCGCCCAGCGTCGCGGCCGCGTCCGACAGCAGGGATGCCAGCCGGTGCGGGGACTCGAAGAACACCACCGTGCGCGGCTCGGAGACCAGCGACGTGAGCCACTTCGTCCGCTCGCCCGGCTTGCGCGGCGCGAAACCCTCGAAACAGAACCGGTCGCACGGCAAACCGGACAAAGCGAGCGCCGTCGTCACCGCGGACGGGCCCGGCAGGCACGTCACCGGAATGTCGGCTTCGACGCACGCCGCCACCAGGCGGAACCCCGGATCGGACACACTGGGCATACCGGCGTCCGTCACCAGCACCACCGTCTCGCCCGCCTGTAACGATTCGAGCAACCTGGGCAGGCGCGCCGTCTCGACGTCCTCGTAGAAACTCACCACGCGGCCGCGTGGGGTGATGTCCAGGGCCGAGGCCAGCGACCGGAAGCGGCGGGTGTCCTCAGCGGCCACGACGTCGGCTTCGGCCAGCGCTTCCGCCAGGCGGGGCGAAGCGTCGCGGACGTCGCCGAGTGGGGTAGCGGCCAGGACCAAGCGGCCGGTTGTCACCGATGAGCTCACCCGGCCAGCCTAGGCGGGTCGGCGGATCCGGACGACGTACGCCCTGTCCCGCCCGTAGGATCGCCCCGTGACCGCCGTGCTGACCCGTCCCGACGACGAAAGCGTCCGGCCGGGCCCGGTCGAGGCGCTCCGGCCGCCGACCGACCGCGAGACGACCCTGCTCGGCCGCGGCATGCCGGACGACCGGCTGCGCGCCTGGCTCGTGACCATCGTGCTCACCGCGATCGGCGCCATCGTCCGGCTGCAGAACCTCGGCAGCCCGACCGACAAGGGCAGCCCGGTCTTCGACGAGAAGCACTACGTCCCGCAGGCGTGGCAGGTGCTGCGCAACGGCGGTTACGAGGACAACTACGGCTACGAGCTGGTCGTCCACCCGCCGCTGGCCAAGCAGCTGATCGCGGTCGGCGAGTGGCTGTTCGGCTACAACGGCTGGGGCTGGCGGATCATGCCCGCGCTGGCCGGCACGCTCATCATCTTCCTGACCATCCGCATCGCCCGCCGGCTCACCCGGTCCACGCTGCTCGGCGCCATCGCCGGCATCCTGGTGATCAGCGACGGCGTCCTGCACCTGCAGTCGCGGATGGGCATGCTCGACATCTTCATCGCGCTGTTCGTGCTCGCCGCGTTCGCCTGCCTGCTCGTCGACCGCGACCAGGTGCGCACGAGGCTCGCGACGGCCGTCCGCGAGGGCTGGGTCAACGAGACGGTCTGGGGGCCGAAGCTCGGCTTCCGCTGGTGGCGGTTCGCGACCGGGCTGATGATCGGCCTGACCTTCGGCGTCAAGTGGTCGGCGCTCTACTACATCGTCGCGTTCGGGCTGCTGTGCGTCGGGTTCGACGTCGCGGCGCGGCGCGCGGCCGGCGTCGAACGGCCGTGGCTGGGCACGATCCGCCGGGACGTCGCGCCCGCGCTGTGGGCGATCCTGCTCATCCCGCTCGTGATGTACCTCGGCGCGTACTGGGCGTGGTTCGCCAGCGAGACGGCGACCGACCGGCACTACACCGAGATCAAGGACATCGCGCCGGGCGTCTGGGGCTGGATCCCGGCGTCGCTGCGCTCGCTCGGCGACTACTCGGCGAACGTCCTGCACTTCCACGAAACCCTGGTCACGCCCAAGGACAACCCGCACCCGTGGGAGTCGAAGCCCTGGACGTGGCCGATGGGGCTGCGCCCGATGCTCTACAGCTACGACGGCGAGGTCACCGGCTGCGGCGAGTCCCGCTGCGTCAGCGCGACGATGCTGATCGGCACGCCGGCGATGTGGTGGCTGGCCATCCCGATGCTCGCCTGGTCGGCCTGGCGCTCGATCTTCCGCGCGGACTGGCGCTACGCCGCCGTCCTCGTCGGCTACCTCGGCGGCTACGTCTTCTGGTACACCAACATCGACCGGCAGATGTACTTCTTCTACGCGACGCCGCTGGCCGCGTTCCTCGTGCTGGGGTTGACGTTGTGCCTGGGCCAGATCCTGGGCAGTGCGAAACGCGGGTTCGAAAGACGCGGGACCGGTCTGCTCGTCGTCAGCCTGTACGTCGGGCTCGTCGTGGCCAACTTCGCCTGGCTGTGGCCGATCCTCAACGGCATCGCGATCACGACCGGCCAGTGGGAAGCCGAACGCTGGCTGCCGTCCTGGCGGTAGCTCAGCCCGCGAAGTACGCCCTCGGCGTGACGCCGACCGCGCGCCGGAACGCGGCGACGAACGCGCTCGCCGAGCTGTAGCCGACGCGGTGCGCGACCGTCGTCAGCGGGATTCCCTGCGCCAGCAACGGCAGCGCCGCACGCAGCCGCACCTGGGTGCGCCACGTCCCGAACGGCATCCGGCACTCGCGGACGAAGATCCGCGCCAGCGTGCGCTCGGCCGCGCCGACGTCCCGGCCGAACTCGGCGAGGCCGCGCGGGTCGGCCGGGTCGGCCAGCACCGCCGCCTCGACGTCCCGGGCCCGCGGGTCGGCGGGTGACGGCACCACGATCGGCACGACGTCGAGTGGTTCCAGCAGGTCGAACGCGACGGCTTCGGCCCGCAGCCGCGCCTCCGGTGCGACGCCGTCGCCGGTCAGGTACTCCAGCAGCTCGTGCAGCAGCGGCCGGACGGCGACCAGCCGCGGCTCCGGCCACGACACCGGGCTGCGGTCGGGGTGCGCGTAGATGCCGCGCAGCGCGGCTTTGCCGAGCGCGCCGGTCCGGTGCTGGACGCCGGCGGGCATCCACAGCGCGCGCGTCGGCGGCAGGACCCAGCCGGCGTCGCCCGCCTTGACCGCGATGACCCCGCTGGCCGCCCAGACGAGCTGGTGGACGGGGTGTTCGTGCCACGGGAACCAGGTGCCGGCCGGCAGGTCGACCTCGCCGAGCAGCATCGCGTGGGATTGGCCGGTTCGCGACATCGGTTGTCAGTCTATCGGCTACCGGTCACCGCGGCGGCTCCCTAACGTCGGAGCCATGCCGATGAACCTGATCCACCGCAAGATCTGCAGCTCGGAGAAGTGGGCGAACACGGTCGAGGAGCGCCTGACGCCGTGGCTTGCCGAGCGAGAACTGGGCGACGACGTCCTCGAGATCGGCCCCGGCTTCGGCGCCACGACGAAGGTGCTGCTGGACGTGGTGCCGAAGCTGACGGTCCTGGAGATCGACCCCGCGTCGACCGAGCTGCTGCGCGCGAAGTACGGCGCCCGCGCGGACGTCGTCGAGGGCAGCGGCGCGGAGATGCCGTTCGAGTCCGGCCGGTTCTCCGCGGTCGTCTGCTTCACGATGCTGCACCACGTGCCGACCGACCGGCTGCAGGACGCGATCTTCGCCGAGGCCGCGCGGGTCCTGCGCCCGGGCGGCACGTACTGCGGCAGCGACGGCCAGCTCAACCTGCGGTTCCGCCTGCTGCACATCGGCGACACGATGAACGTCATCGACGCGGGCACGTTCCCCGCGCGGCTGGCGAAGGCGGGGTTCGAGCAGGTGGACGTCGAGGTGCGGCCGAAGGAGCTGGTGATCTTCTCGGCCGTGAAGCCGGGCTAGGTCAGGCCGCAGGTCGCGCCACAGAGCGGGCAGAACGCCCGCTTGGCCGTCGAAGCCACCTCGAGACCACACGCGGGGCAAGCGCCCTGCTCCCAGTGGCCGGGGTTGGGACCGAAGCCGCTGTCGTAGTGGTCCCGCTCCGGCCAGGCGACGACCTCCACGTGCGGCGGTTCGGTGTCACCCGGCGTTCGCGCGACCTCGGCAAGACACAACGTGCTCGGCATGACGCCGTCGCGCTCGGCATGCCGGGACAGCACTCGGCGAAGCACGTCGTCCAGTTCCGGCAGGCTCAGCCGGGACAGGTCCCTGGCGAGGGCTTCGCGCTCGTCGTCCGTGGTCACCGGTGCGGCTGGCGCGGGACCACCCGGGTCACCGGGCCGTCCAGGGACTTGCCCGCCCTCGACAACCAGCCCTCCACCTCGCGCCGCACCGAGTTGAGCGTCGGACGGCGTCGCGGTTCCGGGTCCAGCGATGCCGCCAAGAGCCGCGCGTGGGCGCTGCGCTGCGGCAGCCGGGACACCGGTTCCGCACGGGCCGCGGCCATCAGCGCCGCCATCGGCGTCTCGCGGGTACCGCGTGGGGGCTGGCCCGTCAGTGCGTAGCTGATCGTCGCCGCCAGCTGCCAGGCGTCGGACGCCGGTGAGGCCGTGGCGCCCATCGCCTGTTCCGGGGCGACGAAGTCCGGCGTGCCGATCATCATGCCGGTCGCCGTCATCTTGGAGTCGCCCTGGCTGCGGGCGATGCCGAAGTCGATCAGGTGGGCGAGGCCGCTGGGGTCGAGCACGACGTTCGACGGCTTGATGTCGCGGTGCAGGACGCCCTTCTCGTGGGCGGCCGCGAGCGCGCCCGCCATGGTCGCCCACAGCCGGCCCGCGGCGATGTCGTCGAGCGGGCCCTGGCCGTCGACCAGCTCGGCCAGCGGCCGGCCCTCGAGGTACTCCATGACCAGCGCGAGGCCGTCGGGCTCCTCGGCCAGGTCGTACACCTTGACGCAGTTCGGGTGGCTGACGACGGCCAGCGCGCGGGCCTCGCGCTGCATGCGCTCGGCGGTGTCGCGGTCCGGCGCGTGCGCGATCTTCAGCGCGACCGTGCGGTTGAGCTGGGTGTCGACGGCCTGCCAGACCGTGCCGAAGCCGCCGGCGCCGAGCTGCTTGACGCGCCGGTAGCGGCTGCCGCCGGCGTTGCGCGAGCCGGGCGGCGGCGGGATCGGGCCCGGTGCCGCGGCCAGCGCGCCCGCCATCGGGGGCGGCTCGGGCGCGGACGCCAGCGCCGTCTTCGGGTACGGCTTGTTGATCGGGGGCGGCGGAGGCGGCGGCGGGGTGGGCCGCGGCTGGACCTGCGACGGCGGCTGCTGCGGCGGCCGGTAGGGCTCCTGCTCGCGGCGCGGCGGCACGTCCGGCCGGTTGATCACCGACCACGGCGGCGGGCCGACCATCGCGACCGGGATCAGGCCCAGCACGCTGAACGGCAGGAACCCGAGCCAGAAGTGCAGCGCGGTGTTCGCTTCCATGCCGACGCTGAACAAGGCCATCGCGACGAACGGGATCCAGAAGAACCGCGACGGCCACTTCGGACCGCGGCGGAACGCCGTGCGCCCCTGCAGCATCACGAACAGCAGCGAACCGGCCGGCAGCACGATGAAGGCCAGCAGGTACACGAAGAACGGGAGGTCGTCGGCGCCGGTGCTGCCCGAGGAAAGCACGTCGAAGACCGTCTGCCGGCCGCCGAGGTAGTTGACCTGCGAGTCGACCCAGCAGCCGCCGGGCCCCTTCAGCGTCGCGACCTCGCTCGCGGACAGCCCGGACTTCTGGCCGGCGAACACCATGCGGTAGACGCCCGAGACGCCGTTCGACAGCAGCCACGGCAGCACCAGCGTGCTGAGCAGGCCGATCACGCCGAACACCGACAGCGTCGTCAGGTCGTACCGGTTGCCGGTGCCCTTGCGGATGATCGAGACGACGAGCGCGCCGATCGGCGGCAGCAACGCGACGAGCGCGCCCGCCGCACTCGTGGCCCAGACCCAGTCGCCGGGGCAGAAGCCCGGGCCGAACAAGGAATGGGCTAGCGAGAGCAACGCGCTCGCGAGTCCGTTCACTGCCGGGCTCCCCTCACTGTCCGTGTTCACGTCTTACCGTCACGCGGCATTTCCCCGCGGTCCAGCTTAGGACGCTCGCCGCCGCCGTTGGGTTGCCGGGTCTTTCCGGCGGCCGAATCCCGCCCGGATCCCACGCGGAATCCGGCGGGCCCGCCGTCGCGGCGTCATGATGGGACCGGCGGGACGTTCGACGCGAAGGAGCGGCAATGGGCGCGTACTCCGAAGCCTACCGGCGGAGCCTGGCCGAGCCGGACGCGTTCTGGCTGGCAGCGGCCAAGACGATCACCTGGACGAAGGCCCCGGAACGGGCCCTCGACGACACGAACCCGCCCTTCTACCGCTGGTTCCCCGACGGCGAGCTGAACACCTCGTACAACGCCCTGGACCGCCACGTCGAGGCCGGCCGCGGCGGGCAGGACGCGCTGATCTGGGACTCCCCCGTGACCGGACAGCAACACACGTTCACCTACGAACAGCTCCGCGACGAGGTCGCGCGCTTCGCCGGTGCGCTGGGTTCGCTCGGCGTGACGCGCGGTGACCGGGTGATCGTCTACCTGCCGATGGTCCCCGAAGCCGTGATCGCGATGCTGGCCTGCGCGCGGATCGGCGCGGTGCACTCGGTGGTCTTCGGCGGGTTCGCACCGAAGGAGCTCGCGGCCCGGATCGAGGACGCGAAGCCGAAGGTCGTCCTGGCCGCGTCCTGCGGGATCGAGCCGACGCGCGTCGTCGAGTACAAGCCCATCATCGACGCCGCGCTTGAGCTGACCGAGCACCAGCCGGACCACGTCGTCGTGCTGCAGCGCGAGCAGGCGCCGGCCGAGCTGGGCGAGCGGGACGTCGACTGGCGGGAGCTGGCCGCGGGCGCGTCCCCGGCCGGCCCGGTGCCAGTCAAGGCGACCGACCCGCTCTACATCCTCTACACGTCCGGGACCACCGGGAAGCCGAAGGGCGTCGTCCGCGACACCGGCGGGCACGCGGTGGCGCTGGCCTGGTCGATGGCCGCGATCTACGACGTCCACGCGGGCGACGTCTGGTGGACGGCGTCCGACGTCGGCTGGGTCGTCGGGCACTCCTACATCGTCTACGCGCCGCTGCTGGCCGGGGCGACGACGGTGCTCTACGAGGGCAAGCCGGTCGGGACGCCGGACGCGGGCGCGTTCTGGCGCGTCATCGCCGAGCACGGCGTCCAGGCGCTGTTCACCGCGCCGACCGCGCTGCGGGCGATCAAGAAGGTCGACCCGGACGCGAAAGAACTCGAGAAGTACGACCTCAAGCAGTTCCGGACGCTGTTCATGGCCGGTGAGCGGCTCGACCCGGAGACCTACCACTGGGCGCGCGAGAAGCTGGGTACACCGGTGATCGACCACTGGTGGCAGACCGAGACGGGCTGGCCGATCGCGGCCAACCTCCGCGGCCTGGAGCCGATGGACGTCAAGCCCGGGTCGGCGACCAAGCCCGTGCCGGGCTGGGACGTGCGGATCCTCGACCAGGCCGGCGACGAGCTGCCGACCGGTCGCGAGGGCGCCATCACGATCAAGCTGCCGCTGCCGCCGGGCTCGCTGCCGACGCTCTGGGGTAACGACGAGCGCTACCGCGAGGCCTACCTCTCCCGCTACGACGGCCACTACCTGACCGGCGACTCCGGTTACCTCGACGAAGACGGCTACCTGTTCGTCATGGGCCGCACCGACGACGTCATCAACGTCGCCGGGCACCGGCTGTCGACCGGGTCGATGGAGGCCGCGCTGGCCTCGCACCCGGCGGTCGCGGAGTGCGCGGTGATCGGCGTCGCCGACCAGCTCAAGGGCCAGCTGCCGCGCGGGTTCGTCGTGCTGAAGGCGGGCGTCGACACGCCCGCGGACCAGCTGCGCGACGAGCTGGTGGCGACGGTGCGCCGCGACATCGGGCCGGTCGCCGCGTTCCGTGACGTGTCCATTGTGGACGCTCTGCCGAAGACGCGGTCCGGGAAGATCCTGCGCAAGACCATGCGCGCGATCGCCGACGGCCGCGACGAGGTGGTGCCGTCGACCATCGAGGATCCCGCCGTGCTGGACGCGATCCGGGCGACGCTGCGCACTTCGTAAAGTATTGTTCCAAATACCCCGGCTGGTCTGTACCTTTGTGAGGGAGTCCCCGACCGGAGGTGCCTTGATGCGCTTGTCCCGAGCCGTCTTGACCGCGGCTGTCGTGAGTCTGACGGCAGTCGGCCTGCCCGCCGCCACCGCCGAAGCCACTCCGGCGGCCCCAGAACGGAGCGTGACCGACGTCGTCCCCGCGCCGGTGTCGGCAAAGGCCGACGCGAAGGCGGACTTCCGGCTCACGCCGTTCACCGTGATCAGCGCCGACCGCGGCGCCGGCCAGGTCGCGGACTACCTGCGCGGCCTGCTGCGCCCGGCCACCGGCTACCCGCTGCCGGTCGTGCCGCGTGCGTGGGGCCTGCCGGCGATCTCGCTCGAACTGGGCCACGACGCCCGGATCGGCACCGAGGGTTACCAGCTGAAGGTCGCGCGCGACGGCGTCAAGCTCAGTGCCAACACCGCGGACGGCCTCTTCGAAGGCGTCCAGTCGCTGCGGCAGCTGCTGCCGTCGGCGATCGAGGCGAAGCACGTGCAGCACCGGACGTGGACCGTCGCGGGCGGCACGATCCTCGACTACCCGCGCTTCGGCGAGCGCGGCGCGATGCTCGACGTCGCGCGGCACTTCTTCCAGCCGGACCAGGTCAAGCTCTACATCGACCAGATCGCCCAGTACAAGCTCAACACGCTGCACCTGCACCTGGCCGACGACCAGGGCTGGCGCATCGAGATCAAGAGCTGGCCGAAGCTGGCGACCGTCGGCGGCCAGACGGCCGCGTACGGCGACCCGGGCGGCTACTACACGCAGAAGCAGTACAAGGACATCGTCGCGTACGCGGCTTCGCGGCACATCACGGTGATCCCCGAGATCGACATGCCGGGCCACACGAACGCGGCGCAGTCGACGTACGCCGAGCTGAACTGCGACGGCGTCGCGGTCCCGCCGCGGACGGACACCGAGGTCGGCTACAGCTCGCTGTGCATCTCCTCGCCGATCACGTACCGGTTCGTCGACGACGTCGTGCGCGAGCTGGCGGCCATCACGCCGGGCCAATACCTGCACATCGGCGGCGACGAGGCGCACGCGACGCCGCCGGCGGACTACATCACCTTCGAGCAGAAGGTGGCGCCGATCGTCGCGAAGTACGGCAAGAAGATCACCGGCTGGCACGAGATCGCCAAGGCCACGCCGCCGGTGTCGGCGATCCCGCAGTACTGGGACTTCGGCGGTGACGACGCCTCCGTCGCGGCCGCGGCCGCCCGGGGCAACAAGATCCTGATGTCGCCGGCGAACTACGCGTACCTGGACATGAAGTACGACGAGTCGACCCCGCTGGGCCAGGACTGGGCGGCGCTGATCGAGGTGCGCGACGGCTACGACTGGGACCCGGCGTCACTGGTGACCGGCGTCGGCGAGAACCAGGTCGCGGGCGTCGAAGCTCCACTGTGGACAGAGACGCTCCGCACGAGCGACGACCTCGAGTACATGGCGTTCCCGCGCCTGCCGGGCATCGCGGAGATCGGCTGGTCCCCGAAGTCCACGCACAACTGGGACGCCTACCGTGTCCGCCTGGCGAAGCAGTCCCCCCGCTGGACGCTGCAGGGCATCAACTTCTACCGCAGCCCCCAGGTCGACTGGAAGTAGTTCAAAGCCGTGAAGGCCTCCTTACCGGCCATAAGAGCCGGTAAGGAGGCCTTCACGGCTTTTGCCCCAGGTGGGCGTGGATGGCGCGGCGGGCCACGGCGTAGGGCGTGGTGGTGCCGGTGAGGACGGAGTCCGCGTTCGCCGCGCGGCCCAGCGCGTGCAGCTCGAAGGCCAGGACTTCGGCGTCTACGTCCAGGTGGGCCAGGGTGACGGCTTCGAGAGCCGACGTGCGGATGAAGGCCGCGAACGAGCCGTTCGCGGCGGCCACCGCGTCGTGGACCCGGCCCGGGCGCGCGTCGAACTCCGCGCCGACGTTGAAGAAGAAACAGCCGCCCGGGAAGATCCGCTTTTCCGAGTAGTCCAGCCAGTTCTCGCAGATCGCCCGCAGCCGCGGCAACCCCGGCTCCGATGAGAGAGCCGGCGTCACGACGTACGAGCGGAAGATCTCGAGGGCCGCTTCGACCGTCGCGAGCTGCAGGTCCTCCTTGGACCCGAACAGCGCGAAGACGCCGCTCTTGCTCAGCTCCAGCTCGGTGGCCAGCCGGCCGAGGGACAGCCCGTCGAGGCCGTCCACCGACGCGACGTCCACCGCCCGCCGCAGCACCAGCTTGCGCGTGACGTCGCCGCGCGCGACCCGGCCGTCAACCGGCACGGCGAGCCCGCCACCGGTCCACAGTGGACTGGATCCAGACGCTCCACTGCCCGGCGAGCGCGGGCGTCGCCAGCACACGGTCCGCGAAGTCCAGCGCCGCCTCGACGTTCTCCGGCGGCAGCTGCCCGTAGTTCGCGAACGAGATGACGTACACCTCGGCGACCGTCGGCGCGTCCGCGCGCTCGACCAGCTCGACCGCGCCGGACGTCGGCACGATGCCGGTCCGCAGCACGCGCAGGTACCACCCGGAGCGCCCCGAGTCGATCATCGCCGGCGTGATGTCCTTGCGGCCGGTCTTCATCGCGAGCTTGAAGCACGGCGACCGCGGCTGGGAGACCTGCACGAGCGCGTCACCCCAGGCCCAGACGTCGCCGATCCGCACGTCGTCCTCGGTGAGCCCGGACAGGGAGATGTTCTCGCCGAAGTCGGCCGTCGACACCTCGAAGCCGTCCTCGCGCCAGGCCGCGTAGTGCTCGGCCGGGTAGACGTAGACCGCCTTGTCGGGCCCGCCGTGCACGGTGAGGTCGGCCTGCCGGTCGCCGTCGAGGTTCAGCTCGGTGAGCTTCAGCTCCGGCGCCGTGACCAGCGCCTTGGTGATCCCGCTCAGCACCGGCAGCTCGCGTCGGTACCCCAGGACGCTCGGTTCCCCCACGTAGACGCTGTCGACGTTCATACCTCGAAGATAGCACGACCGTTCGTGTTGTTTTCCACCTCTAGGCTGGCGGACATGGAACTGCTCGACCAGGCCCGCGCCCACGTCGACTCCGGCGCCCTCTTCGCCGAACTGGCCACGCTCGTCGCGTACCCCACGGTCAGCGACGCCCCCGAGGGCCGCGTCGCCATCCAGGCCTACCTCGACGAAGTCCTCACCCCCGCGCTGACGGCGTTGGGCTGCGAAGTCACGCAGCACGCCAACCCGGACCCGGCGGGCGGCCCGTTCCTCGTCGGCGTCCGCACCGAATCACCGGACCGGCCGACGCTGCTCTGCTACGGCCACGCCGACGTCGTGGGCGAAGCCGGCGAGTGGGGCGAAGGCCGTGACCCGTGGACGCTCACCGCCGACGGCGACCGCTGGTACGGCCGAGGCACCGCCGACAACAAGGGCCAGCACCTGATCAACCTCACGGCGTTGCGGCTCCTGCTGGCCGACCGCGGAAAGCTCGGCTTCAACCTGAAGTTCCTCTTCGAAACCGGCGAGGAGATCGGCTCGCCCGGCCTCACGGAGTTCGCCGAACAGGAACAGGACCTCCTGAAAGCCGACGTCCTCATCGCCTCCGACGGCCCGCGCCTCGACGCGGCGACCCCGACGCTGTTCCTCGGCGCCCGCGGCGGCATCCGGCTCACCCTGGACGCCGACCTGCGCCCGGACGCCGCCCACTCCGGCAACTGGGGCGGGATCCTGCGCAACCCGGCGACGACGCTCACCGGGGCGATCGCGAGCCTGGTCGACGGTCACGGCCGCGTCCAGGTGCCCGCACTGCTGCCGCCGGAGCTTCCCGAATCCGTGCGCACCGCGCTGGCCGACGTGGTCGTCGACGCATCGGACGAGGGCTGGGGCGATCAACGACTCACACCCGCCGAGCGGCTCTACGGCTGGAACACCCTGGAGGTGCTGGCGCTCGACGCCGGGAACGCCGACCGCCCGGTCAACGCCATCCCCGGCCGGGCGCGGGCGGTCCTGCAGCTGCGGTACGTGGCCGGCACCGACGTCGACGGTGTCGCACCCGCCATCCGGGAACACCTTGCCGCACAAGGTTTCCCGATGATCGACGTCACCGCGGACGTCAGCTTCCTGGCCAGCCGCACGCCGGTCGACAACCCCTGGGCGAGCTGGGCGAAGTCCACTTTGGACGCCGTCGCGGAGAAACCCGTCGCCGTCCTGCCGAACTTCGGCGGCGGCCTGCCCAACCACGTCTTCACCGACGTCCTCGGCCTGGCGACGCTGTGGCTGCCGCACTCCTACCCGGGTTGCCTGCAGCACGCGCCGGACGAGCACCAGCTCGCCCCGGTCGCCCGGGAAGGGCTGGTGCTCGCCACGGCGTTGTTCAGTGCCTTCAGTTCAGCGCCGCCGACTCTTCGTCGGTGAACAGGCGGGAGCGGATCAGGAAACGCACGCCTTCGGGCGCCTCCAGCGAAAACCCGCTTCCGCGGCCCGGCACGACGTCGACCGTCAGGTGGGTGTGCTTCCAGTACTCGAACTGCGGCCCGGACATCCAAAACGGCACGTCTTCCATGCCCTCGACGACCAGGTCGCCGAGGCGCACGTCGGTCTGTCCGGTCTTGAACTCGCCCTTCGGGTAGCACATCGGGGCGCTTCCGTCGCAGCACCCGCCGGACTGGTGGAACATCACCGGTCCGTGGGTCGCCGCGAGCTTCCGGAGGAGGTCGGCCGCCTCCTCCGTCAACGCCACCCGCTCGGTCATCAGAAGAACCCGAGCGCCTGGTCGGAGTAGGAGACCAGCATGTTCTTCGTCTGCTGGTAGTGATCCAGCATCATCTTGTGGTTCTCCCGCCCGATGCCGGACGCCTTGTAACCGCCGAAGGCCGCGTGGGCCGGGTAGGCGTGGTAGTTGTTCACCCACACGCGACCCGCCTGGATGTCGCGGCCGGCCCGGTAGGCGGTGTTGCCGTCCCGGGACCAGACACCGGCGCCGAGGCCGTAGAGGGTGTCGTTGGCGATCTTCATGGCGTCGTCGTAGTCGTCGAACTTCGTCACCGACACGACCGGGCCGAAGATCTCCTCCTGGAAGATCCGCATCTTGTTGTCGCCCGCGAAGACCGTCGGCTCGACGTAGTAACCACCGGACAGCTCGCCGCCGAGGTCGCTGCGGCCGCCGCCGATCAGGATCTCGGCGCCTTCCTGCTTGCCGATGTCGATGTAGGACAGGATCTTCTCGAGCTGGTCGTTGGACGCCTGCGCGCCGATCATCGTGTCGGTGTCGAGCGGGTGCCCCTGCTTGATCTTGCGGACGCGCTCGACGGCGTCACCCATGAACTTGTCGTAGATGCCCGTCTGGACCAGCGCCCGCGACGGGCAGGTGCAGACCTCGCCCTGGTTCAGCGCGAAGAGCGTGAAGCCCTCCTGCGCCTTGTTGTAGAAGGCGTCGTTCTGCGCGGCGACGTCGTCGAAGAAGATGTTCGGGCTCTTGCCGCCCAGCTCGACGGTCACCGGGATGATGTTCTCGCTGGCGTACTGCAGGATCAGCCGGCCGGTCGTCGTCTCGCCGGTGAAGGCCACCTTGCGGACGCGGTTGCTGGAGGCCAGCGGCTTGCCGGCCTCGACGCCGAAGCCGTTGACGATGTTCAGCACGCCCGGCGGGATCAGGTCGCCGATGATCGACATCAGCACGTGGATCGACGCCGGGGTCTGCTCGGCCGGCTTGAGCACGATCGCGTTGCCCGCGGCCAGCGCCGGGGCGAGCTTCCAGACCGCCATCAGGATCGGGAAGTTCCACGGGATGATCTGGCCGACCACGCCGAGCGGCTCGTGGAAGTGGTAGGCGACGGTGTTCTCGTCGATCTGCGAGATGCCGCCCTCCTGGGCGCGCAGCGCGCCGGCGAAGTAGCGGAAGTGGTCGATGGCCAGCGGGATGTCGGCGGCGAGCGTCTCGCGGACGGCCTTGCCGTTCTCCCAGGCCTCGGCGACCGCGATCTTCTCGAGGTTCTGCTCCATCCGGTCGGCGATCTTGAGCAGGACGCCGGCGCGTTCCTCGACGGAGGTCTTGCCCCACGCGGGGGCCGCGCCCCAGGCCGCGTCGAGGGCCTTCTCGACGTCCGGCGCGGTGCCCCGGGCGATCTCGCAGAAGGTCTTCCCGGTGACGGGAGTCGGGTTCTCGAAGTACTGGCCGCCGGCCGGCGGCACGTATTCGCCGCCGATGTAGTGGTCGTAGCGCGATTCGAAGCTGACGACGCTGCCTTCGGTGTTCGGTGCGGCGTACTGGACCATCTTCCCTGCCTCATTGCTCGGAGTGACGGCGGTGCTCGGGCTCCCGCCGAACGTAGGCCGGGCAACGTTGCACGAGCGTTGCAGCGCTGTGAGCTGGGTCTCTACGCTGGAGGGCGTGGCAGAGGCGCCCGAGCCCGAACTGCTGCGCGATCCGGAGTCGTACGCGCGGCTGCTCGAACACGTCCGGGCGGCGGTGCTGGCCGGGCTGCCGGGCCCGCGCTCGCCACGCTCGGTGGTCTCGGCGTCCTGGGACCGCTCGCTGGCCGCGCACGTCGACCCGGACGAGGGCGAGGCCCCGTTCGTCCACGACGTCGACGTGCTGACCGCGCTGCGGGAGGCCCACCCGCTGGCGCCGGTGCTGCCGGTGCTGCGGCAGATGCTGGTGAGCATCGCCGACGACGCCGAGCACGTGATGATCGTGACCGACGCCGAGGGCCTGATCCTGTGGCGCGAGGGCGCGGCGAACCAGCTGGTGCGCGCCGACCGCGTCGGCCTCTCCGAAGGCACCCGGTGGAGCGAGTCGGCGATCGGCACGAACGCGATGGGCACGACGCTGGCGACCGGGGAGCCGGTGCAGATCTACTCGGCCGAGCACCTGGTCCGGCGCTACCACACGTGGACGTGCGCGGCGGCGCCCGTGCG
This sequence comes from Amycolatopsis sp. WQ 127309, assembly GCF_023023025.1. Taxonomy (NCBI): domain Bacteria; kingdom Bacillati; phylum Actinomycetota; class Actinomycetes; order Pseudonocardiales; family Pseudonocardiaceae; genus Amycolatopsis; species Amycolatopsis sp. WQ 127309. The sequence goes on from NZ_CP095481.1 coordinate 1,450,610, forward strand.
TGACCCGGAGACGGGCGTGCTGCTCGGCTCGATCGACGTCAGCGGCCCGCTGCGCACGGTGCACCCGGCGATGTTGTCGCTGGTCACGGCCACCGCGCAGCTCGCCGAAGGGCAGCTGCGCGCCCAGCTCGCGGTCCGCGACGAGCGGCTGCGGCGGGCCAACATGCCCCACTTGGAGGCCTTGCGCGGCCGCCCCGGCGCCCTGCTCTCGGCGGGCGGCCGGGTGCTCGCGGCCCAGGCCTGCCTGCTGCCGGCCACGGTCGACGTCCGCCGCGGCGGCGGCACGGTCGCCCTCCCCGACGGCCGGATCGCGACGATGGAGCCGCTGGCCGAGGGCTACCTGCTCCGGCTGCGCGCGACGGGCAGCACCACCGGCGGCGGCCACCGCGCCCGGCTGCGCCTGGAGTACCTGGCCGACGGCGCCGGAACGACCACAGTGGACGGTCGCGACGTGCCGTTCACCTTGCGCCACGCGGAGATCCTGACGCTGCTGACGTTGCACCCCAACGGCCTCTCGGCCGAGCGGCTGGCGCTGCAGCTCTACGGCGAGACGGGCAACCCGGTGACGGTCCGCGCGGAGATCCACCGCCTGCGCTCCCAGCTGGGCGCGACGGTGGTGCAGACCCGCCCGTACCGCCTGGCGGCCGAGGTGGACGCGGACTTCGTCCAGGCCCGCGCGGCCCTGCGGTCCAGTTCCCCGGCGGACGTCATGCGCGTGTTCCGCGGGCCGCTGCTGCCGGAGTCGGAGGCCCCGGCGATCCGCGAAGAGCGCGAGACGCTCACGGCCCAGGTCCGCCAGGTGGCGTTGAACAGCACCGACCCGGCGGTGCTGTGGTCGTTCTGGGAAACCCCCTGCGGCGTCGACGACTTCGAGGTCCTGGACGCGCTGCTGAAGACGCTCCCGCCGGCGGACCCCCGCCGCGCGGCCGTCGCGGCCCACCGCGCCCGCTTACGCTGACCCAGCTCCCAGGACGTTCGTCCTGACTCTCCGTCGTGGTGTCCGGCACGTAGACAGCGTCTACAGAAGTTTGATAGACAGTGTCTACAAGATGAACTGCTGGTTACGGAGACCGGATTGAGCTACCACCGTTTCGTCGTCCTCGGCGACAGCTGCGCCGAAGGGCTCGACGACCCGTACCCCGGCCGGCACCAGTACCGGGGCTGGGCGGACTTCGTCGCCGCGCGGCTCGCCGAGGAAAATCCGCGCTTCCGGTACGCGAACCTCGCCGTCCGCGGGCGGCGGCTCGACCAGATCGTGCCCGAGCAGGTGCCCGCCGCGACGAAGCTCGAGCCCGACCTGGTCGCGCTCTTCGGCGGCGGCAACGACGTCATGAGCCGGGGCTGGGACGCGCGGACCGTCGCCCGGCGCGTCGACGCCGCGATCCGGGCCTGCACGGAGATCGCGCCCACCGTCGTCACCTTCACCCTCAGCGACGTCTCCGCCCGGATGCCGCTGGGCGCGCGGATGCGGCCGCGGATCGTCGCGCTCAACGAAGCCATCCGCGAAGCCGCCGTCAGCTACGGCGCGCGGCTCGTCGACCTGTGGCCCGACCAGGCCGCCACCGACTCGCGCTACTTCGGCGCCGATCGGCTGCACCTGTCCACGCACGGGCACCACCGGCTCGCCGCCTACGTCCTCGACCGGCTCGGCCTCGACCACGACCCCGCGTGGCTCGCCCCGCTGCCCGGCACACCGGCCGCCGGCAGCCGGCGCGCCGACCTGCGGTGGCTGGCCCGCGAGGTGCTCCCGGTCGCCGTCACACGCACGCGCAACCGCCTGATCGGCCGCCAGCCCGGCGACGGTTTCTTCGCCAAGCGCCCCGACCTGCTCCCGATCACCCTCCCGATCACCCTGGACGAGGCGTGGGCACCCGGCAACGCCTGATCGACACGGCGTCCGAGCTGCTGGCCGGCGAAGGCGTCGACGCCGTCACGCTGCGCGGGATCGCGAAGGCGGCGGGCGTCTCGCACGGCGCTCCACTGCGGCACTTCTCCGGCCGCGCCGAGCTGCTGTCGGCCGTCGCGACGCGCGGTTACGCCGACCTGCTCGCCCGCCGCGAAACGCTGCCGGAGACGTCGCCGCGAGCCCGGCTGACCGCCGCCTGCCACAGCTACGTCGACTTCGCGCTCACCAACCCGGCGATGTTCGAGCTGATGTTCCGCCGCGACCTGATCGACCCGGCCGACCCGGCGCTCTCGGCCGCGGCGAGCGCCGTCTTCGACACCTTCGCCGTGCTGGTGGCCGCGGTGCCGACGCCGATCGCGCGGTCCGGCGCCGACCTGCGGCTGGTCGCCGCGTCGCTGTGGGCCGCGTTGCACGGCCTCGCGCAGCTGTGGCTCTGGGGCGGGCTGGCCGGGGCGAGCTTCGCGCCGTCACCGGAGTCGGCGCTGGCCGTCACCCTGGACGCGTACCTCGGTTGACGCCCGGCGAAGAGGGGCTCCGGAGACCTCCCCCGGCCCCGGTGGGGCACCCTCTCCGCCGAGTCAAGGGCCGACCGTAGTGGCGAACGGCCACGCAGCGGAAGCAACTGACGACGTAGCCGGGGTAAACCTTCGCGGTACACAGGTAGCTTTCTGCTGGTGACGACACTGCGGGGACTTCGCGCGCGGCCACGGCTGACCGACGCCGTGCTCGCGGTGCTCGTCGCGGGTTACCAGGTGGCGGGCGCCACCGAGCTGGGCGGCGCGTTCGGCACCCACGCGCGTCCGCTGGGGCTCGCCCTGGCCGCGCTCAGCGCCCTGCCGCTCGCGGCGCGCCGCCGGTTCCCGATCACGACGGTGGTCACCTGCGTCGCCCTGATGGGCGTGTTCTACGCGCTCGGCTTCCGATCGCAGCTCGGCCAGCTCAGCGTCATGATCGCCGCCTACACGGTCTGGGCGCACTGCCGCTTCCGCGACGCGCTCGCCGTCACCGTGCTCGGCCTGATCGCCTACGAGACGTCGATGCTGTTCGGCAGCCCGGTCTCCCCGGTCGGCGACACGCTGCTGTCGCTGCTGCTCGCGGTCGGCGTCGCGGCGATCGGGCGCACCGCCTACGTCCGCAGCCACCGGATCCGCGACGCCGAGCACGACACGGAGCTGGCCGTCGCGGAGGAACGCGTCCGGATCGCGCACGAGCTGCACGACGTCGTCTCGCACCACCTTTCGGTGATCTCGGTGCAGGCCAACCTCGCGAAGTACGTCTTCGAGTCGGCGCCGGACACCGCGCGCGGCGCGCTGGACACGATCACCGGCACGACGACCGAGGCGCTCGACGAGCTGCGGCGCCTCCTCAGCGTGCTGCGCCCGCCGCAGTACCCGCTCGAGGGGTACCGGCCGCAGCCCGGGCTCGGCGACCTCGGGACGCTCGCCGCCCGGGTCCGCGAGGCCGGGATCGCGGTCGACCTGCGCGTCACCGGCGCGGCCCGGCCGCTGCCGCCCGGTCAGCAGCTGTGCGCGTTCCGCGTCGCGCAGGAGGCGCTGACGAACGTCCTCAAGCACGGCGGCGCCACGGCCGAGCTGACCCTCGACTACCGCGCCGAGCACCTGGTCCTCGGCGTCACGGACCCCGGCGGCGCGCCGGCCGCCCCGCCGAACCCGGGTGGGCACGGGCTGATCGGCATGCGCGAACGCGCCCGGATGTACGGTGGCGTGATCGAGATCGGCCCCCGCGACCCGGCCGGGTTCGCCGTCGTGCTGACGCTGCCGTACCCGCGGCCGGTCCCCCAACCGCAGGAGCCCGAGTGACGAGCGTGCTGGTGGTCGACGACCAGGACCTGGTCCGCGCCGGGTTCGTCGCGCTGCTGGGCGCCGTCCCGGGCATCGACGTCGCTGGCGAAGCGCGTGACGGCCTGGAGGCGGTCGAGAAGGCGGCGGCGCTGCGGCCGGACGTCATCCTGATGGACATCCGGCTGCCGGGCCTGGACGGCGTCAAGGCGACCGAGCGGATCCTCGCCGCGGCCGGGTCGCCGCGGCCGAGCGTGCTCATACTGACCGTCTTCGACCTCGACGAGTACGTCTACACGGCGTTGCGCGCGGGCGCGGCGGGCTTCCTGCTCAAGGACAGCCCGACGGAGACGCTGGTCGCCGGCATCCACGCGGTCGCCCGCGGCGACATGCTGTTCGGCCCGACGATCACCCGCCGGCTCGTCGAGGCGTTCACCCGCACCCCACCGGAACCACCCGCCGCGTCACCGGCGTTGGCCGCCTTGACCGACCGCGAGCTGGAGGTGCTGCGGTTCGTCGGCACGGGCGTCCCGAACGGCTGGATCGCGGCCGAGCTGCGGGTCAGCGAGGCGACGGTCAAGACCCACCTCAACCGGCTGATGACCAAGCTCGGCATCTCCAGCCGCGCACAGGCCGTGGTGGTGGCCTACGAAACCGGCCTGGTCCAGCCGGGCGGCTGAGCAAGATCCCGCCGCACGGCGAGCACCATGTGCGCCTTGACGCAGCGTCCGAGCCCGTGCTCACGGTGCGCGGCGGACACGGCGGTGTCCAGCTGGTAACCCCAGTCCGGCCGGCGCGGGTGCGAACACACTTCGATGAACCCGGCGACGGCGCCGGTCGCTTCGTGGATCGCGACGACGATCCACTGCACCAGCCCTTGGACCCGCGCTTCGGCTTCGGCGGCGCGCACCCGCTCCGCCGTCCACTCCGGCCACCGGTAGCCCGACCCGCCGAGCGGCGCGTCGTGGATCGCGCCCCGTGCGACGGCGTAGGACTCGAGGACGTCCGCCGGAGCGGTGCCGGTCCACTGCCGCAGCCGGTAGCCCGCCGGAACCGGCACGTCCCAGCGCGACCGGTCGCGCCGTCGACCACCAGGGCCTGCCGCACGATCGTGCGCACCGTGCGGAAGCCCATCGCCGCGGCCCACCGCTCACCCGCGGTGCCGGCGACGAGCTGCCAGCCCTCGACGACCTGCCGGTCACGCGCCCGCAGCTCGGGCCACACGGCCCGCAACAGCGCGGTGCCGATCCCCGCGCGGCGGGCGGCCGGGTGCACGACGACGTCGGTCAGCCGATCCCGCTGTTCTCGGCCTCGAGGAAGTTCACCTGCGCGAACGCGACGAGTTCGCTCCCCCGGTGGGCAGCCCAGTGCGCCGCCGGCCCCATCCCGGGCAGGGGGTTCGCTCGCCATGCCCCCAGTGTCCGCGACACGCTCACCCGGTGCGAGCGTCCGAACACCTGATCGAATAAGCTTCGCCCATGTCCGAGTCAGACCCGCAGCTCGAGCGCATCCGCAAGCTCCTCGCCAAGGCCGAGGACCCGGCGGTCACCGAAGCGGAAGCCGAGGCGTACAACACGAAGGCCGCCGAGCTCGTCGCCCGGTACGGCATCGACCAGGCGATGCTCGCCGAGGCCGGCGCGAGCGTCGACGACATCGGCACGCTCACCATCCCGATGAACGACCCGTACAGCCGGGACAAGGCGAGCCTGCTCACCTCGGTCGCCTACCCGCTGCGCTGCCGGACCCTGCTGCACCGCGTCGGCCAGAAGGTCGAGAGCGTCACGGTGTTCGGCTACCAGTCCGACCTCGGCCGCGTGGAGCTGCTGTTCACCAGCCTCCTGCTGCAGGCGAGCACCCAGCTGAACCGCGTCCGGCCGGGCGGGTTCTTCCCCGGCGAATCCCTCGCCGCGTACCGGCGCACGTGGCTGCACGGTTTCGCCCGCGCGGTCCACGAGCGGCTTTCGCTGGCCGAGCAGGAGGCCGTCCGCACGGCCGCGCCCGGCGCGCGCTCGGCCGAGCTGGTCGTCCGCGACCGCTCGGCGATGGTCCAGCACCGGTTCGACGAGGAGTACGGCGACCTGCGCTCGGCCGCGCCCCGGCGGCTGTCCGGTAGCGGCTACCTCGACGGCCACGACGCCGGCACCAAGGCGAACCTCGACCCGTCGGCGCTCACCCGGCGTCGCAAGGCCCTGCCCGTCCGCTGAGTGTCGCCCGGTTGCCGCTATCCCGGCGTTGATCGTTTCCGCTTGACTGGGCGGATGCGCGTGGTGGATCTTGCCGACCGTCCCGACCTGCTCGAACCTGCCTTGGACCTCGGTGACGTCGGCGGCCAGTTCATCTACCAGGGCGCGAGCGGCCGGATGATCACCGGCGAGCGGTTCCTGCGGCACTGGGCGCGCTACTTCCTGATCGCGCTGGACGACGACGGCGTCCCGATCGCGCGCGCTCTCTCGGTCCCGCTGGCGTTCCCGGCGGACGACCGCACGGAGCTGCCGGACCACGGCTGGGACCAGGCCATCGAGTGGGCGGCGCAGGACGTCATGGACGGCCGCGCGCCGAACGCGTTGTGCGCGCTGGAAGTCGTGATCGCGCCGCACCTGCGTGGCTCCGGCCTGTCCGCGCCGATGCTCAAGGCGTTGAAGGCGCGGGCCGCGGAAACGGGGCTGCGCAAGCTGATCGTGTCGGTCCGCCCGATCGGCAAGGAGCAGGAGCCGGCCGTCCCGATGCCGGAGTACGCGGCTCGCCGCCGGGAAGACGGCCTGCTGGCCGACCGCTGGCTGCGCACGCACGAGCGGCTGGGCGCCCGGGTCGTCAAGGTCTGCCCGTTCGCGGTGACGCTGGCGGGTTCGCTGGCCGACTGGCGCGAGTGGACCGGCGTCAAGCTGGCGGAAGGCGAGAACTTCATCCCCGGCGGCATCGCGCCGGTGCACGCGTCGACGGCCCACGACACGGCGACCTACGTGGAGCCGAACGTCTGGATGGACCACCCGATGTAAGCCTCGGGGATCACCCTGATGGACCCCCGCGCCGCCACCTGCTAGCTTTTGTTTGCATGTGGAGGACGCCGTGACCGAGCCCACCGGGGACGAGCTCGTCCGGCTGCTGGGGACCCTGGCGAACCCGCACCGGCTGCGGATCGTCGCGGCCCTGCTGGCCGAACGCGCGTACGTCAGCGAACTGGCGCGCGCGCTGCGGATCAGCCGCGCGCTCCTGCAGGTGCACCTGCGCAAACTCGAAGCCGCGGGCCTGGTCACGGCCAGCTTCGAGGTCGGCGAAGACGGCAAGACGCTGCGGTTCTACGAGCTCACGCCGTTCTCCGTCGTGCTGACGCCCGCGGCGATCGCGGCCGCCGTGCCGACGCTGAGCACACCGGAGTCCGTCCACGCGGACGGCGAGGAGGGACGGACATGAACTGGCACCAGTGGCAGGAGATCATCGGCGTGACCGGGGTCTTCGTCCTGATCACCGTCGTGCTCACGGTCGCGATCGTGCAGCTGGCCTCGACCTGGCGCGCCAAGGCCGCGCTGGCCCGCGAGCACGAATACCGCGCGCTGGCCGAGAAAGCTGTCCGGACGCAGGAAGAAACCGAACGGCAGCTGCGGGACGTCCAGGATCGCCTGCGATCCATCGAACACGTGCTCAAGGAGGTCGACTGACCTGAGGCCCTGGACCGCCGAGCGGCAACTCGGCGGCCCAGGAGGAAGAAGCACCCACTCGCCCGAGGGCGAGCTCTCATCGGATCACTCCTTCACGGAAGGACTTTAGTTCATGCTGCCCGCACGCAGGCCCGTGGTCGAACGCGTCGCGAACTGGTCGGTGCACCACCGCGCCGCCGCGATCTCCGGCTGGCTGGCGCTCGTCGCGCTCGCCTGGGTCATCGGTACGTTCACCCCCGGCACCGACGCGCGCTCGAGCCCCGCCGGCGACGCCGGCACCGGCCAAGCCGTCCTCGACCGCCAAGACGTCCGCGAACCGTTCTGGGAAAACGTCCTGGTACCCAGGGATTCGCCGGCCGCGGCCGACCTGGTGACGACGTTGACGACGTCCGGCGCGGTCGCGGACATCCACTCCCCGCTCGACGACCCGGCCCAGGTCTCCGCCGACGGCCGGGCCGGCCTCGTCACCTTCCGGATCCTCGGCACCGGCCCGGAAATCAAGCCGCACCTCGCGACGGCGACCGCCGTCGTCGCCACCGTCGCCGCCCGGCACCCGGACGTCCGGCTCGCGCAGGCGGGCGACCTCAGCGTGTCCGGCGCGGTCGACCAGAGCATCAAGGAGGACATCAAGCGGTCCGAGACGCGCTCGCTGCCGCTCACCCTGCTGATCCTGCTGGCCGTGTTCGGCTCGCTGGTCGCGGCCGCCGTCCCGGTGCTGCTCGCGGGCACCACGGTGCTCGCGACCTTCGGCCTGCTGTCCGCAGTGGACAACTGGATCCCGGTCAACAGCGCCACTTCCTCGATGACGTTGCTGATCGGCATGGCCGTCGGCGTCGACTATTCGCTGTTCTTCCTGCGCCGGGTGCGGGAAGAACGCGCACACGGCGTCGACGAGTCCCTGCGGATCGCCGCGCGGACGTCCGGGCACGTCATCGTCGTGTCGGGGCTGACCGTGGCCCTGTGCGTCACCGGCCTGCTGTGCACCGGGCTCGACAACCTCCGCGGCCTGACCGTGAGCACGATCCTCGTCGTCGGCCTCGCCGTGCTGGCGTCGGTGACCGTGCTCCCCGCGACGCTCTCGCTGCTCGGCACCCGCGTCGACCGCCTCCGGATCCCCTGGCTGGGCAAGCGCGGCACCCGCTCGCGGTTCTGGGCCGGCGTCGCCTCGACGGTGACGCGGCGGCCGGCGCTGTGGACCGGGCTCGCCGCCGGGCTCCTGGTCCTGCTCGCCCTGCCCGCCGCCGGAATCCGGCTGCAGGACCCGGCCCCGACCGAAAGCCTGCCGCGCAGCGTCCCGGTGATCGACGCGGCCGCGCGCGTCCAGGAAGCGTTTCCCGGCGTGACGATGCCGGCGCACGTCGTCCTCTGGAGCGACCGCGGCCCGGTCGACACCCCCGCGGTCCGCCGGGCGATCGACGAGCTCACCGCGCGGACGCCGAAGCCGGCGGTCGTGGTACCGGTGGGCGACGCCCTCGTCGTGCGGATCCCGCTCGGCGGCACCGGAAACGACGAAGTGGCCGACCGCTCGCTCACGACGTTGCGGGAAACCCTGCTGCCGCAGACGATCGGCCGGCTCGACGGCGTCCGCTTCGCGGTCGCGGGCCGGACGGCGGAAGCCCACGACTTCACCGCGCAAGTGCTGCAGCGGGCGCCGTACGTCTTCGGGTTCATCCTGCTGCTCGCGTTCGTGCTGCTGCTCGTGGTGTTCCGCTCGGTGGTGGTACCGGCGGTGTCGATCCTGCTCAACCTGCTGTCGGTCGGCGCGGCCTACGGCGTGCTGACCTTGGTGTTCCAGGACGGTTTTCTCGCGCCGCTACTGGGTTTCACGCCCTACGGCGGCGTGCTCGGCTGGCTGCCGATGTTCCTGTTCGTGCTGTTGTTCGGCCTGAGCACGGACTACCACATCTTCATCCTCAGCCGGATTCGCGAACGCCTGCAGGCGGGCCACCCGGCTCGCGACGCGATCGTCGAAGGCACGGCGAGCAGCTCCGGCGTGGTGACGAGCGCGGCGTTGATCATGACGGGCGTGTTCAGCATCTTCCTGAGCCTCGCGGCGATCGAGTACAAGATGCTGGGGCTGGGCATGGCTTTCGCGATCCTCCTGGACGCGACGGTGGTCCGCGGCGTCCTGCTCCCGGCGGCCCTGTCCCTGGTCGGCGACCGCCTCTGGAACCCGGTAGCACCTCTTGAAGGTCCGTCCAAGACATTTCACTTGTCCTGACAGATCGGCTCCGGCACGGCGAAGGGAGAACCCTCACCGGCCTGAACCCCGTCCACCTCGCCCTCATCCGCTGTGCGCCCTGACGCTGCCGGCCTTGGCCGTCGTGACCCGCCAACGCCGTTGTGGTCCGTGCTGATCGGCACCGAACGCCGGCTCACGCCGCCCCGGATCCTGGGCCTGGTCCTGGTGATCTTCGCGCCGCGACAGCCCTGACAGCGGCCGCGACCGTCGGCCACCTGCTCCCGGTCGTCTCCATCGCACTGGGCGCGCTCTTCCTCAGCGAGCCGCTGACCCCGCGGACCATCGGCGGCATGGCGATCGTGCCGGCCGCCGTCGCCCTGACGCGGTGGAAGGCTCAGACGAGCAGCTCCACGACCGCGCCCGGCGCGCTGGCGGTCCCGAAGTAGTCGCCGGTGGCCAGTTCCGCACCGGCGTCCCGCCACCAGTCCGCCTGGCCCGCCGTGTCGATCCCGTCGACGACCAGCGTCGCGCCGACCTGCCGGACCAGCGGCACCAGCTCACCGAGGAACGTCGATTCCGTCCACGCCTGCCATTCGGCGAGCCGGCGGGCGACCCGCACGACCCCGACCGGGAGGTCCTCGACCGCCCGCAGGTCGTCCGGCCCCATGCCGAACTCGTCGAGCAGCACCCGGACGCCGAGCCCGGCCAGCGCGGTCAGGTTCTCGACGACCCCGGACGTCGCCACCGCGCCGACCGGTACGCCGATCATCAGCTGCTCCGGCGGCAGGCCGGAGTCCGCCAGCAGCCCCGTGACACGGGTGCCCAGCGCTTCGTCCGTCACCTGGTGCTCGGTCAGGCCGGCGACCACCGGCAGCCCGAAGTCCAGGCGCTGGTGCCACCACTCGCCCTGCCGGCTCGCCGTCCGCAACGCCCAGTCGCCCAGCGGCAGGACGAGCCCGGTCGCCTCGGCCAGCGCCGCGCAGCGTTCGTGCGCCAGCGGCGGCCGGCCGGGCCGGTCCCACTGCAGCCGGGCCTCGACGCCGGCCAGCCCGCCGTCCGCCAGCCGCACCATCGGCCGGTACCGCACCTCGATCTCGCCGTTCTCCCACGCCCCGGCCATGCCGACGGCGAGGCCCTGCGCCCGCCGGTCCGCGGCGTCGGCCACCGGGTCGAACATCTTCCACTGACCGCGTCGCCGGGCTTTGGCCCGCCGCAGCGTCTGGTCCGCCGCGCGCAGCAGCTCGGCCGGGTCGATGCCCCGCACCGGCCGGTGCACCACCCCGGCGCTGGCCGACAGCGCCAGCCCGTGGCCCTCGACGAAGAACGGCTCGGCGAGCTCGTCGTTGATGGCGCGCACGATGGTGTTGATGTCCGGCGTCAGCGCGGTGTTCTCGATCAGGATGCCGAACTCGTCGCTGTGGAAGCGGGCGATCATCGCCCGCTCGCGGGCCACGACGGCCTTCAGCCGCTGCGCGAAGTGCACGAGCACCTGTTCGCCGACGCGCCGGCCGAGGCTGTTGCAGACCATGCCGAACGCGTCGAGGTCGACGTGGAGCAGCGTGACGCCGTGGACCGGGTCCGCGCGCCGCAGCGCGGTCTCGAGGTGGGTGCCGAAGTACTGGCGGTTCGGCAGGCCGGTCAGCACGTCGTGCAGGGCCTGCCGGCTCAGCTCGCTCTGCAGCAGCATCAGCTCGGTGCCGTCCTCGGCCACCACGACGAAGTACGCGGGCCGGTCACCGGCGTCCCGCAGCAGCGAGGCGGTGAGCGAGATGCGCGCGACGTCGCCGTCCTTGCGCAGCAGCCGCTGGGACTGCCGGACCCGGTCCCGGCTGCCGTCCTCGGCCAGCGTCCGCAGGGCCTCCCGGAGGGCCTTGACGGAGTCCGGGTGCACGAGGTCGTAGAGCCCGGTCCCGGTCAGCGCGCCGGCGGGGCGCCCGAGCATCTCGGCCAGGGCGGTGTTGGCCCGCACGATGCGGCCGTCGAGCCCGACGACCGCGATGCCGCTCGCCGAAGTCGTGACGACCTCGTCGAAGCGCGCCTCACTCTCCTTGAGGTTCCACTGCGCGTCCCGCACCGCCTTGAGCAGCGACAGGTGCATGATCTCCTGCTGGTCGAGGACGCTGCGTTCGTGCGCGATCAGGAACCCGCACGAGAGCGCGCCCAGCCCGAGCACGATCCGCTCGGCGAACCGGTCCGGCGGCCGGAGCTCCGCCAGCGACGGCAGGCCCTTCCCGAGGACTTCGAGCGTGCACCGCAGCCCCGGCTCACCGACGTAACCGAGCGACACCAGCCGGGCGCCGATCCGCTCCGCGGGCGCGGTGTCGGCCGAGCCGTCCAGCAGGTTCGCGCAGAACGCGTCGAGCAGGCCGCGCAGTTCTGCCTCGAGCCCCTCCCGGCTCAGCGACACGACGGTGACGCCGCTGAGCAGGTACGCCCACTTGCGCGCGAGCAGATTCCGCTCCCGCTCCGGATCGGCCGTGTCCGCGCGCGCGTGATCGGGTTTCGCCATTGGTTCAGCCTTGCTGTGTTTTCGCGTGCGCGGACCGGTCACCTGCGGCGTTCTTGCGGCCGATTCCGGCGTAAACCAGCATATTCATCTCGGAAGTGCCGGAGATGTCCGCCGGACCGGCCGGACGCCATTCACCGCACCCCACAAGACCGGGTTCGACGATTTCGAATCCGGCGAACAACTTCGTCACTTCTTCGTGCGTTCGCAATGTCACCTGGTCCGGGCTCCGGCTTTCCTTGATCGCATCGGTCGCTTCCGTGAGGTTCTCGCCCTGGTGGTCGCCGGTGACGTGGGTGATGGCGAGGAAACTGCCCTCCGCCAGCGCCGCCCGGTAGCGGCCGACGAGCTCGAGCGGGCCGGACTCGTCCGGGATCCAGTGCAGCATCAGCAACATCAGCAGCCCGACCGGCTGGTCGAGGTCGAGCAGGCCACGGACCTGCGGTGATTCGAGGATCTTCTCCGGGTCCCGCATGTCTGCGTGCACGATAGCGGCGTGATCGTTGCCCGCCAACATCAATTCGCTGTGCGCGACCGCCACCGGGTCGCGGTCCACGTACACCACCCGGCACTCCGGGTCGCGGGCCTGCGCCACCTCGTGCACGTTCGCCACCGTCGGGATTCCCGAGCCCACGTCGAGGAACTGCCGGATCCCGTGGTCGGCCATGAACCGCACCGCGCGACCGAGGAACGCGCGGTTCACGCGCGCGGCCTCGCGCAGGCCGGGCATCGCGTGCTCGATCTGCGCGCCCACCGCGCGATCGACGGCGAAGTTGTGCCCTCCCCCCAGCATGAAGTCGTAGGTGCGGGCCATGCTCGGCACGGAGATATCGACACCCGGTGGCACCCATTCCGGTGATCGTGTCACAGAGAACACCTTCTAGTCACATCGGGAATGGCCTCCGAGTTTAGCCATCTCTCGCGATCTCTTGGCTGCGCCATATGCGTGACCACAGACCACCCGTTCGGGCACTGTCACGCTCGGCCGGACGCGCCTACCGTAGGCCGTCTCGTTGGCGGAATCCCCACAATGGCGTAACGAGGAGTCCTCATGACCGTCCCGGTCGCGCCGGGCCGGTGGCCTTTTCTCGGGCACACCCCGGCGCTCTTGCGGCGACGCTTCGTATTCACCGACGCATTGCGCGAACACGGCGAGATCGTCAAGGTTTATCTCGGCCCGTCGCCCACGTACTTCGTCACCAGCCCGCGGCTGAGCCACGAGGTGCTGGTCACGGCCGGGCCGAAGTTCCGCAAGGGCGCCATGTTCGACAAGTTCCGGCCGTTCGTCGGCAACGGCTTGGTGCTTTCGAACGGTGACTTCCACCTGCGGCAGCGACGGCTGATGCAGCCGGCGTTCCACCGCGACCGCCTGACCGCGTACGTGGAGACCATGCGCCACGCGGCGGCCGAGCTGAGCGACTCGTGGCAGCCGGGCGAGGTGCGGAAGATCGACGAAGACCTGCAGGGGCTGGCGGTGACGATCGTCGGCGAGGCCCTGTTCTCCACCGAGCTCGGAAAAGAGGCGATCGCCGAAGCACGCCGTTCCATCTACGTGATCATCCAGCAGGGCATGATTCGCGCACTGTCGCCGAAGTTCGTCGAAAAGCTGCCGATCCCCGGGAACCGCCGGTTCGACGAAGCCATCACCCGGATGCAGGCGATCGTGCTGGCGGTGATCCGCGAGTGGCGGGCCGACGGCGTCGACCGCGGCGACCTGTTGTCGATGCTGCTGCTGGCCGGCATGACCGACGAGCAGGCACGCGACGAGGTCCTCACCCTGCTCACGGCCGGGATCGAGACGACCGCGCTCGCGCTGTCCTGGATGTTCCACGAGCTGGGCCGCAACCCGGACGTCGAAGGGCGGGTGCACGCCGAAGTCGACGAGGTGCTGGCCGGCCGTCCGGTCACGGGCGACGATCTGCACCGGCTGGTCTACGTCCGGCAGGTCGTCGACGAGGTGCTGCGCCAGTACCCGCTCTGGATGCTGATGCGCCGCACCCTCACGGAAGTCCGGCTCGGCGACGAGCGGCTGCCGGAGGGCGCCGAGGTGATCGTCAGCCCACACGCGCTGCACCACGATCCCGTCAGCTTCGAGGCCCCGGAGACGTTCGATCCCGGCCGCTGGTCGCCGGAGCGGGCGAAGCAGCTGCCGAAGGGCGCGTTCATCCCGTTCGGGGCGGGCACCCGGCAGTGCGTCGGGAACGTCTTCGCCCAGAACGAAATCGTCATCACGGTGGCCACGGTGGCCGCACACTGGCGGCTGGTCCCGGTCCCGGGCCGCCCGGTGCGCGTCAAGTTCACCTCGGCCGCCTACCCCGAAAGCCTGCCGATGACGGCAGTCCGTCGCTAGTTGGAGGTAGTTCTCCTTGCTTCGCCAAGCTTTCCGCCGCCTTTGTGCTGCCCTGTTGCTGACCGCGGCGGCGCTCGCCGTGCCAACCCCGGCCCAGGCGGACACGGTCACCTGCCAGGACCTGTACGTCCCGGTAGCACTCGGCCAGATGCACGGCCGCCTCTGCGCCCCGTCCCAGGCCAAGACGGTGGTGGTCCTGATCCCGGGCGGCACGTACAACGCGTCCTATTGGGACATCGCCTACACCCCGGAGCTGCGTTCGTTCCGCCTGGCGATGAACCAGGCAGGCGTCGCGACCCTGGCGGTCGACCGCATGGGCACGGGCTCAAGCTCCAAACCCCTGAGCGCCCTCCTGTCGGCAACGGTCCAAGCGAACGCGGTCCACCAGGTGATCCAGTCGATCCGAGCGCGCTTCACGAAGGTGATCGTCGGCGGCCACTCGATCGGCGCGGCCATGGCGATGATCGAGGCAGGCACCTTCCACGACGTAGACGGCGTCCTGGTGACGGACATGACGCACCGGATGAACTACGTCACGGTGATCCCGGTGCTGGCGAACATGATCCCCGCACCCCTCGACCCCCGCCTGTCGAGCCGCGGCCTGGACGTCGGCTACCTGACGACGTCCCCGGGAACCCGCTACACGGCCTTCCACACCCCAGGCCCGAACGACGCGGGAGCGATCGCCTACGACGAGTCCACAAAGGACGTCTTCGCGGCGACGGAGGCGGTGGACACGATCGCGTTGACCACGGTGATCATCCCGGCATCCCTGCAGATCACGGTCCCGGTCCTGTTGGTGGTAGGCAACGACCCCCACTTCTGTGGCCCGTTGGCGAGCGACTGCTCGTCCGCGGAGGCGTTGCGAGCATCAGAGGCCCCGTTCTTCGCCCCGGCTGCCCGCCTCCAGACATACATCCTGAACGGCTACGGCCACGCGATCAACTACGCCCCGAACGCGGGAACGTACTTCGCCCAGGTGACGAACTGGCTGAAGACCTCGCTCTGACAGACAGAAACAGGACAAGCAATTGCCAGTTCGATGACACCCCCGCTCGCCGCCGCGGCATCTGCGAAAGTCGTAGACCGAATCGGCGAGCGGGGAGAAGCCTATGCGGGTCGTAGCGGTCATGAACTACAAGGGCGGCGTGGGCAAGACGACCCTCACCGCAAACCTGGGAGCGGTAGCCGCCGCCCGCGGCCTGCGCGTGCTGCTCCTCGACCTCGATCCGCAGACCAACCTGACTTTCTCGTTCTACTCGATCGACGATTGGCACCACCAGCTCAAAGACAGCAACCGGACGATCAAGCAGTGGTACGAGGGTGAGCTGCCCGGAAGGGACATCCCCCTGGCCGACCTCGTCGTCACGCCGGAGCGGGTCAACAAGGTTCTCGACGGCACCGGCGGCCGCGTCGACCTGATCTCCTCACACCTCGGCCTCATCGACATCGACCTGCAACTCGCTGCGCTGCTGGGCGGGGCGACCACCATCGAAGGCTCGAAGCGGCGGTTCCTGGACCTGCACAGCTGCCTGCGGCACGCGTTGCGGGACAACCACTTCACCCAGTACGACCTGGTACTCATCGACTGCGCGCCCAACTTCGGCATCGTCACGAAGACGGCGATCGTCGCCAGCGAGCAGGTCCTCGTACCGGCCAAGGCGGACTACCTGTCCACCTTGGGGCTGGACTACCTGGTGGGCAACTGTGCCGAGCTGGTCCGGCAGTTCAACGACTTCGTCAGTCACAAGGGCGGCAGCGAGGAGTACCGGCCGATCGATCCCGGCATCCTGGGGGTGGTGTTCACCATGGTGCAGATCTACTCGCAGCAGGTGACTCTCGCTCAGCACGCCTACATCGAAGAAGTGCGCCTGAACTCGCGCGTACCCGTGCTGGACAGCAGGATCCGCAACAGCCCACGTCACTTCGGAGACGCGGGTGAGAGCGGCGTGCCGGCGATGCTGCGCACCGCGGGCAGGGACGAGGTGGTCCGGGAGTTCGACCAGCTGGCCGACGAGGTCCTGGGTTCGCTCGGCCTGACATCGGGTGGTCACCGATGAGCGACTTGAAGAAGTTCGTCGCCCTCCAGGCCCAGCTGTTCGCCTTCCTGACCGAACAGGATGAAACCACCCTGGAAGCGATCGCCGCCGGAACGGCCCAATTGGCCGTTGTCGGCGCCGAGGTTTCCGTGACGCCGTCCAAGGATCCGCTGCAAGTCGCGCAAAACCTGTCGAGACTCTCATCCGAAGACACCAGGCGGCGCCACCTGACGGAGTGTGACCTCAGCGCGAAAGACCTGAAGAAGGTCGCCAAGTCGCTCGGGATTCGTGGCTACAGCGCCTTCACCAAACCCAAGCTCGTCGACCTGCTCGCCGGCCACGGTCAGAGCCAGGCCACAGCCGAACCGGAGGCCCCGACACCACCACCTCGGGCTCCGGTTCGCAACGAACCGGCGGTCGAGCGACGGGTCGCCCCGCGAGAACCCGAGCCGTCGACCGGACCGGTGAACCCGGACGTCGACGTGGCTGCCATCGCCACGAGCCTTCGCGAGACCGAGACCGAGGAAGAAGGCGCGGCCTACCTCCACGCTCAGCACCTGGACCGGGAGAGCCTGCTCGCGGTGGCGGCGGAGTTGCAGCTCACGCGGGTGAGCCGGCTGAGCCAGACCGAACTCGAGAAGCGCGTGCTGAAGCAGGCGATCGGTGCGCGGCGCAAGTTCGCCGGCCTGCGGAAGTGGTGAGCCCGGTGGCCGGCGGGACGGAGACACCGGACGAACAGGCCGGCGGGCGCTCGATGCACTTGATCGGCGAACGCCGGGTCATGGTCTCGGACCTGCTGGAGGCCGGGCTGCTGGAGCCCGGCGCGAAGCTCCGGTTCAAGCGCAACCGCATCGGCGCGACGTTCGACGCGACGGTGACCGACAAGGGGCGCATCCGGCTCGAGCCCGGTGGCGAGGAGTTCCGCACGCCCTCACGAGCGGCCATGGTGGCGGCCGGCATGCGGGCGGTCGACGGCTGGCGGGCGTGGCGGGTGGTCGACCAGGACCGGCTGCTGGACGTCGTCCGCCAAGAGCTGCTCGATCGGGCGATTTCCCGGGTGACCCAGCCGCAGACCGACGACGTGGAGCGTCAGCGCATCCACGAGCGCCTGAGGCGGGCACGCACGCGCGCCGACGAAAACGCCCCCGAGCAGATCTCCGTCCGCGAACTCCTGTCGTACTGGGGAACGAAGGAGCGCGGCGACCAGGTCAGCCAGATCGAAGCGGATCTGGCCAACCACGGATTGGTGACTTCACCCAGTTTCCGAGCCGTCACCCTCGACACGATGGTCTCCCTGATCACGCCGACCGACGAACCGGAGGGGAAGCCCGAAGTCCTCGACGAACTACCGGTCACCGAGGACGACGAGGGCGACGACGACCTGAACGTCCGCCTGACGGTGGGCAACTTGTCACCGCTGGAGGGCGTGGAGTTCGTCGGGCCGAACAGCACGCTCCACGAAGCGATCACGAAGATGGTCATCAACGACTACTCGCAGCTGGCCGTCCTCAGCGGCCCCCGCAACCCACGCGGCGCCCTGACGTGGCGCTCGATAGCACAGGCACTGCACCAGAAACCGGACGCGACGGTCGCCGACGCGACCATCACCCACGTGGAGGCCGTCGCGTACGACCGGGATCTCTTCGAGGTCCTTCCCGCACTGCAACGACACGAGTTCGTGTTCGTCACGAACGTCGGCAAAGAGGTAAAGGGCATAGTCACGACAGCGGACGTGGCCCGGCGCTACGGCGAGATGGCCACACCGTTCTTCCAGCTGGGCGAGCTGGACCAGACGCTCCGCTGGATCCTGAAAGGCGCCCTGGACCTGGCGACCGTCCAACCACTGTGCAGCAGAAAGATCAAGAGTTTCGACGACCTGGCCTTCGGCGACTACGAACACATCCTGGAGAACAAGGAAGTCTGGCAGAAGCTGGGCTGGCCACTGGACCGCCAGGTCTTCATCGCCCGCCTGGACGAGATCCGCAACATCCGCAACAAGGTGATGCACTTCCACCCGGACCCGATCCCCGAGGACGCCACCAAAACGCTGCGAAACTTCAACAGCCTGCTACACCACTACCGAGACCTGACCTGACAAACCACAGCCGAACGACCACGACAACGCAACCACACACGGGGGTCCGCCCCCCGGGCGGGGTCTGGGGGGTTGCACCCCCAGAAGACACAACGAAGAGAGCCCCATTCGCGCTTTCCGCGAACAGGGCTCTCCGACGATCGGAGTGGGCGCAGTTGAGGCCCTTGCGAAACGGGCAAAACAGATACACCGGATGCATCGGGCAGCATCTGAGGTACTAAACCACTCAGAGCTACAATCCCCCATTACACGGCGCTACCGCACCGCTCGACAGTTGCGGGCCGCGGAGATCGACCAACTGGTCCGCGACTATCGCAGCGGCGCAAACGTCTACCAGCTCGCGGAGCAGTACGGCATCAGCCGCGGGATCGTCGGCAAGCACCTGCGGAGCCGAGGCGTCGACACCCGGCCACCCGGCCTATACCCGAACGACGTGCCAGCGGCAGCGCATCTCTACCGAGACGGGTGGTCACTGCAGCGAGTCGCTGAGAAGTTTGGGACGACAGCGGACACAGTGCGAAGACGGTTGCTTGAGGCTGGCGTCGTGATGCGGGACACGCACGGACGGGAGCGGTAAGCGCGCCCAGCACGTCCGCTGCCTACTCAGGCGACCCGTTCGCTAGCCCTGCAGCAAGACCGGGCGGCACTTCGACACTATCCGAGAAGACCATGATTTCCTGAGCCTTAACTACACGATGAGCCGAGTAGTTCAAAGAGAACAAACTACTCCTTCGACTTGAATATAGCTCCTGCACCTGTGGAACATTATCGTAAGTGAGCACCCATTTCGCATCACAGTATCCATTAAGACAGTCAGCAAGCTTCGCATGGTCGTCGTCGCGAAACGAGTTCAGGTATAGCGAACCCGCTTTATCAAAATATGGCGGATCGGCGTATATGAAGGTGCTCGACCTTCGCGCGTACTTCCTAATGACTTTGATGCCATCAGTGTTTGTAACACTGATGCGTCGAGCATGGAGACCGATCACGCGCACCCGCTCAGCAAGGGCTTCCTTATTGAATCGCGCATCGATCTTATAATTTCCAGTTTGGTCCATGCCGCCGATTGGGCCGCCGTTGAGCACCCCGGAGCGATTTGTCCTGTTGAGATAAAAAGATGCAAAGCCAATGTCAAACGGATCCGCTGAGCCGTCCAAGTAGAGCTCCTTCTGCCGGGACCACTCTTTGACCGTAAGTTCAGCTCGCGAAATTCGTTCGCCAAACTTCACCGGCTCGGCAACGACTGCAGACCAAAAGAAAACACTGCCGGATCAAGGTCATTAATTACGATCCTTTGCACTTGCCCAGTCACCAGAAGCGCTAGCGCAGCTCCAGCACCGCCGGCATACGGCTCGACATATGTGCCTTGGGTCAGATTATTACAGCGAATAAAGTCCTTGAGCGACGAGAACAGAGAGCCTTTCCCGCCCGGATACCTCAGCGGCGAGATCGTGACACGGCGCAGCTGACTTTTCTTGCTTAGCGTTTCACTACTCATGGCGCGAGAATCACTTTCATCAGTTCATGCATTGTACTCCAGCAATTTCGTACATCTTCAGCTTCAGCATGAACCTTATGATTATGATTGATAGCGTTCAGCGCGTCAGTCGATGCAGAGTAGTAGCCGCTAACCTTGCCTGAATCCAACTTCTTCGCCACTTGAGCTAAAGGTCTATGCCCTACGTTGGGCAAGTAGTCGCCTAACCACTTCAGGCAGTGCGAGAGGAACACAAACCCCTGGACATTCTGCTTCTGCCGAATGTCTTCGCCCACCTTGTCGGCGTAGGACTTGATCGACTTCTCAAGAAAGGTCCTCAGGAGGTCCATTGTCGCGTTCGGATAAATGGTAATATTGATCCGGGACAGCTCGGCTAAGATGAGACCGACCGAGTCTGGAAAGCCTGAAGGAACCGACAGGGCTGAAGTATCAAGACTTGTAGGCCTCTTGGGTTTCTGACTCGACTTAGGCGCAGAACTAGGAGCTCCGCCACCGGGAGCTTGCCCCCAGAAGCACCCGAACTCGCGGGCGGTGGCACAGGATGTCCACTACCACGCGCACCACTACCCGGCGAGGGCGGAGAGGGATTTGATCCACCACCCGCGCCACCAGGTGGACCAGAACCCTGAGCAGTACTACTGCCCGCAGCACCACTGGCGCCGTCTTCGTTTAAGAACGCGCGAAGCTCGGTCAGGTACTCTTGGTATTTTGCGCCTGATGTCTTGTTGAGACTACGCGTATCGATTTTTCGAGACTTTATATCTCCAACAACTTTCTCTGCCAAGGCGCCGAAGGCTTCTTCAGGCAGACTACTCTCGACCACATAGTCGCCGTTGACAGAAAGACCCAGAATCCTCAGGAAGTCATTATTCGGATAAAGCCGCTCCAGTACCGAGACCGGGAACTTACGACTAGAGACGTAGCTCTTCAGGTCGAGGTCGACATAAGTTATCATCCGGAATTTCTCAAGAAAACGACTACGGAGGATAAACTTGCCAACTTCGACCGTGGGATACTGCGCGATCAACTCAAGCGGGGTTTTGCCAGCTTCAAGCTGCGCCTGAAAGAAAGCAGCTTGACGATTCGGAGACCACGAGCGCCGCTGCGTCCCTGTATGTATAGCGCCGATTAACTGACTAGCATCATCTTCACTCGGCGCAAGTTTCACATTAATCGTTCTTAACGAATCTCTGTTAGGAATATCTGCAGCTATTTTTGTGATCTACTGATAGAACTGTGGAGCAAGGTATGGGTTCTGGATCGACTTCAGTGCCGCGACCCGTCGGTTCCCTTCCGCAACCACAAGCTTCTTATTTCTACGAACAACGATGGGGATCTCATGAGTCAGATACCCCACCTTGGCGATCCCGTCCACCAGGTCCAGGACCTTCTCGTTACTGAAGAGGTCCTGCATGATGTCACCCTCAGTGACCCCATCCGACAGCTCAAGCCGGACGTTGTGCGGATCGAGCTGGAGGTCGTCAAGCACATCGACACTCAGCTCTTTCCGTGTCGACATGTCAATCATCGACAACCTCCGTCAGCTCTCGCGGCCAGTTCCTGCCACTTCCCTCGATCTTGTCCACCTTAGTGCGCTCACCCTATGCAACAGTACGTCGCCACTGCTCCGATCAGGTGATGATCCACCAGGCGGGTACCAATATCGCTAAAGCCCAAGGTTTGTTACAAGTCCCGAACTACGAACGACGGCCCCATGCCTCTGCTCCGAAGTCAGGCAGCAAACTGCGGAAGCGGCAATTCTTACGGTACGAGCTGCGTCCGACCTGACTGCTACATCTATCTGCGATGGAAGCCTGCCAGGACTCGGCCCGCGGGCCACCATGACGACGACCTGCGCAAACTTCCGCAAGGTCCGAGTGCCGCCCCAGAGAGACCGGGGCGGCACCACAGCTACTCGGACAACGCGCCGTACAGCAGCATGACGGCGCTCGCCACGCCAAGTGCCTTCTGCCAGCCGCGCGGCAGCAGTCCCAGCGAAGCTGCGGCAGTGGCCAGCGCGAGCCACTTACGCAAGTCGCCTGAAGAGCCAGCTGACCTACTCATCGTAATCACCTCCTTACGTTCCCCTTGTTTCAACGTGCACTCCTACAGTGAAACCCCAGCACCTAGCCGAGCACCAGCGCAGTTGGCGACCAATCTGGTGTAATCTCCATAGATGCGGCTGCCCACCGAGCCAGTGACAATCGACGACCTCGTTGCGGACGCCGCCGTGGCAGGCCACCAGGTCAGCGTCCGACTTATCCGCGACTGGACCGAGCGGGGCCTGCTCGACTACCCACAGCACCGACCAGCCGGCAAGGGACATGGCTCAAAGCCGGCGCTCTACAGCGGGAACCAGCGCAGCCTGTTCCTGACCCTGTTGGGCAAGCGACGCGAAGCTGGATCGATCCGCAGCTTGGCCCGGATCCCGGTGTTCACCTGGATGTACTTCGGCGACGAGCACGTCCCGCTACACCAGGCCCGACGAGCCTTTATGACTTGGCTCGGCGACGCGCGAACGAGTAGGCAACGGGCGAAGACAAGTGCGCAGGCCCTACTCATGCAGCTCGACCACCCGGGCGCCTCCACAAGAGCACGACGCGAACTCTTAGCTCAGCTGACTGAGGTCGCCTACACTGGTACTACCAATTTGAGCCAGCTGGAACACGCGGTCCGTGCGGTCTTCGAACCCGGCGGGTCACCAATCCGCCGAGCTGTCGGACACCCGAGCGCAGCGCTGACTGCCAACTCGGCCGTTCACTTGATCCGAGCGCGATTGACCGCATACCGCCTGCTGGCAGCCGAGGCCATTCCAGACGAGTTGTTCGTCGAGGCCCGACAGGAGCACCTCATGCACCTGGGGCGCTACCAGCTGGAGCAGCCGATGCTCGCTACTGGTTCACCGGCCGATCGACCACAGATGTACGAGGTACTCAGCACCTCAGACCTGTTCAACAGCTGCTGTGACCATTTGCTGACGACCATTGGCCTGAAGCTGGCGCAGGGTTCCGATTAGTCCCTCACGGCCGACCGTGCAGCTTGAAGACGTCCTGGACCTGCTGGGCCCAGAAGAGGTACGGCTCTTCGAAACGGTAACCGAGGCTCCTGGCCATATCGTAGAACCCGGCGCCCGGTTCCTTGTCGCCGTACTTGTGAGTCACGATCGAGGTCAAGGCTGGTCGACGAGCCGCGCACTCGGCCTCAAAGACTGCGCCGAGCAGGTGATTCATCAGCGCCGAGTAGGGATCAAGCTTGACCGCGGTCACCTGGCCAGCGACCTCGCCATACCAGGTCATCCGGCGATCGTAGGCAGCCTCGAGGATGGCCGTGCGGACCTCATCCTTTGCAACCTGCCACTGATCATCAGCCAAGCCGAACTGCGCACCCGACCTGCGCATAGCGTCTCCTTCGTTGACGACTTCCCTGAAGCAGGTTGTCACGATACCTTCGCGGCTAGTCGAAGGGCCCTGTCAGAAGCCGCAGATACTCCGCTGGTAGCTGTGCTCCGCACAGCAATATGGTGCGCAAATTTCCGGCAATATAGCCCACCCGTCAGAACGCACGACCATTCGACCATTGGGGTGATCACCGTAACAGCAGCCCAGAGAGGTACGAATAGAGGGGAGCCCAGCCGAAGAGGACACGAGGGATGACTCAAGTGACTACACCAAGCGCGCCAACTTCGACGAAGCGCAGAGTCTTTATCGCATTGGGAAGTCTGATCGTATTCGTCCTCGGAGGAGTCACCACAGTCGTGCTCCAGCGCTATATACCAGCCCTGCTTCCGCCTCTGGACAGCGCCGTAGGCTACCAACCTCTCGCAGCCAACAAGATCGCATGGCCCAGGCTAAACAGATGTGACGATTCAACCGTTGTTGCAATGTCAGCCGGCTCCATCGCTTCACCTGCAAATATCAAACACGGTGACGAAATGGAAGATCCACGCGACACTGTTATCACCGCAGGCGGAGGTTCATACCTCGACGGAAGCCTGACCGTGGCACTCGCGACCCGAGATACGACCACGGCACAGATCACTGGCCTTCGCGCTAAAATATTTAGGACTTTTGATACGCCAGTGGCTTGGATCCTAAATGCCGGCGGTGGTGGATGTGGCGGCATAGATATCCGTCTGTTTGAAGCGCGACTCGACGAGGGAGGCCGCATCCTGGACCGGGGCGTTCAGCAGTCGCAGGAGCAACCCAGTGCCAATCCGCCAAAGAAGCAGCCCTTAGGTACTGGTTTCACCGTGTCCGGCGGAGATCAAACACAACTTCTCGTAGAGGCCAAGTCGTGCAAACACTCGTACACGTGGGGATTGGAGATCGACTACATCGTCGCTGGCCAAAAGTACACGTACAGGTTAGGGACCCCCGAAGAGCCCCTGATTTCCCTGGGCCGCAGAGACAAGAGCACGAAGCTCTACGTCGGCAGCGACGGATTCGATCAACAGCCGCCGACCGTCAAGGAGTTCGGTTCACGTAACCTGCAAGGAGAGGACTCATGCCAGCCAGCCTAAGGCGTCGCGCGGACCGTCGCTCTGTTCTAAGCGCAATAGCAGTAGTGCTGACACTCGAATTGGCGACTGCGTGCAGTAGCCCCTCTCCAATTCCGCAAAATGACTCGCTGAACTTGATGACTGTCGACTGGATCAATGCGGTCGCGCCAGCAGACCTATGCTTCTCCTCAACGCCAGTGAAATTGCAAAATGGAATGGCGTCCATCCAAAGCTCGCAATGGGGTCCGCTAACCTATGGCCTGACCGATGCCGCGCCGACTTATGGCGATTTGACAGGTGACGGTAAGGACGAAATCGGCCTAAAGGTCTACCGCGTCCCCGAAGGCGCGGGTGGAAGTGGGATCATCGCGCAAGGTTTTGTAATCTTGGACGGCGCGAGCGGAACTGCGAAGTTGATCGGCAACGTCATAGCTGTTCACAGCAGTACACCGGGACTCAACAGTCCCGGTGTAAACCGTATAGATATTATACCGGGTGGCATCACTTCGTACGAGAAATTCTACACAGTCGATGATCCGTCATGCTGCCCAAGTCGCGATGCCGTCACCAACTGGACGTACCGGGACGGGAAGTTGAGTCATGGGACGACGGTCGACAAGTAAGGCCAACAGCTCTGAGCATACAACTGAGACAGATTTCAACGCAATGCCGAGATGCGCGAATGGCCTAGTCGTGATCCATAAACTGAGAGGCTGCGGCAAGAAATACCTCAAGAGCTTCGTGCATCTCACGAGCCGCATCGCTCAACAGGCGATACTCCGGCGCCGTGCCCGCCTCCGCTGCGCTGGCCCGATTATTCGCAGCGTTCAAGAGGAGCGCCATCGCCAACAGTAGTTTCTGCACAGCGGCTCCGACCTCTTTGGCCCTTCCAGCCTGACAACTTGACCACACTGAAATGCAGCATCGTACTTGATCTGAAGATCTTCTCTAATAGAATCTAGGGTTTCGAACTCTCCAGGCGCTGCGACCTGCCCTTTTTCCGGGATAATCTCAGAAATAGGTCCGATCAGGTTGCGCAGTTGCTCCACGCTAACCAAGAAGGCCACGTAGACTTCTCGCCGTACTTCGCGTCTCCATTTCTCGTGCTCCAAGTCGACTTGAATTTGTAACTGTTCACGCTGCCCTTGAAGCCTGTCGGCTTGACGACGATCTATCATATCCTGGCTAACCCGTACTACATGGGCATGGTCAGCTACCAAGGCATCCACTACGAAGGCAAACACCAGCCCCTAGTCGAGCCAGAAACATGGCTCGCCGTACAGGATGTACTCGCCGCCCATAACCACACCGGCGAGAAGGACCGAGTACATCGTCACTACTTGCGCAGCACGATCTATTGCTCGTCTTGCGGCGGTCGCCTGGTCTTCTCACGTCACCGTGGACGACGTGGCGGCACCTACGACTATTTTCTCTGTCTGAAGCGCAAGACCAAGGAGAACAACTGCCTACGACCGGGAGTGCGGGTCGAGCGCATCGAGGAGGGCATAGACCGCTTCTACGGCACGTTCCAGTTCAGCGCACATCTTATCGAGCAGACGCGTGCAGCCGTGCAGGCCGAGCACGCCGCAACTCAGGCTGAGGCCAGTCGCGGACTACGCCGCGCGCAGACCCACAAAGATCAGGCGCAAGACGAACGTCAGAAGCTGCTTGCCGCGCACTACGCTGGAGCCATCCCGCAAGATCTGCTCGCGACTGAGATGCAGCGACTCACTCGTGTCCTCGTGGACGCCGAGGCAGAGATTACAGCCGCAACAGCCTCGGCGGCGGACGTAGAGCGGACTCTCAGCGAGGCACTGGATGTCGCGGGCAGCTGCGAGCGTGCCTACCTGCTCGCCCCGGAGAGCATCAAGCGACAGATCAACCAGGGGCTGTTCGTCAAGCTGTTCATCGGTGAGGACAGCAGTGTCGAGCGGACAGAGCTAACCGAGCCGTTTGCGGCGCTGTTGAACAGTGCAACACCGATGCAGACGGCACCGGATCACCCGAGGACCGGCAAGACGGCGTCCCAGAACGGCATAGAGACGGTAAACGGTGGCCGAGAGACCGACCGGGCAGACGTGACCGCCGAGCCCATGTACGGCGCAACCACGGTGACGGAGGGCACAAAAACAACACGCCGAGCGAGAATTTCTCGTTCGGCGTGTTGTGAAAGACGTCTATCTAGTGGAGCTGAGGGGAATCGAACCCCTGACCTTCTCGATGCGAACGAGACGCGCTACCAACTGCGCTACAGCCCCTTGATCGTGCTCGTAGAGCTTAGCAGTGCCCTACGAGCACGACACGCGGGGGGTCACTCTCCGACGGCCCGGCGGTAAGGCCCGGTCCCGGGCTCGTCGAGCTCCTCGAACGCCGGGTCTTCGTCGTCCAGGTCGACGACGACCGCGCTGCGGCGGATGCGGGATGTCGGCGACGGGCGGCGTTCCACGATCTCGCGGCGGGCCGGCTCGACGACCTCCACGGCGGCGACGTCGTCGACCTCGTCCTCCGGCTCGACGTCGTCAACGGAAGCCGAAACCGACGGCCGGGGTCCGGGCTCCGACGGGCGTCGTGGGGCGCGCGTGCCGTTGTAGCGCGCGAGGCGGCGCTGGCGGATCTCCTCCTCGATGCGCACCTGGCGGCGCAGGTAGACGAGGTACCCGACCAGCACGACGTCGGCGACCGCGTGGCCCCACCAGACGAGCGGGAACAGGAAACCCGCGACGCCGGCGGTGATCACCGCGACGACGAGCAGGATGACGACGACGCGCTGCCGGAAGCTGTACTTCGCGCGGGCGGCCATCTCCGCCGCCTCGGGGTCGAAGCCGCCGCGGCCCGGCCGGTAGCCGGCCCGTTCGCGCTCGCGTTCGGCCCGCCGCTCGGCACGGCCCGGCTGTGGGAGCGGCTCGGGCTCTTCCTCGTCGAGGTCGTCGTCGAGTTCGAGCTCCGCCTCCAGCTCCGCGAGGTCGTCCTCGACCGAGGGCCGGGACTTCACCGGATTGGACTTGACGGGACTGTCGGACATGGCGAATTCCTCCCGGTCTTCGTTGCGTCCACCACCACTGCGCACGACCCTGGCCGCCAACGCGGAGTCAGCGGTCCTCGCGACCTGCTGCCGCCGGCGCGCGACCATGGGCACGAGTACGACGAGCCATGCCGCGGCGAGCGCGACGATGATCACGGAGCTGGGCATCCCCCGTCACCTCCCCCGAATCCTTCACCTGAAATCACGCTAGTCACAGGAGTAACAGATCGGGCGGAGGCTCGCCGGTTTCGATCACGGAAATGCCTCACCGGATTAGGTGAATCTCACAGCATGTGGTAACGCGCTCACAGCCCCGGATGGGTAATCACCGTCAGGCGTAGTCGGCGCGCCCCGCCGCGACCAGCCGCGACACCAGCCCGGCGCCGGTCTCCTCGCGCGTGACGGCGAAGCAGTAGTGGTCCCGCCAAGCGCCGGCGACGTCGAGGTAGCGCTCGAACAGCCCCTCCTGCCGGTACCCCGCTTTGGTGAGAACCCGCAGGCTGGCGGCGTTCTCGGGGCGCACGGTGGCCTCCAGCCGGTGCAGCCCGGACGCGGCGAAGGCGTGGTCGGTGACCAGCGCGACGGCGGCTGTCGCGACCCCGCCGCGGACGATTTCGGACGAGACCCAGTAGCCGATCCACGCGGACCGCAGCGACGCCCGGACGACGTTACCAACGGTGATCTGACCGGCCAGCCGACCGTCGAGGGTGATCGTGAACGGCAGGCACTGACCACGCCGTGCGAGCGACCGCAACGCCGCCCACTGCGACGGCCACGACCAGAAAGCGTTGCGTTCGGGCCACGGCCCGACGCCGGTCGGCTCCCACATCTCGAGGTGCGCCCGGTCCCGGAGCCGGATCCGGCTCCACTCGCTGGCGTCGCGCAGCCGGACCGGCCGGATCGCGACCTCCCCCGCGGGCACCCGCAGCGGGCCGAGCCGCGACGGCCAGCCCGGGTGCCGGCTCTCGACCGGGTAGGAGACGCCCGACACGGAGTTCATCAGGCCCGTTGCGCCAGGAAGGTGACCTGGACCTGCTCGCCCGCGGCGACCTCGGTCATCTCCTCCGGCACGTTGATGAGGCAGTTCGCTTCGGCCAGCGACGCGAGCAGGTGCGCCCCGGACTGCCCGAGCGGCTGGACCAGGTACTCGCCGTTGGCCTCGTCACGCAGGAGCTGCCCGCGCAGGAAGCCGCGCCGGCCCTCGGTAGACGTGATGGGCGACAGCAGCCGCGCGCCGACGATCCGCCGGTGCGGGTTGCGCGTGCCGCGGGCCGCCCGGATGAGCGGCCGCACCAGCACCTCGAACACCACCAGCGCGCTCATCGGGTTGCCCGGGAGCAGGAACGTCGGCACCGAGTCGGGACCGAGCCTGCCGAACCCCTGGACCGAGCCGGGGTGCATCGCGATGCGCGTCGCGTCGATCCGGCCGAGGTCGGACAGCGCCGAGTGGACCTCGTCGCCGGTGCTGCCCCCGGCACCGCCGGCGACGACCACGATCTCCGACATCAGCAGCCGGCCTTCGACGATCTCCCGCAGCCGCTTCGGCTCGCTCGACACGATGCCGACCCGGCTGACCTCGGCGCCCGCGTCCCGCGCGGCCGCGGCCAAGGCGTAGGAGTTGACGTCGTAGACCTGCCCGACCGACGGCGTCCGGTCGATGTCGACCAGCTCGTCGCCGACCGACACGATCGAGACCCGCGGCCGCGGGTAGACCAGCACCTTCGCCCGGCCGACCGCGGCGAGCAGGCCGACCTGCGCCGACCCGATCGTGTCGCCGCTGCGGACGGCGACGTCGCCGATCTGGACGTCCTCACCGGCCCGCCGCACGTACCCCGCCGACGGCACCGAGCGGTGCACGGTGACCTTGGCCTGGTGCCCGTCGGTGTAGGCGAGCGGCACGACGGCGTCGGCCAGCGTCGGCAGCGGCGCGCCGGTGTCGACGCGCACCGCCTGCCCCGGCTGGAGCCGTCGCGGCTGGCGCGAGCCCGCCGCGATCTCGCCGACCACCGGCAGCTGCACCGGCTCCTGCCCGGCCGTGCGCACGTCGACGCTGCGCACCGCATACCCGTCGACCGCCGCCTGGTCGAACCCGGGCAGCGCGTGCTCGGCGACCACCTCCTCGGCGCAGAGCAGCCCCTGGGCCTCGGAGATCGCCACCCGCACCGGCCGGGGCCGGACGGCGGCGTCCAGCGTCATCGCGATCTGCGACTCGACCGAACGGAACTCGGCCTCCTCGTCCTCGGCCACTTCAGGCCGCGCCTCGTCGAGGGATTCCGTCATGGGCGATCTGTCCCGATCCGTTCCGTCAGCCACGCCCGTAAAGATGGACCGTACTCGGGCGTTTCAAGCGCGAAATCGACCGCGGCGCGCAGGAAACCACCCGGATTCCCCAGGTCGTGACGTCCGCCACGGTGCACGACGATGTGCACGGGGTGTCCTTCGGTGATCAGGAGCGCGACCGCGTCGGTCAGCTGGAGCTCGCCGCCGGAGCCCGGGGTGATGCGCTTCAGCGCGTCGAAGATCGCCCGGTCGAGCAGGTAGCGGCCGGCCGCGGCGAAGGTCGACGGCGCGTCCTCCGGCTTCGGCTTCTCGACCATGCCGTGCACCTGCTTGACGTCGTCCTCGCCGGTGTCGCTGACGTCGAAGACGCCGTACGGCGAGATCTCGGCCTTCGGGATGTCGAACGCGCAGAGCACGCTGCCGCCGTGCTTGGCCCGCACCTCGCTCATCCGCTCGAGCACACCGGCCGGCAGCACGATGTCGTCCGGCAGCAGCACCGCGACGGCCTCGTCCTCGGGCGTCAGGTTCGGCTCGGCCTGCGCGACGGCGTGGCCGAGGCCGAGGGCCTGCTCCTGGATGGCGGTCTCGACGGCCAGCAGAGCGGGACCGCGCCGGACCTTCGCCAGCAGCTCGGTCTTGCCCTTGGCCTCGAGGTTCGCCTCCAGCTCGGGCTGCTCCTCGAAGTACTTGACGACGGCTTCCTTGCCCGGCGAGGTCACGATGACCAGGCGTTCCGCGCCGGCGGCCGCGGCCTCGGCCGCGACCAGCTCGATCCCCGGTGTGTCCACCACGGGCAGGAGTTCCTTGGGCACGGCCTTCGTCGCCGGCAGGAAGCGTGTACCGAGCCCGGCGGCAGGCACGATGGCGGTTCTGAACGTCTTGGAGGTTGCGGCGCCCGTCATGGGCGCAAAGCCTAACGTGAGGCCATGCATGCGCTGGGCAATGAGCACCTGAGCAAAGCGGAGTGGCGTACCCGCCTCACGCGCGCGAGAGCGGAACAGGCCGCCCAATCGCACGCCCACGAGGCATTGGCGCTGGTCAGAGCGGTGTCGAAGGTCACAGCCACGACCGTGTGCGCGTACCTGCCCTTCGGCACCGAACCGGGCACGACGGCGCTCGTCGACGCGCTGGCCGCCGGCGGGGCGCGGGTCCTGCTGCCGGTGATCGCCCCGGCCCCCGGTCCGCTGGACTGGGCGGAGTACACCGGCGAGGCCGATCTCGCGCCCGGCCGGCTGCGCGGCGTCCTCGAGCCGGGCGGGAAACGCCTGGGTGTCGCCGCCGTGGGCGCGGCCGAGCTGGTCCTGGTGCCCGCGCTGGCCGTGGACCGGCAGGGTGTCCGCCTGGGCCGCGGCGCCGGGCACTACGATCGCTCGCTGGTGTTCGCCGCGGCCGGGGCGCGCCTGCTCGCCGTCGTCCGCGACGAAGAGCTGGTCGACCGGCTGCCCGGACAACCTCACGACGTGCGGATGAGCGGCGTCTTGACCCCGGGTCGAGGCGTGCTCGAGCTGCCGATGTGAGCAACGAGGAATTGCGTTCGGGGAATGCTTTCAAGCACAATCTAGTTGGCACTCTTGTCGGATGAGTGCCAGCAAAGGAGCCCTCAGTGCCTACGTACCAGTACGCCTGCAAAGAATGCGACCACCGGTTCGAAGCCGTGCAGTCGTTCTCGGACCCCAGCCTGACGGTCTGCCCGCAGTGCTCCGGCCCGCTCCGCAAGGTCTTCAGCTCGGTCGGCGTCGTCTTCAAGGGCAGCGGTTTCTACCGCACCGACTCGCGTGAAGCCAGCAAGTCGAGCACCACCTCGACCCCGGCGAAGAGCGAGGGCAAGAGCGAAGGCAAGTCCGAGTCGAAGCCGGAGACCAAGACGGAGTCGAAGCCCAAGTCCGACTCGGGCTCGGCATCCTCCTCCTCGGGTACGACAAAAACCGCCGCCGCGGCCTCCTGAGCCTGGAGTTATCCACAACACCCCGGTTGTCCACAGGGTGCGGGCAAGGCCCTTCCGGCGGCCCGTCCGCTGCTCCTAACGTCGATCTTGTGCGGCACGTGGCCGCACCCGATCCGACCGAGGAGCACCTGTGGACGTCTTGGCGAAGCTCCGCACACTCGATCTCACCCGCCTGCCGAGCCGGCGGACACGGCTGCTCCGCCGCTGGCTCGCCGTCGGCCTGCTCCTGACCGGGACTCTGCTCGTCGCGCATCCAGGCTCCGCGCGGGGCGCACCGACGACCCCGACCGTCGTCGCGGCGCGCGATCTCCCGTCCGGCGCCACGCTCCGCGCCGCCGACGTCCGGCTGGCCGATTTCCCCGGCGAGACACGCCCGTCCGGGGCCCTGAGCACCCTCGACGCCGCCGCCGGACGGCTGCTGGCGGGTGCCGTCCGCGCCGGTGAACCCCTGACCGACGTCCGGCTGGCGATCACCATCCCCGCTTCGGGTGATCCCGCGACGGCGACCGTGCCGGTCCGGCTCGCCGACGCGGCCGTGGCCGAACTGCTGCGTCCCGGACAGCGCGTCGACGTCGTGGCCGCGCCGGGAGGGTCCGCTTCCGTGCTGGCCAGTGGGGCCACGGTGGTGACGATCTCGTCGCCCGAAGCCGGCTCGGCGCGTCCGACGGCCGGACCGGCCAAGGGACCGCTTGTGCTGCTTCGGCTTCCGGAAGAAGTCGCGACGAGGGTGGCGGCGATTTCACTGGACCGTCCGGTAACGGTTACTCTCCGCTAGCCCGCGTCCGCCGAGACGGGCGACGGCATCCCCCAGGCAGGCTTCGGGGCGGTGGAGCACCGTCCCCGTTCGTGAGGAGAACCAGTGCTCAAGGGTTTCAAGGACTTCCTGATGCGCGGCAACGTCGTCGACCTCGCCGTCGCGGTGGTCATCGGCTCGGCGTTCACGGCCATCGTCACGGCGTTCACCACCGGCCTCATCAAGCCGCTGATCAGCACGATCGGCGGCACGGACGCCGCGCAGGGCCTCGGCTACCAGATCTTCGACAACAACAAAGCCACGTTCCTGGACATCGGCAGCGTGATCAACGCGGCGATCAACTTCGTGCTGGTCGCGGCGGTCGTCTACTTCGTGATCGTGCTGCCGGTGAAGCACGTGCAGGAGCGCCGCAAGCGCGGTCAGGAGCCGGGTCCCTCGGAGCCGACCGACGTCGAGCTGCTCATCGAGATCCGCGACCTGCTGCGGGCTCAGGCCCAGCGCGACGGCGGCCGCGGCTGAGGTCAGCGGTCGTGGTGCGGTGGCCGGTTCTCCCGGTACCAGTCGTCCGGGAGGCCGGTGCGCCGGTCCGGGTCGCGCTCGTCGGAGGTCGTCTCGGGCAGGACGTCCCCGAAGATCTCGTCGACCCGGCGGCGCTGCGCGCTGCCGGCCTGGTGGTCGCGTTCTTGGCCCGGCATGGCCCCAGTGTCCCACGACGCGTTCATTGACAACTCCAGAGCGAAGGAACGCTCTCGCCCGGGCGGTGCCCGTCGCGCGCTGTGGATCCGCAGCGCGCGACCGGGCATCACACCTCTTCGAGGCCCGAAAGCTCGTCGATCACGTGCGGCACGAGCGAGGTCAGGGTCGCCATCCCGTCTCGCACCGCGGAGCGCGAGCCGGCGAGGTTGACCACCAGGGTGCTGCCGGACACGCCCGCGAGCCCTCGCGAGATCCCGGCGTCGACGGCGCCGGCGGCCAGGCCGGACGCGCGGATCGCCTCGCTGATGCCCGGGATGGGCCGGTCGAGCACGCCGGCGGTGGCGTCCGGGGTGTTGTCACGCGGCAGCACACCGGTGCCGCCGACGGTGATCACCAGGTCGGCACCGCCGATCACGGCGGTGTTGAGCGCATTGCGGATACCCACGGACTCGGCCTCGACGACGACCACGCCGTCGACGATGAAGCCCGCTTCTTCGAGCAGCTCGGTCACCAGGGGTCCCGTGCCGTCCTCGTGCTCGCCGTGCGCCACGCGATCGTCCACGATGACCACGAGGGCCCGGCCCAGCCGTTGTGCACTCCGTTCCATGGCGCCCACCGTAGTCGGTTTCGGCGGCCCGCCGCCGGGAGGTGCCCGGCGAGTTCTGACGATTCCGTGACGTGACCGCGCTCGTCGTGACGGCGCCCGGCGCGAGCACCTAGCGTGTCCGTTATGCGCGTACTGGTCACCGGCGGAGCCGGGTTCATCGGGTCACACATCGCCGATCAGCTGGCCGATGCGGGCGACGACGTCGTGGTGCTCGACAACCTGCTCGCCACGGCCCACGGCTCCCGCACACCACCGGCGTACACCGGCAGGCACCGGTTCCTGCGCGGCGACGTGACCGACAGCGAGATCGTCGCGGAGCTGCTGGACGGCGTCGACGCGGTGTGCCACCAGGCGGCCGTCGTCGGGCACGGGATCGACCCGTCGGACGCGCCGTCGTACGCCCTGCACAACGACTACGGCACGGCGGTGCTGCTGGCCGGGATGCACGCGGCCGGCGTGCGGAAGCTGGTGCTGGCCTCGTCGATGGTCGTCTACGGCGAAGGCCGGTACTCGTGCACCGACCACGGCGTCGTGCCGCCGTCGCCGCGCCGGGTGTCCGATGTGGACGCAGGGCGGTTCGAGCCGCGCTGCCCGGCCTGCGGCACCGAGCTGGCCTGGCAGCTGGTGCCCGAAGACGCGCCGCTGAACCCCCGCAGCACCTACGCGGCCACGAAGCTGGCGCAGGAACACCTGGCCGGCGCGTGGGCCCGGCAGACCGGCGGCAGCGTCTGGGCGATGCGCTACCACAACGTCTACGGCCCGCGGATGCCCCAGAACACCCCGTACGCCGGCGTCGCGTCCCTGTTCCGCTCGGCGCTGGTCCGCGGCGAAGCCCCGCTGGTGCTGGAGGACGGCCGTCAGCAGCGCGACTTCGTGCACGTCCACGACGTCGCGCGGGCCAACGTGCTCGCCCTCCACACGCCCGGCCCGGCGGGCGACAGCACCCCGGTCAACGTCTGCTCCGGCACCCCGCACACCGTCGGCGAGCTGGCCGGGGAGCTGGCGCGGGCGTGCGACGGTCCGGCGCCGCGGGTCGTCGGCGGAGCCCGGGCCGCGGACGTCCGGCACGTCGTCGCCGACCCCGCGCGGGCCCGGGAGCTGCTCGGGTTCACCGCGGAAGTCGGGTTCGCCACCGGGATCGACGGCTTCGCGACGGCGGAACTGCGGGACCCGGTTTCGGTCTGACGGGACTGGCTCGGCGGCCGTCGCACTTGTTCCGGTCATGCACCGGATCACCGTGGGCGACTACACGGTCGAAGCGCTGACCGACGGCCTGTGCCGGATCCCGATCCCGTTCTTCCCCGGACTGGACCCGGCCGAGCACCCCGAGGTCCTCGACCCGGACGGCACCGTGCACGTGCCGATCGGCGCATTCCTGGTCCGCGGCCAGGGCCGCACGATCCTGGTCGACACCGGGTTCGGCCCACGCGAAACCGGCTTCCCGCACGGCGTCACACCGGCCGCGGGCGACCCGACGCCACCGATGGGCGAAGGCGGCGACCTCCTCGCAGCGCTGGCCAAGGCGGGCACGGCACCCGAGGACGTCGACACGGTGTTCGTCACGCACCTGCACTCGGACCACATGGGCTGGCTGGCGCCGGAGAGCACGCCGGCGTTCGCCCGCGTCGGGCTGGAGGCGGTGCACACGGCCGGGAGCATCGAGGCGATCCACGGCGAAGCCGTCCCGCTGGCCCCCGGCGTCACCGCACGCCACGCGCCGGGCCACACCCCCGGGCACTACGTCCTCGACGTCGAAGCGGACGACGAGCGGCTGATCCTGCTGGGCGACGTCATCCACGCACCGGTGCAGCTGCGCGACGACCGGATCCACTTCATCGCCGACCACGACCCGACCGAGGCGGCGCGCACCCGCAGGCGCTGGCTGGACGAGGCCGAGCGCACGTCGGCGGTGATCGCCCCGGCCCACTTCCCCGGCCTGGAGTTCCTCCGCCTCGGCCCGGGCCGGACCCCGGTCGCCGTCCAAGGCTTCACTTCGCAGACGCGGTAACCGTCTTGGTACTGGCGGACTTCCACGTGCCGGCTCGCTGTCTCGCGGCCGCCGCCGGTCTGCGCGGAGCCGGTCATCGTGGCGTCGCGCACGGCCGTCTCCACCGCGCCGGGTCCCAGCGCCGCCTGCGCTCCACGCGCGGCAAGCACCAGCATCATCAAGCCGGGCGAGCCGGCCAGCCCGCAGCTCGAGTTCGACACCGCGCCCCAGCCGCCGGGAGGCGCGTAGCCGGTACCGCTGCAGCCGGCGGCGCAAAAGCAGGTGCCGCGGCGGCCGGCACTCGGATCAGCCGGCAGTCCCACCGATGGGGGTGTCACCCATCTCTACGACATCGCCAGCGGCAGGCGGACTTCGAACCGGCAGCCCGGGCCGTGGTTGTGCACGCCGATCTTCCCGCGGTGCGCCTCGACCAGGCCCTTGGCGATGGCCAGGCCGAGGCCGCCGCCGGTGGTCGTGCCGCTGCGCTCGGGCGTGCGGGCCTGCGTGCCGCGGAAGGCGACGTCGAAGACGCGGCCGATCTCGTCGTCCGGGATGCCGCCGCAGGAGTCGTCGACGGCGAGCAGGGCCTCGTCGCCGTCGACGCCGATCTGCACCGCGACCGTCCCGTCCGGCGGGGTGTGGCGGATCGCGTTGGACACCAGGTTCCGCACGATCCGGGCCAGTTCCGGGTCGCTGCCGGAGACGATCGGCCAGCTTTCGGCGTTGGCCAGCACGCGCACCCGTTTCCGCTCGGCGACCGGGCTCTGGGCGGCGACGGCGTCGCTGACGACGTCGCGCAGGGGCACCGCGGACATGGTGAGCTCGAGGGCGCCCGCGGTGATCCGCGAGAGCTCGAACAGGTCGCCGACCATCCCGGACAGCCGGGTGGTCTCGCCGCTGATCCGCTGGGCGTAGTCGGCGACCTCGTCGCGTTCGGAGACGACGCCGTCGGCGAGTGCCTCCGCCATCGCCTGGATGCCGGCCAGGGGGCTGCGCAGGTCGTGGCTGATCCAGGCGACCAGCTCGCGCCGCGACGCCTCGGCCGCGCGCTCCCGGTTCCGCGCTTCCCGCTCCCACACACTGCGGCGGGCGATGGCCCGGCCGAGGATGATCGCGGCGGGCACGGTGATCACCGCGACCAGCA
The DNA here is from genome assembly GCF_023023025.1 of Amycolatopsis sp. WQ 127309. Classification (NCBI taxonomy): domain Bacteria; kingdom Bacillati; phylum Actinomycetota; class Actinomycetes; order Pseudonocardiales; family Pseudonocardiaceae; genus Amycolatopsis; species Amycolatopsis sp. WQ 127309. Next base: position 1,487,574 of record NZ_CP095481.1, read on the forward strand.
GGCAGACCAGCAGCATCGTGGTCAGCGCCGGGGTGAACATGAACCCGCTGACGCCCAGCACGCCGACGAGCGTCGCGAGCACCGGGATCAGCACCAGCACGGTCAGCGTGGTGGCCAGGGAACCGCGGCGCAGCACATAGAGCACCACGCCACCCAGCACGGCCACGGGAAGGGCGAACAGCAACGCCAGCGGCAGGATGTGCCAGAGGTGCGCCAGAATCTCGCCGAAGGACTCTCCGGGTTCGATCACGGTTGCTCCCGGTCGTAGCGGTAGCCGACGCCCCAGACGGTCGCGACCCGGGTCGGCTTGGCCGGTTCGCGCTCGATCTTCTCGCGCAACCGTCGCACGTGGACGGTCACCGTCGACTGGTCGCCGAAGTCCCAGCCCCAGACCTTCTCCAGCAGGTCCGCCCGCGAGTAGGCGACGCCGGCGTGGCCGAGGAAAAACGCCAGCAGGTCGAACTCCCGGGTGGTGAGCGGGAGTTCACGGCCGCCGAGGGTCGCGGTGCGGGCGGTCATCTGCAGCCGCAGGTCGCCGTCGACGAGTTCCGCGGCCGCCGGTTCCGGGCGGGGCATCCGCGCGCGGCGCAGCACGGACGCCACGCGCAGGGCGAGTTCCTTGGGGCTGAAGGGTTTCGTCACGTAGTCGTCGGCGCCGAGCTGGAGCCCGGCGATCCGGTTCTCCTCCTCGCCGAGCGCGGTGAGCATGACGATCGGCACCTGGCTGACCTGGCGCAGCCGCTTGCACACCTCGAGGCCGTTGATCCCCGGCATCATGACGTCGAGGACGACCAGGTCGGGCTCGTGGGCGGCGAACTTCGCCAGCCCCTCGGCGCCGTCGCCGGCCATGTCGACGGTGAACCCGGCCACCTCGAGGTAGCGGCGCACGACGTCGCGCACGGTCTCGTCGTCGTCGACCACGAGCACGCGCCCGGCCAGATCGCCTGTCATGTCTTCACCAGCCCGTCAGCAGCAGATGGTTGACCGCCAGCGCCGTCGCGGCCTGCGCGGCCAGCCACCACCGGCGCCCCGGCCGTGGCAGCAGAGCCGTCATCGGCAGCAGCCACGCCCCGAACGGTAGCCAGATCCGTTCGGTCTCCGCTTTCGACAGGCCCGAAACGTCGGCGAAGATGATCGCGAGCAGGGCGGCGATACCGAGGAGGAGCACCGGTTCGGCCCACAGCGAGCGGCGGGGGCGGGGCAGGAACGCCTCGGTCAGGCCACGCCGGAGGGCAGCCACGACCGCGGGGCCGAGCGCCACCGCGACCGCGGCCAGGTCCGCCCACACCCAGTAGGAGTACGGCCGGACCAGGGCGACTCCCTGGTAGTAGCGCTCGACGACCAGGTGGTAGCCGTCGAGCCACCAGAAACCCGCCCAGGCGAAGAGGGCGACGACAGCCAGCGCCGCCACGATCGCCAGTGCCGCCGCCCGCCACTGCCGTCCGAGCACGGCCACGGCCAGCGCGACCACGCCCAGCAGCACCAGGCCGTACGACAGGAAGATGCCGAAGCCCAGCACTCCGCCCGCGGCCAGCCCGGCGGGGGCGGCGTACCGGCGGCCGTGGGCGAACCCGTTCGCGGACAGTGCCAGCAACGCCAGGCCGGTCGCCGTCACCCCGGCGAACAGGCCGTCCGCCGACACGCCGATCCACACCGCACCGGGGGTGAGCACGGCGAAGGGCAGCACCGAGCGAGCCGCTTCCGGCCGGCCGAGCAAGGCGACCGTGGCGGGCACGGCCACCGCCACCAGGCTGCCGACGAGCACGACGGCCGTCGCCGCCCACGCGCCGCCGTGCAGGCCGAGCCGGTCCAGCCAGACGAAGACCAGCGTCGCGCCCGGCGGGTGCCCGGACACGTGAGTGGTCCAGGAGTTCGGCTGGAAGTCGAGGATGCGGGAGGAAAACTCGCGCAGCATCCGCGGGATGTCGGTGATCCCGGGTACCTCGTGCAGGTACTCCTGGGGAATGGTGAGGTGCCCGGCGAACCCGCGCGCCCAGCCGTCGACCAAGGTCAGCGAAAAGATCCAGGCGAGCGACGCGAAGTAGCCGGCGACGAGGGCGCGGCGCCACGGCAGGCGAGTGGCCAGAGCCGGGCCGTAGAGCACCACTGCGGCGGCGATGAGCACCGCGAACACCGACCCGGGGCCGACGTGCGGCAGCCAGTCGGCGAACAGCGGCGGCGCGCTGACGAAGATGACCACCCCGGAGTTCGGGCGGTTGTAGTAGAGGCCGGCCGCGGCGGCCGCGGCGACGAGCACCACGGCCGCCGCGACGGCGAGGAGATCGGCCCGGCGGGCGCGGCGCGCGGGTCGATCAGGTGGCAGGTCTTCGGGTTCGCGGGCAGTCGGCTCGGCAAGCCCGGCTGCCGACTTCGGCTCGCTCATCGCCGTCCACCTTAGGGCCGTACGCCGGGTTCCGCGGTCCGGCGACGGCAGCCGTAACGAGCCGGTAAGAACTCGTCACCCGATTGGTCAACGTCATGATTCAGTAAGCACCGCAACGGTTTCCCACCGTCCACGATAGACCTACCGTCAGCGGCGTGACTGACTTGGAAGTGGACGTGGTCCTCCCCTGCCTCGACGAGGCGGGCGCCCTGCCCGGTGTGCTCGGCGGGCTGCCGCCGGGTTACCGCGCGATCGTGGTCGACAACGGCTCAGCCGACGGCTCGCCCGAAGTGGCCGCCGCGCTCGGCGCGAAGGTGATCCACGAGCCGCGTCGCGGGTACGGCGCGGCCGTGCACACCGGCTTGGAAGCCGCCACCGCGGACATCGTGTGCTTCGCCGACGCCGACGGCTCCCTGGACCTCGCCGACCTGCCGCGGCTGGTGGCGGCGGTCGTGGCCGGCGCCGACCTGGCCGTCGGACGCCGGGTGCCGACCGGACCCGGGGTGTGGCCGTGGCACGCGCGGGCGGGCAACGTCGTGCTGTCGCTGTTGCTGCGCACCCGAGGGCTGCCGGTGCGGGACATCGCGCCGTTGCGCGCCGCGGACCGGCGGGCGCTGCTCGGCCTCGGCGTCACGGATCGCGCGTTCGGCTATCCCCTCGAGCTGCTGATCAGGGCGCAGCGCGCCGGGTGGCGGGTCCGCGAGTTCGACGTCCGGTACGGCGAGCGGGCGAAGGGCACGAAGTCGAAGGTGTCCGGCTCGGTGCGGGGCACGCTGCGCGCGGTCCGCGACTTCGGGCGGGTGCTGGCGCGATGAAGGCCCAGTTCGTGCTGCTGGTCGTGGCCAAGGCGCCGGTGCCGGGGTTCGCCAAGACCCGGCTCTGCCCGCCCGCGACCCCGGCCCAGGCGGCGGAGATCGCCGCGTCCGCGTTGCTCGACACCCTCGACGCGGCCTGCGCGGTACCCGGCGCCGCGCCGGTCGTCGCGATGACCGGTGACCTCGACGCCGCCGCCCGGGGCGCCGAAATCGGGCTCGCGCTGCGCCGCGCGACCGTGATCCCGCAGCGTGGCTGGGACTTCGGCGCCCGGCTGGCGAACGCCCACGCCGACGCCGCCGCGGTGCACGCCGGCCTCCCGATCCTGCAGATCGGCATGGACACCCCGCAGGTCACGCCGGATTCGCTGGCCGAGACGATCGCTCCCGTCCTGCGGAACGGCCGCGACTGCGTGCTCGGCCCGGCCGCGGACGGCGGCTGGTGGGCCCTCGGCCTCACCGACCCGCGGCGGGCGCAGGCTCTCGCGGGCGTCCCGATGTCCCGTGACGACACCGGCGAACGCACGTTGCGCGCCCTCGTCGCGTGCGGGCTGGAGCCGTGGCAGGCGGCCGAACTGTCCGATGTGGACACCATGACCGACGCCCGCCGGGTGGCGCTCGAATGCCCGGAGAGCCGGTTCGCCCGCGCCGTCGCGGCCGTTGATCGGGCGGCCGCCTGATGACGGCGCCGGCGAGCACCGGAAATGAGTTCGACCGCGGCCTGCTGGGCCACCGATGCTGGCTCGAGCTGCCCAGCGGCGAACAGATCGAGCTGCCGGTCGAGCGCTGGGCCCAGGCGTCCGACGGCGACGAGGTGCTGCTCGACGCCTGCACCGGCCCGACCCTGGACATCGGCTGCGGCCCGGGTCGGCTGACCGCCGCGCTGGCCGAACGCGGCGTCGTCGCGCTGGGCGTGGACAGCTCACGCACAGCCATCCGCCTGACTCGCCGCCGCGGTGGGAGTGCGTTGCACCGCAACGTCTTCGACCACGTGCCCGGCGAGGGCCGTTGGCAGCACGTCCTGCTGGCCGACGGCAACATCGGCATCGGCGGCGACCCCGCGGTGCTGCTGCGTCGTGCGGCCGAACTGATCGCCGATGACGGCGACGTCCTGGTCGAGCTGGACCCGCCCGGCGGCGGTCTGCGGCACGAGCGCGTCCGGCTCCGGCCCGGCCACGCCGACGTCGCGTGGTTCACCTGGGCCTGGGTCGGCGCGGACGCCATCGCCGAGGTCGCGAACCGCGCCGGGCTGCACGTCGACCGCACCGTCCGGCACGGCCACCGCTGGTTCGCCCGGTTGGAGAAGCCGTGAAGCCCGAACGCACGCCCCTCGCGGTGCGCGCCCGCGAAGCCCGGGCCCGGCTGAACGACCGCGTCGACCAGCTGCCGATCCCCAAGGAAGAACAGTTCGAGGCGGCGGCGCACCACGAGCGCGTGACGTCGAAGATCGGGCTGGCGCTCGCGGTCACGTTCACGACCTGCTTCGTGACCGGCCTGATCAACCACTTCATCCAGCACCCGCCGGAGTGGTTCTTCTGGCCGAGCCGCCCGGTCGGGCTGTACCGGGTCACGCAGGGGCTGCACGTGATCTCCGGCGTGGCGTCGATCCCCTTGCTGCTGGCGAAACTGTGGAGCGTCTACCCGAAGCTGTTCGGCCGGCCGCTGGTCCGCTCACTGCCGCACGCCCTGGAGCGGCTCTCGATCCTGGTGCTCTCGGGTTCGGCGTTCTTCGAGCTGACGACCGGGCTGCTGAACGTCGCGCAGAACTACCCGTGGGCGTTCTACTTCCCGCAGGTCCACTACGCGGTCGCGTGGCTGGCGATCGGGTCGATCCTGGTGCACGTCGCGGTCAAGCTGCCGGTCATCCGCCGCGCGCTGAGCCGGGTCAACTCCGAACCCGAGGAAACGCCGGCCGCCGGGCTGTCGCGACGCGGCTTCCTCCGCACCACGGGACTGGCGACCGGCGTCGCGGTGGTCGCCACCGCCGGGGCCACGGTTCCCTTCCTGCGCGGCGTTTCCGGCCTCGCTTGGAAGACGGGCAAGGGCACGCAGGGCCTGCCGGTGAACCGCACGGCCGTGGCCGCGGGCGTCACGCAGACGGCGCGGGCGGCGGTCTGGCGGCTCTCGGTCGTGACCCCGCGCGGCACCACGAAGTTCTCACTCGACGAGCTGCGCGCCCTGCCGCAGACGACGGCCGAGCTCCCGATCGCGTGCGTCGAGGGCTGGAGCCAGTCGGCCACCTGGCGCGGGATTTCCCTGCCGACGTTGCTGAAGGCCACCGGGTCACAACCGGGCACGGCGGTGCGGGTGTCCTCTTTGGAACGTGCCGGGCTGTACGGCGTCAGCGTGCTCCCGGGCGAGCACACGGCCGACGACCTGACGCTGCTCGCGCTGGAGCTCAACGGCGACGTCCTCGACCTCGACCACGGCTTCCCGTGCCGGATCATCGCGCCGAACCGGCCCGGGGTGCTGCAGACGAAGTGGGTCACGAAACTGGAGGCCCTGTGAAGACCGCCCGTGTGCTCCTCGCCTTACCGGGCCTCGCGGCCCTGGTGTGGGGCGTGGTCCTGTTCGCCGACTACGCACTGCCGTTGCGCCCGGACGTCTTCGGCACGATCGGCTGGCTCGTGGGCGGCCCGATCCTCAACGACGCCATCATCGCCCCGCTCACAGCTCTGCTAGGCATCACCCTGGCCCGCGTCCTCCCGCAACCTTGGAAAACCCCAGTAGTCACCGGCGTAGTCCTCACAGGCGTCCTGCTGATCCTGGCATTCCCGCTGCTCTGGCGCCCCTACGGCACGGCCCCCATGCCCGGCCTCCACGACGGCAACCCCGCACTAGGCCTCACCCTCACCTTGGCCGCAGTCTGGCTGGCGGTAGTCCTCACGGCCCTATGCCACCGCCTGACACCCCACCGCAAACGCCCCACCCGCCCCCAAACTCGCCGCACCTAACCGACCCTCCAGATACGCAACCCGACCTCCCAGGTACGCGAGCCGACCCTCCAGGCACGCGTGTCGTCCCTCCAGACACGCGTGTGATGCCCCGCCAGACACGAGAAAAGCCCGTCCGCAAGCCCCCATAAATGCGGCCACGCGCGACCGGCATCAAAATCCGGTCGCGCGTGGCCTTGTGGGTCCGGCCCCGAAAGTTACGGGGGTCGAGCCAAGTTGGTCTCGGCCGCGCCAGGGCGGCCGAGCGTCTGGAATGGATCAGTTGGGGGTGACGGGCTGCCCGCCGAGGGTCACCTCGACCGTGCGGCCACCCTGGAGGGTGAACGTCGCCTTCTCGTCCGGCGCCCGGGTGCGGATCGCGGCGACGAGCGTGTCGGACGAGTCGATGTTGCGGTCGTCGATCTTCGTCACGATGTCGCCCGACTTCAGGCCGGCCTTCTCCGCCGGGCTGCCCGCGGTGATGGCGCCGAGCTCGGCGCCGCCCTGCGGGGCGTCCTTGACCTGCGCGCCGATGTAGGTCTGCACGGCCTGGCCGGTCTTGATGATCGTGTCCGCCGTGCGGCGGGCCTGGTCGATCGGGATGGCGAAGCCGATGCCGACGTTGCCGCCCTCGGACGCGCCCTGGCCCTGCCCCTGGCCACCCTGCGCGGACTGCGGGCTGTAGATCGCCGAGTTGATGCCGATGACCTGGCCGGACATGTTGGCCAGCGGACCGCCCGAGTTGCCCGGGTTGATCGCCGCGTCGGTCTGGACGGCGTCCATCACCGTGGTCTGGTCACCGGTGCTGCCGCCCGCCCGCACCGGCCGGTGCAGCGAGCTGACGATGCCCGAGGTGACCGTGCCGGCCAGCTCGAACGGCGAGCCGATGGCGACGACGGACTGGCCGACGCGCAGGTCGTCGGACCGGCCGATCTCGACCGGGGTCAGGTTGCCGACGCCGTCGACCTTGACCACGGCGATGTCCGTGGTCGGGTCGCGGCCGACGACCTTGGCGGCGGCCTTCCGGCCGTCCTGGAACACGGCCTGGATCTGCCCGCCGCCCGCGGCGACCTCGACGACGTGGTTGTTGGTCAGGATGTAGCCGTCGGTGCTGATGACGAACCCGGAGCCCTCACCGGCCCCCTGCTGCCCGCTCACCTGCAGCTCGACGACGCTCGGCGACAGCTTCTGTGCGACGGACTCGACCGAGCCGGCGGGCGCGTTGCCGGTCTGCTGGGCCGGCTTCGGCGCGTCGAGCGCGTTGCTCGACGGGCCCGACGTCCCGCCCGTCAGGTACCCGACCGCGCCGCCGGCGATGCCGCCGACCAGCAGCGCGACCAGCGCGACGCCGGCGAGCAGCTTGCCGCCGGAACGCTTCTGCTTCGGCGGCGGGGCGGCGGGCGCGTTGTAGATCGACGTGCCGGGCTGCCCGTACGCGTTCGGCGGCGGGTAGACGCTCTGCTGGGGGTGGCCCTGCGGCGGCGTCTGCGCACCCGGCGCGGACCAGGGGTTCGCGTTCTGCGCCCCGTAGGACGGATCGGCCCCCGTGACTGCGTGGTAGGACGGCTCGGCCGGCGCCGCGTAGTGCGGTGTGCCCCCGGACGGAGTCGCCGTGCCCGGGTCGCCGTAGGGACTGCCGGACGCGCTCTGCTCGCCGTACGGACTGGCGGGCGCGCTCTGCTCGCCGTAAGGACTCCCGGCCCAACCGCCCTGAGCGGCATCCTGCCCGGAGCCGGGCTGGGCGTCCGCGGAAGGCCGCGGGGTCGCGGGGTCGTGCGCGGTGGGGTCGTTCTCGGTCATGTCATCACCTTGCGGGACGGTCCTGAGAGGTTCCTGAGCCGAACCTGTGCATCGGAGATGAGTATGGCCGGGTCACCCAGCCGCGCGGAGCCGTTCCGCGATTTGCTCCGGTGTCGCGTCGTTCACCCAGACCGCCATGCCCGATTCGGACCCAGCCAGGTACTTCAGCTTGTCCTTCGCGCGCAACACGGAGAACAGCTCCAGGTGGAGCCAGCCGAGCTCGCGGTCCTGGCGCACCGGCGCCTGGTGCCACGCCGCGATGTAGGGCAACGGCCGGTCGTACAGGGCGTCACAGCGGCGCAGGACGTCCAGGTAGACGTCGGCGAACTCGTCGCGCTCGGCGTCGGTCAGCGCGGGGATGTCCGGAACCTGCCGGTGCGGCACGATCTGCACCTGGACCGGCCAGCGGGCCGCCGGCGGCACGAACGCCGTCCAGTGCTCGCCGGACGCCACGACGCGCGCGCCGGACTTGCGTTCGGCCGCCAGGACGTCGCCGAGCACCGGGCGGCCGTGTTCGGCCTGGTAGGCACGGGCGACGTCGAGCATGCGCGCGGTCCGGGGCGTGACGAACGGGTAGCCGTAGATCTGCCCGTGCGGGTGGGACAGCGTGACGCCGATCTCCTCACCGCGGTTCTCGAACGGGAAGACCTGCTCCACGCCGGGCACTTCGGACAGTCCGGCGGTCCGGTCGGCCCAGGCGTCCACCACGGCCCGCACCTGCTTCGGGGTCAGGCCGGCGAAGGAACCGTCGTGGTTGCTGGTGAAGCAGACGACCTCGCAGCGACCCCGCCCCGGCTTGACCGGCACCAGCCCGAGACCGTCCACAGTGGTCGGTTCGCCGGTCACATCCTCGGCGAAGGACGGAAAGCGGTTCTCGAACACGACGACGTCGTAGTCGCTTTCCGGGATCTCACTGGGTTTGCCGGGCTTGCTCGGACACAGTGGACAGAGGTCGGCCGGCGGCTTGTACGTCCGCGTCTGCCGGTGCGCGGCCATCGCGACCCACTCGTGGGTCAGCGGGTCGAGCCGGATCTCCGACGCGGCCGAAACCGGCGGCAGGTCGCGGGTGTCCTCGGCGACGCGCTCGGGCGCGCCGAGCTGGTCGAAGTAGATGATCTCCCGGCCATCGGCCAGGTGCCGTGACGTGCGCTTCACGCTTCTTCAGCCTCGACTGTCTCCGCCGTCTCGGCGATCATGAGTTCCCCTGCCCTTTCGGCGAGTATTTCCCTGGCTTCGGCGGAAATCCCGTCGTCGGTGACGACGACGTCGGCCTCGTCCAGGTCGGCGATCGTCGAGATGCCGACGGTGCCCCACTTGGTGTGGTCGGCGAGCACGACCAGCTTGCGCCCGGCCTCGACCAGCGCGCGATCGGTCTCGCTCTCGGTCAGGTTCGGCGTCGTGAACCCCGGCCCGTCGGACATCCCGTGCACGCCGAGGAAGACGACGTCGAGGTGCAGCGACCGCAGGCTGTGCACGGCGACCGGCCCGACCAGCGCGTCCGACGGCGTCCGCACGCCGCCGGTGAGCACGACGGTGCGATCCGGCTGCGTCGACCCGCGCAGGACGTCCGCGACCTGGATCGAGTTGGTCACGATGGTGAGCCCGGAGATCGCGTCGAGCGCCCGCGCGAGCGTCCATGTGGTGGTGCCGGCGGAGATGCCGATCGCGGTGCCCGGCCGGACGAGGTTCGCCGCGAGCTCGGCGATCGCTTCCTTCTGCGTGCGCTGGCGGACGGACTTGGCCTCGAAACCGGGTTCGTCGGTGCTCTTGCCGACGATCGACGTGGCACCGCCGTAGACTTTCTCGACGAGCCCGCGCCCGGCGAGGACGTCCAGGTCGCGGCGCACCGTCATGTCGGACACGCCCAACCTGGTCACGAGGTCACTGACCCGGACCGCACCGGTCCGGCGTGCCTCTTCCAGGATCACCGCCTGTCGCTGACGCGCCAGCACCGTTCACTCCGTCCCGAGTCGGCTCCCCAACCACACAAAATCCTACACGATTCAACACGGTATCCGCTGAGGCGATCGGGGTGAACTTTGAAACACCAGGTCACAGGCCGGGAGCCAGAAGGGGCAGCAGAACACCCCAGCCGAACAACACCACCACCGGCGACACGAGCGCAACCCGCCGGCCGCGCGGCAACGCGTCGGAGGTGACCAGCGCGGCCAGCACGTAACAGGCCGCGACCATGGCGACGTACACCGCGAGCGGCCAGGTCCACACGTCGCTCAGCGTCGTCGTCAGGGCCAACGCGACCAGCCGGCCCGCCGAGTGCGACCTGCCACGCTCCGCGGACGCGGGCCACCCCCATGACCGCCCAGGCGAACAGGACGGCGGCCAGCACCACGAGCGGGACCAGTACGAACGGGAGGAGGACGCAGCTGCCTCCGGTGCACCAGCCGGTCGTCGGCACCTGCGTCACGGTCACCGCCGCGACCACGCCGGCTCCCCCGGCGGCCAGGCATCGACGCAGCAGCATGCGCCGATCCTGGCCGGACACCACGGCGGCCGTCCCGCGAGTTACCCGACTGCGACCTCAGCCGGGCGCGCCCGGCAGCCGGATCGTCATCAGCGCACCGCCCTCCGGCGCCCGCGCGGCGTACACCGCCCCGCCGTGGCGCTCGGCCGCGTGCTTGACGATCGCGAGGCCGAGCCCCGAACCGGGCAGCGTCCGCGCCTCCGACGAGCGGTAGAAGCGGTCGAACACCTTCGGCAGGTCCTCCTCGGCGATGCCCGGGCCGGCGTCCGCCACCTCGACCACCGCCGTGCCGTCGCCGAGCGGGTAGAGCCGCACCCAGACCGTCGCGTCCGGCGGCGAGAACTTCACCGCGTTGTCCAGCAGGTTCAGGACGGCGCGTTCGATCGAGCTGTTGTCCCCGGTGAGCACCCACGGCTGCAGCGAGACGTCGAAGTTGATCTCGCCCGCGCGGCGCCGCGCCCGGTCCAGCGCGCGCTCGACGACGTCCAGCAGCTCGACGCGCTCGAAGCGTTCACGCGGCTCGTCCTGGCGGGCGAGCTCGACGAGGTCGCCGATGAGCTGGGTCAGCTCGTCGAGCTGGCCGCTGATGTCCGCGACGATGTCGACGCGGTCGGCGTCCGGCAGCGGCGGCGCGCCCGGCTTGCTCGCGGCGAGCAGCAGCTCGAGGTTGGTGCGCAACGACGTCAACGGCGTCCGCAGCTCGTGGCCCGCGTCCGCGACCAGCTGGCGCTGCCGCTCCTGCGAGTCCGCGACCGTGCCGAGCATGGTGTTGAACGTCTGGGTGAGGCGGGCCAGCTCGTCGTCACCGCTGACCGGGATCGGCCGCAGGTCGCCGGTCTTGGAGACGCGCTCGGCGGCCGACGTCAGCCGGTCGACCGGGCGCAGGCCGGCGCGCGCGACCGCGGTGCCCGCCGCGGCGGCGACCAGGATGCCCGCGCCGCCGATCAGGAACAGCACCAGCGCGAGCTCGTTCAGCGTGCGCTTGGTCGGGCCCATCGACTGGGCCAGCACGATGGCCTCGCCGTGCCCGGAGGGCAGCGCGACGACCCGGCTGTCCGTGTGGAAGTCCGTCCGCAGCGACTGCGCGGAATCGCCGTTGGCGACGTCGAGCTCCCGCTGGTCGAACGGCGGGGCCGAGCTCGACAGCGGGTAGGTCATCACGGCGTGCTGGACGTCGGGGGCGGCGTTGAGCTGCCCGATCTGCAGGTCCGCGCTCGCCAGGAAGGCGCCGGGGACCTGCCGCAGCTCGGTCTGCACCTGCGGCGAGTTGACCGCCGCCTCGGCGCGCGCGACGAGGCCGTCGTCCAGCTGCTGGTAGAGGTTGCTGCTGACGACCATGTACGCGCCGAGGGAGACCAGCGCGACGGCGCCCGCCACGCAAGCCGCGGCGAGCAGCGTCACCCGGCCGCGCAGGGAGAACCGGCGCGTACCCCAGCGGGTGCCGCGCGGGTCCTCCTCCCCGGGAGGGTCGATCACGGCGGGGTTTCCCTCAGGACGTAACCCACCCCCCGCACCGTGTGGATCAGCCTCGGCTCCGCTTCGGCCTCCGTCTTGCGGCGCAAATAGCCGACGTAGACCTCCAGGGCGTTGCCCGACGTCGGGAAGTCGTAACCCCATACTTCCTCCAGTATCCGGCCCCGCGTGAGGACGTGCTTCGGGTAGGAAAGGAACAGCTCCAGCAGTGCGAACTCGGTCCGGGTCAGGCTGATCTCGCGGCCGCCGCGGCGGACCTCGCGCGTGCCCGGGTCGAGGGTGAGGTCCGCGAAGGACAGTGTCTCGGACGCCTGACCGTTGGGCCCCTCCGGGACGGCGCGGCGCAGCAGCGCGCGCAGCCGGGCGAGCAGCTCCTCGAGCGCGAACGGTTTCGGCAGGTAGTCGTCGGCGCCGGCGTCCAGCCCGGACACCCGGTCCGAGACGGTGTCGCGGGCCGTCAGCACGAGGATCGGCAGGTCGTCGCCGGTGCTGCGCAGGCGGCGGGCGACCTCCAGGCCGTCGAGCCGCGGCATCATGACGTCCAGGACCATCGCGTCCGGCCGGTTGGCGATGATCGCCTCCAGCGCCTGCGCACCGTCGCTGGCCAGCTCGACCTGGTAGCCGTTGAACTCCAGGGACCGCCGGAGCGAATCACGGACGGCGCGGTCGTCGTCCACCACAAGGATGCGCATGGCGACAGTTTTACTCAGCGTGCTGAGACTCGCCTAAGAACACACACAGAACACACAAAGAGTTTCTCTCACTCCGGACCACGCGCGACCGGCGCGTTCCAGTGCCGCCAGAGCGCGACCATCCGCACGGCCACCACGGCCGCGGCCGCCACGACGGTGACCGGCCCCTCGGGCAGTCGCAGAGCGTGACCGACGGCGACGAGCACCGAGCCGGCCAGCGCGGCCACGGCGTAGATCTCCTTCCGCAGGACCAGCGGGATTTCCCGGAGCAGCAGGTCGCGCACGGCGCCACCGCCGATCCCGGTCGTCATGCCGATCAAGCACGCGGCGTAGACGGTCGCGCCGGCGTTGAGCGCGATGGTCGTCCCGGCGGTGGCGAACACGCCGAGCCCGAGCGCGTCGGCGAGCAGCACGCCGCGCCGCAGCCGCGCGACCTGCGGGTGGAAGGCGAACACGACGAGCGCCGTCACCGCGCAGACGGCGAGGTAGGGCCAGTTCCGCAGCGTCGTCGGCGGGTGGATGCCGAGCAGGACGTCCCGGATGACCCCACCGCCGAGCGCGGTGGTGAGCCCGACCACGACGACGCCGAAGACGTCGAGCCGGGCCCGCACGGCGGCCAGCGCCCCGGACGCCGCGAAGGCGACGAGCCCGAGGAACTCCAGCGCCGTGAGCAGCATCTATTGGTCGAGCAGGCCACCGCGGTAGGCCAGCAGCGCGGCCTGCACGCGGTTGGCCGCCCCGATCTTGGAGAGCACGGCGGAGACGTACCCCTTGACGGTGGCCTCGGACAGGTGGAGCCGCCCACCGATCTCGGCGTTGCTGAGACCCTGCCCGATCAACGCGACGACCTCGCGTTCCCGTTCGGACAGCGAGGCGAGCAGCTTGCGAGCCGGCTGAGCAGCGCGTTGTTCGTCCCGGTGCGACTGCACCATCCGCGCGGCCACCCCCGGATCGAGGACGGCGCCGCCTTTGGCCAGGTCACGCACGGCCCGGAGCAACGCGGCGGGGTCGATGTCCTTGAGCAGGAAGCCGTTGGCCCCGAGCCGCAGCGCGAGGCTCACGTATTCGTCGATGTCGAAGGTGGTCAGCATGGCGACGGTGGGCGGATCGGGCAGCGCGAGGATGGCCCGCAGCGCCCGGATGCCATCGTCGGGTGCGCGCATCTTGATGTCGAGAAGGGCCACGTCAGGGTGATAACGGCGGGCGACTTCCACCGCGGATCTGCCGTCGCTCGCCTCGCCCACGATCTCGATGTCCTGGGCCCCGGACATCATCGCGCGCAACCCCGAGCGCACCAGTTCCTCGTCGTCGGCGAACATGAGCTTGATCAACGAAGCCCTCCGCAACAGCCAGTAGGAGGCGGCTCCCCGCGTCCCGTTAACGAAGGTTACCTACTGTTGTTCAGCAGTTCGAAACCAGACACGACCAGGTGAGCTGCTGGTCCGACCAGGTCAGGTGCGGTTAGCCCACCCAGGGCGTGTAGGGCCGCGGTCAGAACCACTCAGTCGGGTGACGACGTAGGTCGGGTTACTCCATCCGTGCCCCTGCGCCAGCGCGTGTCCCGGGCCCGGTACGCTGAGGCTGGCAGTACACGCCCTCGTAGCTCAGGGGATAGAGCACCGCTCTCCTAAAGCGGGTGTCGCAGGTTCGAATCCTGCCGGGGGCACTCCACTCACCAGACTCGCGCGTCGGCGACGACGCTCTTCGAGCGACCCGTGCGGCGGCTTCAAGCCGGCGGAAGATCGCCCGAGTCCAACGTGGCCTCTGGACGCAACCGTCGCACCCGGACCGTTGCCCAAGTACGCGGTTCTCCCTTTGGCCGACGTCGACACTGCCCCGTGAAGAGCGCGTTTCACACCGAGCCGGTCCAATATCCACCCATCGTTCCGCCGACGCGGTGATCACTGAACACCGCCCTCACGTGCGACGTGTCCGGGCCACCATTCACGGCACCGCGGTTAACCGACACCACGTCGACAGGAACGGCGGCGCCGAATGGGCCGCATTCAGGCCAAGCGCCGTTCTGGACAATTACTTGACAGATTTCGAAACTCTCGACGGAAGCACATCGCGACCGCTAGGCTACCGTGCTGCTGAGTCGATCACGGCGAGGGAGCGTTCGCGATTCACCCATCCAAATTCACGACGAGCTTGGTTGCGGCAACGGCCTCGCGACCACGACGTGCTGCTGTCATCTGCGCGGTCGTCCTCTTTTCACTGTTCGGCCAACTTCCTTTCGCCACGGCGCAGACGATCGAGGCGAACCCGCCTTGGCCGGCTCACTGCCCCTTGCGCATCGGCCTGCTCATCGACCAGTCGAGTTCCATGGAACCCAGGTTCGACGAAGTCCGCGAGGCGGCGAGTAACGTCGTCGATGCGCTGCGCGACAAACACTCCGAAGTCTCGATCATCGACTTCGGCACGGACGCCCGAGTCGTCAGGTCAGCGGTCGACATCTCCGATGACGATTCCCGCCACCAGCTGAAAGAGCAGATCGGAGACCTCTCGGCCCACGACGGGGACAACGACGGCGCGACGAACTGGGAAGCGGCGTTCCTCGCCGCGAAAGAGCTCCGGCTCAACGTTGCCGTGCTCATAACCGACGGGTTGCCGAACGTCTACGGAAATCCGGTACAAGAAGGTGACGAAGCCATCCCAGCCGCTATTGCGGCGTCCACCCAGCTGAAACGCGACCACACCCGGGTAGCCGGCGTCGGCATCGACCTGGACCAAGTCGGCGCGCGGAATCTCGCGAGTGTGACGGGCCCGAATGTCGGCCAGGACTATTTCGTCACCGATACCTCCGGGCTGCTGCGGCAGCTCTACGGAATCGTGGCGAGTTCGTGCGGCGTGACCATCGCCGCGCTGCCCCAGCCGGAACCGCCGGTCTTTCCCTGGGGCAAGGTCCTCCTCGGCACGCTCGGCGGGCTCGTGCTCCTCGCTCTTGTCGCGTACGCGCTGCACCGGAGGCGCGGTACGAGCGTCAGACCCGCACCGGCCACTGGGGGCGGCGGGAGCGCCAAGGGCGGCCGCATCGACCATTCCGACCTCACGAAGCGGGTTCGTGGCATCCGGCCCGACGAGCAGAACACCAACCTTCACAAGGACCAACCATGACCCGACCCGTACTCGGCATCGACCTCGGCACCACCTACACGTGCGTCGCGCACCTCGACGAGAACGGTCGAGCCACCGTGTTGCCCAACCAGGAGAGCGAACTCACGACACCGTCCGTCGTGTTCTTCGAGGAGACAGGCAGCGTCACCGTCGGCAAGTTCGCCAAGAACGAGCTGAAGAACCAGGCGGGTCGCGTGGTCGACCTCATCAAGCGGCACATGGGCGAGGACGGCTACACCGTCGAGATCGATGGCGAGGAACGCTACCCCCAGTCGATCTCCGCGGTGATCCTCAAGCAGGTCGTCGAGGATGCGCTCAGCGTCCTCGGTGTCGACGTGCCGGCGGACGGCCCGCTCGCGGACGTCGTCATCACGGTGCCCGCCTACTTCGGCGCGGCCGAGCGCCAAGCCACGCGAGACGCCGGTGAGATGGCCCGCCTGAACGTCGTGAACATCATCAACGAGCCGACCGCGGCCGCCATCGCGTACGGGCTGATCAACCCCGGCGAGGACCGCACCGTGCTGGTGTACGACCTCGGTGGCGGCACGTTCGACGTCACGATCATCAACGTGTCGCAGAGCGAAATCCGCGTGGTCGCGACGGGTGGCGACCACCGGCTCGGCGGCGCGGACTGGGACGACCGCCTCATGGACCTGATCAGCGAGAAGTTCCAGGAGCAGCACCCGGACTCCGACCCGAGAGCCGACCTCGACGCGGCGGGCGCCATCGCGCTGCTCGCCGAGGACGCCAAGAAGGCACTGTCCCGACGGGACACCTACAGCAGCTCGATCGTCGCGCACGGCGAACGCGCCAAGATCGAGATCACCCGCAAGGAACTCGAGGAGTGCACTGCCGACCTGCTCGGCCGGACGCTCGACTTCACGCGCGACGTGCTCGGCCACGCCCGGGAAAAGAGCGTGGACCAGATCCACGAGGTGCTGCTCGTCGGTGGTATGTCGCACTCTCCCGCGGTCAAGCAGCGGCTCGCAGAGGACTTCCCCGACCTGCCGGCGCCGAAGCTCGCCGATCCGGATCAGATCGTCGCGAAGGGCGCGGCCCTCTTCGCCGCGAGCAGCGTGGCCGAGACGGACGGCTCGCCGTCCTCGATGGGCAGCCTGCCGGGTGGCAAGCCGATCCCGAAGATCGTCGACGTCACGTCCAAGGGCTATGGGATCGCCATTGTGCGCGACCCCCGGAACCAGGACGGCGAACGGATCGTCTCGTGGCTGATCCGGCCCAATGACGAGATCCCCGCATCGCCGCGGGGCACGTTCCGCACCGTCGCCCACGGCCAGGAAATGGTGGAGATCGTGGTCTACGAGTCGAAAACCGACGTGTTGAGCATCGAGCTGCCGGACAACCTCGAGCTCGTGAAGGGTGACCTGGTCGGGCTGCCGCCGGACCAGCCCGCCGGTCAGCCGCTCGAAGTCTCGTTCAACCTCCAAGCGGACGGGATCCTGCGGGTCTCCGCGGTCGCGAGCAACGGCAAGGAACTCCGGCTCGAGGCCAAGATCAGTGGTCTGGTGCCGGAGGAGGTGAAGCGGGCCCCGCTGCCCGCGCTCCAGCGGTGAGCGAGTGGCATTTCGACAGCGCCCGCTTCGTCGAAGAAGTGCTCAAGCCGGTGCAAGACGGCTGGCGGCCTGACGAGGACTTCTTCCGCGTGTACCTCTTGCCGCCGGATGTCACCGGCGCCGACGTGGTGCGCACCGCGCTCGCCAAGATCAAAAGCCAGCTCAACAACCGGCAGTACGGCGGGTTCAAGCGGGCGTGCGACCAGCTGCGAGCGCTGCACGAGACGGCGGTGGCGACTCTCACGGACCCGGCGAAGTCGGCGGCGCACCGGGCCGCGGTGTCCGCGCGGACCCGCAAGCTGGGGGGCGGCCTGCAGCAGCGCCTTCGCGGCGCACCTGGCTTGTCCGGGCAACGCGTCGAGTCACTCGTCCGCGAATCGGGAGGCGCGCTGACCCGGACCACGGTCCTGGCGGCGCTCGCGGAGATCGGCGCCCGGCAGCTCGAACCCGTCGAGTTGCCGGCCACGCCCGAGCCGCGCCAGTGGTCCGACACACACCACCTGCTCGTTCAGCTCCAGCACGCCTCGCTGTGGGACTACCTGGCCGGCACGCTCAACGGGACGCGAACTTCCGAGCGCGATCTCGAAGCGCGGCGAAGCAAACTGCGGGTGTCCCGGGATGCTGAGACCACCGCGGAACAGACTCTGCTGAAGAGGATTCAGCAATGGCTCGGCGACGCGTCCTTGATCGCTGTGCTGCGCCACGAACTGCTGTCCGGCCTCGCGGCACAGGTGCCCTACGGCTATTCGGAAGTCGCCGCGGCGGCCGAGGCGGTCGCGGAGCGGCTGGTTGCGTTGGAGCTGCCCGCGGACACGGGCACCACCGCCTACGCGGCCTGGTGCCACTTCACCGACCCGGCGAGTACCGCCCCGGCCTGGCAGGACGACTACCGTTCCGCGGTCCGCGACCTGCGGTTGCGGACCGCGCTCGCCGTGCTGGACGGACAGCCCGGGTTGCCGGACGAGTGGCGGGAACGGCGCTCCGAGCTCGCTGCCCAGCTGACCACGCTCGACACCGAAATCGCGCGGTGCAGGCAGCTCGAACGCCACGACGTGGAGGCGGCCGCAACGGGCTACTACCGGATCCGTGAGCAGCTCTCCGACCACGACCTGGACGTCGCCATCGAACGGTGTGCGCCGGCAGCGCCACCGTCGGCGACCGCGGTCGTGCAGGCCGGCCAGGTCGTCGTGTCGTGGCGACCGAGCCGTGCGCGCGCCGGCCGCATCGGCTACCGCGTCACCCGTGGCAGCACGCTGATCTGCGCCGACACGCGTGACCTCGAGGTGGCCGACGACGACCCGCCGGGCGGCACCCCGTTGAGCTACGAGGTCCGCACGACCCGCGACGGCACTTCGTCGACACGACCGGCACGCACGGCCGCGGTGACGGTGCTGCGCGATGTGCTCGACCTGGTGCTGCGGGGCGAGCCCCACCGGATCGCCGGACGCTGGCGCCTCCCTGCCGGCGCTTCCGGCGCCGTCGTGCGGCGCAACGGAAGTGCGGTGCGCGACGTGCAGTCCTCGACGTTCGAGGACACCGGCGTACGCGCCGGGCGCGCCTACGACTACGTCGTGACGGCGACCTACCGGCTAGCGGACGGAACGATCGCCGAGAGCGATGGCGTGCACGCTTCCGCTCGATGCCAGGAAATTCCCGACGCCGTCACCGATCTGACCGCTGAGGCGGACGGCGACGGGCTGCTGGTGCGGTGGACGGCTCCGGCCCAGGGCGACGTCGAAATCCTGGAGCTGCGCCAAAACGTGGACGCGCCGGCGCAAGAGGTCGTGCCGGTGTCGAAGGCTCGCGCCTACGGCGTGCCGGTTCGCAGTGCGCCCGGCGCCGGGCGGAACTGGCTCCGGGTCGAGCTCGCGGCATCGGCGAGGCGTCAGAAGCTTCTGCCCGTGACCGTGCTGGGCGACCTCGCGGCGATCGGCGCCCCGTGCGCGGTTGACGTCCGGCATGGCACCGTCCGGTCGCTGCGCGTCGATCGGCTCGGCCCGACCGTCCGTCTGACGTGGGAGTGGCCGCCCGGCGCGACCTCGGCGCGGGTGGTGTGGCGCACAGGGACGAAGCCCACCGGTCCGGCCGATCCCGCCGCGTCCAAACTCGACGTGACCCGGGTGACCTACGACAGCCGTGGTGTCTCGGTCCCCGCGCCCGCGGGTGATCACTGGTTCGGTGTGTGCACGTCCCTCGTCGACGGCGAGACGCGCAGCTTCGGACCGATCCTGTTCGGCCAGGGGTCGACGCCGGTGGCGATCCGCTACTCGATCGAACGGGTGCGGTCGTTGCGGCGGACGCGCCGGATCCTCGTGGTGGACGGTGAACCAGGCAGCGGGGTGCCGCCGATCGTCGTGGTGGCCAAGTCGGGACTCCGCCCGCTCGAAGCGAGCGACGGCCACGAACTGGTCACCACCGAAGCCGGTGTCGCGCCGATGCGCGTCGAGTTCACCGTGCCGCCGGACCTGCGGCGGCCCTTGCACATCCGCGCGTTCTCCCGTGACGAACGCGTGCACATGGTGGCCGCCAGCCCCGGCCAGCTCGTACTGACCTGACCATCCCTTCGCGTGCTGGGAACCGGTGTGACCAAAACGAAGTGCCCGTACTGCTGGACGAGCTCCCGGCGCAACGAGCTGCACATGCGGTGCGGGGAGCAGTGCGACCACAAGGGTGAGACCTTCGCAGAAAGGCAGTTGAAGAACGGCCGCTGCCCGCACGGGAAGCTCCCCCAGAGCCGGCGCGTCTGCCCGAGCTGCGGGCGGGAACTCCTGCGTGAGTACCTCGACGGCGCCGGCCGCAACATCGCGGTGATCGGCTCGTCCGACTCCGGTAAGAGCACCTGGGTCGGCGTGCTGATCCACGAGTTCCAGCGTGGCCAGGTGAACGAGCGGTTCACCGGGATGTCGCTCGACCTGCTCGGCGAGGAGTCCCGTGTGCGCTACCGGCGCGACTTCGACACACCGCTGTTCGAAGAAGGCCGTCCGCTCAGGCAGACGGCTTCGGCCCGGGTCACCAGCCCGGAACCGTTGATGTTCAGCCTCCGCTTCCGGCGGCAGGGCATGTTCGGATCGGCGCGCATCGCGCCGGTGGTCACGGTGTTCTACGACACCGCGGGCGAGGACGTCGCCCGCGCCGAAGCAATGGACCAGCTGATCAGCTACCTCGACGCCGCCGAGGGCATCATCCTGCTGCTCGATCCCCTGCAGATGCCCAAGGTCCGTGATCTGGTCGGCGTGAACGGCTCGAAGTCCCGCTACACCGATCAGCTTCACGTGCTGAACCGGCTCGGCGAGCTGCTCCGGGAGCGCAGCTCCGGCCGGGTCGAGCGGCGCCTGCGCACCCCGCTGGCGGTCGCGCTCACCAAGCTGGACCTGCTGCCGGATTCCCTGGCGCCCGAGTCCCCGCTGCGGCAGCCGTCGGGACACATCGGCGTCTACGACGAGGCGGACGGGCTCGACGTGCACGAGGAGGTCCGGGCCTGGCTCGACCAGTGGTACGACCCGGCCTTCGACCGCAGCATCGCCAACACGTTCGAGACCTACCGGTACTTCGGGCTCTCCGCGCTGGGGGCACCGCCGATCGACGGCAAGCACCTCGCGCCGGAAGGCGTGCACCCGTACCGCCTGGAGGACCCCATGTTGTGGCTGCTGGCCCGGTTCGGTGCGATCAGGATGATGAAAGGCAAGCGATGAGCATGCACCAGCTTCACTACACGTCGTGCGAGGACGGCCTCGAGGGCATCCAGGGCTTCCAGATCAGCGCACTGACTCCGGGCGCACCCAAGCAGCTGGTGGACCTCGCGGTGCGGGCCAGCGCCTACGAAGTGGGACCGCAGCTCGCCAACGCCGACGAATCCGATCTCGGCGCCTTCCCCGTGGCCTTCGGGTACGCCCGCACCGGCGGATCCGCCGTGCTGTTCCAGACCCGGTACACGGGCGCGGACTTCACCGGCCGGACCGGCAATTACTTCGCTCACGCGCTCCTGCTCGGCGAGGCCGACCGGGAACTCGGTCGTGCGCTGCCGATCGACATGTGGCGCGGTTCCGTCTGGGTCCACTCGCGACAACGCGGCACCGACCTTCCACCGGTCGACGCGCTCACGCCCGGCAGCGCAACGAGTCCGGCCGACATCCGCCGGTTCCTGTCCGCGCCGGGCGGGGCCGGAGGTCTGGCGCGGGTGATCAGCGCGGTGCAGCGGGTGCTCACCGACGGGCGGGGCCGGGTCGTGCTCGTCGTCCCGGACGACCGGACGGCGGCGCTGTGGCTGGCCGCGCTCTGCCGGTCCTTCCCCCGCGCGCTCGGGGTCGCGATCTCGTTCGTGACCTACACGTCGCGGCCGGAAGATGCCGGCGTGCTCGTCAGCTGCACCACGCCGGACGTGCTGCTCCCGAGCTACGGCGACTTCACCGTCGTCGATCCGCTCGAGACCGGGGCCGAGGAAACCACCCGTTACGCGACGATGATGGCCGCGCTGTGGAGCAGGAGTGATGTCCAGAGCGCGATCATGGCGGCGGACCGCTTGACCTCACCGCTGTCGGCGGGCGAACTGGAAGCCTTTGCCGTGCTGATCGAGTGCGCCGAGGACATTCCGCCCGGCCGCGACGTGCCGGAAGCCCTGCTGCTCGACGCCGTCGCCCTCGCGGTCGAACGCATGCCGGGAACGCTCCCTGCCGACGGCTGGCAACGGCTCGCCGGGCGGCTGCGGGCCGTCGGCGGGCCGGCCGACCTGCGCCGGTGGGCGAATCACCTCGACGCCGCGGACCGCCGCCGGGAACCGGTCTCCGCCGACCTGCTCGGCACGTACTACCTCGCCGCCCTCACGGCGCCTGAGCAGCTCTGGCTACCCCGGCTGGACCCGGCGCAGCTCGACCAGGTCGTGGCCGAAGCCGTCCTCCCGGCGATGACCGATCCGAAGTCGAAGACCGTTCTCGACCGCATGGCCGGGCAGGACGAGTTCCGTGCGGCGACGCTGCGCGTCCTGTCGGCCCGGCTCACCGACCCGCGGCAGATCATCCCGCTGTGCACGTCCCTGACGCCGCATGCCGGTCAGCTCCTCCGCAGGATCGGCGGTCGTGGCCGGGTCGCGCTCCTCGCGGACGTGGTCCTCGCCCGGGAAGGCAAGGAGGACCGGGTCTCGGTGCTGGACAAGGCACTCGACGACCACGAGGTCGACTGGCGACGGCTCGGCGCCGTGCTGTGGCCGGCCGAGGTGTCGCAGGCGGAAGCTGAACGCGCCCTCAGCTCACTGCACCCCGACGTACTGGTCGGCACCGGTCTGCTGAGCCGCATCGTGGCACGAACGCTGGACCAGGCGGCTCGGGGCCAACTGGGACCCGGCGACGCCGGGCTGGTCGACGAGCTGCTCGCCCCGGACCTGGTCGGGTCAATGCGCGCGGAAGAGGCCACGATGCTCGAGACGGCCAAGTTCCTCAGCCTTCTCCAGCACGCCTCCCCGAAGGACGACGCCGAACTTCCCGTGAGCGAAGGGCTGCGGCTGCTGCCCTCCCTGCCGGCGGCGTCCGCGCAGAACCTGCTCGGCGCCCTCGCCGAGTACGTGCTGCGCGCCGACACGCGAACGCACCACAACCTGCTCGAGACGACTCTGCGAGAGACGGGCGGCCGGTTCCTCGAGACGTACGGCGAGCGCGCGAGCGCGCGTCTGGTCAAGGCCGATCCGAACTACGTCGCGTCCGTGATCGTGGTCTGGTGGAGCGTCTCCGACCAGCGGGTCCGCCGCCGGCTCGTCAACGAGACGCTGGTGGCCGCGGTCGCCAGGCGCAAGCCGAAACACCTCGACCGGATCGGCGAGCTGCTCAAGTCGACGGCGGTGCGATCCCGGCTCGACGTCGCCGCGCCCAAGGGCAGCTGGTCCAAGTGGTGGCGCGAGTGGCGGTCGGCACACGAGGCGAACCGGGGGCTGCTGAACCTGCTCGGTCTGCGGAGGCAGCGCTGATGGGATACGTCATCGGGATCGCGATCGCCTTCTGCCTGGTGATCGCCGTGGTCCCTGTGCTCTTCACCGCCTTCCTGTACATCGGCGCGTTGTTCTTCGCGGTGAGCGGGCTGATCGCGTTCACCATCGGGCTCATCGAATTCGTGACAGCGGCGTTCGCCGGCTTCACGCCGTACGGTCCGACGGCGCACCTGCACATCGATCCGGCATCGAGGAAGCCCGGCTCCGATCCCGCTTATCGCAGCTACTACGCCGGACCGATCCTGCTCGACTACCAGAAGGTGCTCATCCAGGCGGTGGGACGGATGTGGGCCAGGGTCGTCGTCGACGACCCGAAGTCACGACCCGATCCGAGGTTTTCCCGGTCGCTCGCTGGCCGGACGTGGAACCGGGCGAGGTTCTCCTCCCTGAACCACGCTGTGACCTACCCACTCGCCGCGATGGTCGTCGTCGGGCTGGTCATGGGTGCCGCAGCCGCCAGTGCCTTCCTCCTCGTGGTGTCTGCGGTGTTCGCGGTCCTGCTGGGTCTTCTCGTGCTCCTCGCCACGGCGACCGCCGGCGCGTCGCAGGTGCTCGAGGTCGGGGCGCTCTGGGTGCGCGGCATCACGATCGAGTGCGGCACCTGCCACGTGCGCGCCACTCGTCCGATCTACCGCTGTCCGGACTGCCAGGCCGAGCACAAGAGGTTACTGCCCGGCATGTCGGGTGTGCTGCACCGCACGTGCCGCTGCGAGACGGTGCTGCCGACCCTGCTCGCGAACGGCAAGGCGAAACTCCCGGCGCAGTGCGCCGAGTGCCGGGCGCAGTTGCCGATCGGGGGGCTGACCGCACCGACCGTGCACATTCCTGTGATCGCCGGACCGACGGCCGGCAAGTCCGTGTACATGTTCTCCGCGGTCAGCCGGTTGATGCTGCTGGACGACGGGTTCGAGTTCGCCGACGAACGGGCGAAGCAGGAGTTCGAGCGCAACCTGCAGCGTGGCGTGCTCGACGACCCGAACCGCGCCCTCAAGACCACGATCACGCGGCCGAGGGCCTACAACGTGTACATCGGCGCGGAAGGCAGCCGGGCACGACGGCTGCTGTACCTCTACGACCCGGCCGGCGAAATCCCCGAAAGCCCCGATCAGCTCGCCGAGTCGCAGTTCCTCAAGCACACCAGCGGTATCGTCTTCGTGATCGACCCGTTCTCGCTGCGTCAGGTGCGTTCCGAGACGGACCGGGCGATCCTCGGCCGGGTGCACGCGTCCAACGCTCTGCCGAAGACGTCGCTGGAGCGCTTTGTGGAGGCTCAGCGCGAGCACCTCGGCGTCAAAGCCGGCGGCCTGCTGAAGATGCCTGTCGCCATCGTGCTGACGAAGGCTGACGCGCTCATCGAATCGACCGGCACGGACCACCCCTACGCGGGACTGCAGCAGGCCGGCCGCGCCGAGCGGGACGCCGCGGTCCGCGAGTGGCTGAACAACGTGGGCCAGCGCGATCTGCTGGCCTCGATCGACAACCAGTTCGCCACGATCGCGTACTTCGTCGTGAGCTACGAGGACGCCCGCGACGTGACCTCGCACCCTTCGGCGGCCGGCGGTGTCGCCAACGACGACCCCGCGGCGCCGGTGCGGTGGCTGATCAACAGGAAGGCCGTGCAATGAGCGGTGTGCCGAAAGCGGTGGCGAACGGCAGGCGCGTGGCCATGGTGATGCTGGTGATCGCCGTGGCACTGGTAGCGCTCGGGGTGATCGTGGTGATCGGTGTCGTGGCGAGCCAGCCGGTCACCGTCTAGCCGCCGGTGGCCACCTTGTACACCACGACCTCGGCGAACCGCACCACGCGCTCATCGCTGCGATACCCGGGCCTGCGCGCCTCGGCGACCCGGCCGTCGAGGGTCTCGTCTTCGGTCACCTGGGTGCCGACGGCACGGTGTTCGTGCCGGTCGAACTCGGCGCCCGCATCAGCCGAGAACGCTTCGACCCCCTGCCGTTCCAGGACCAGGGTCACGTCTTCGACGACGTCGGCGCACAGCCGGGCCGAATCGGCGCCC
Source organism: Amycolatopsis sp. WQ 127309 (assembly GCF_023023025.1). NCBI lineage: Bacteria > Bacillati > Actinomycetota > Actinomycetes > Pseudonocardiales > Pseudonocardiaceae > Amycolatopsis > Amycolatopsis sp. WQ 127309. The sequence goes on from NZ_CP095481.1 coordinate 1,512,825, forward strand.
TCCCGGATCGCGGCCGCTCTGCTCCGCCAGTCATCGGCCAGCTTGATCAGCTCGCGCAGGGCGGGTTGCACGGTAGCCTTGGACCCGGCCCGCCTGAGTTGCTCGTTCTCGGCGTGCAGCCGGTCGACAACCTCGTTCAGGAACTTGCTCTGCGCGTGCAAGCCCGCGAGTTCGGTTCGGATGGCGCTGAGCGCTTCGTCGATGCCGACAGCCGCTTCGGTGTTGTTATCCACCAGAAGAAAAATACTGACAAAAGACCAGGAAATCAAGACGAGAGAAGCATGTCCAGCATATTCATGAGCTACCGCCGAAACCCGCAAGGGACAGCCGTCGCCGCCATAGCCGACGGACTGCAGCGCTATTTCGGAACCGAGGAGGTGTTCATCGACAACGGCATAGTTCCCGGCGATCAATACCCGGATGCCCTCGAGAGCAGGCTCCAAACGTGCACGGTGCTCATCGCGGTGATCCACGAGGGCTGGGGAGACTCTTTCAAAGAACGCCGCCACAAGGATTGGGTGCTGCACGAGATCAGGACCGCGCTGGAACGGCGGATCCACGTGATCCCCGTACCCATCGGGAACGCTTCGATGCCGGAGTGGACCGAACTGCCCGCCGAGATCAGCGAGCTGGCGCACCGGCAAGCGGCACCCGTCGGCCCGGCCACCTACACCACCGACCTGAACAATCTCATCCGCCAGCTCGAGAAGTACGTCGCTCCCGCCACCGCGGCGTCCGAGGATCCCGCGCCACGCAGGAAGCGACTCTGGCTGCGCCTCCTGATCAGCACCATCTCACTGTTCGCGCTGACACCGATCCTCTTCTTCACCGGCGGAGAAACCCTCTGGGAACTGTTCGCGCGTCCCGCCGCCATCTCAGCTGTCATGCTGGCCCTGGCTTCAACACTCGCCACCACCCTCGTGGTCGCGCTCAAACCCCTGACCGACCGGTGGGAAAAGAGCGCGGGAATACAAGGCGTGCGGAAGATGTTCGCCTTGTACTGGATAGCGCCCGCGCTCATCGTTCTCGCGAGCCTCTCCATGAGCATTCACGCCCTCACCGAGGACGACAACCTCAACCTGTGGAAGATCTCCGCCTTCGCCGCGTTCCTCCTGATCGCGTTCTGGGTTCTTTCTTTCTGGTTCCAACGCACAGCGGACCGCGACGAAGAATGGCCACCTCCGGTTACGACCGAGCACGCCGTCTTCCGCCGCGCGGCCCACCGGCTGGAGCAGCGGCTGGTCGACGGCAAGAAGTCGCGAAAGGACTACACGAAGGCCGATCGGCAGGACGCGGAGCTGATCCTTTCGAAGCTCGACGGTGCTCGCAAGGAACTGGATCACCGAGCCCGTGCATCGATGCCGGCGTGGGTCAAGAGTGGATACCGGAGCGAGGCGGTCGCCTATCTCAGCTGGTTCGCCAGCATCGTCGCACTGGAGGTCGTGGCGACCGGGGTGAGCGTGTTCGGCGAGCCGGCACCCAGGCGTTCGCTCCTCGCGGCGGGCCTGACGATCGCGATCGCCGCGATCTTCACCATGGCGGGCCTGTCCGTGAACTGCCTGCTGGACAGGCGGAACTCGCGGCGTTGGAGCTCGGAGATCATGGAGTGGCAGCAAAAGCTCGCAACCATGGTTCACGAGCACGGGGCAACGCCGGGGCGGGGGCGCGGATGAGCGGGAAAGTGTTCGTCAACTACCGGCAGCGGGACGCGGCGGGCAACCTGCTGCCCCACGCGCTGGTGGTCGAGGCGCTCGCGGAGCAGCTATCCGTCTACTTCGGACACGAGGCGGTCTACTTCGACACGACGCTGCGGATCGGTGAGCCCTACCCCGCGGCGCTGCGAGCGCGCCTGCTGGAGACGGATGTGCTGGTGGTGGTCATCCACTCCACCTGGCTTTCGGACCTGGCCGACCGGTCGGGCCGGCCGCGAGACTGGGTGCGCTACGAGATCGCCATCGCGCTCGCGAGCAGTACCCGGCTGGTGCCGGTAGTGCTCACCGGAGCCGGCATGCCGTTGCCTCAGGACCTGCCTCCGGACATCCGCGAACTGGCGCACGCACAGTGCGTCGAACTGCGATTCGGGTCGCTGGCGGCCGGGATGCAGTCCATCGTCGCCGAGACCGAGCTCGTGGTGTCCCCCCAGGCGCCGGAACTGGTGGTGGCGGTCGAGCCATTGCCCGACCGGAGCAGGATCGGCGCGGCCATCGGCGTGTTCCTGCTGTCCATTCTCCTGGGCTGCGCGAACATCGCGGTGCGCTTCGTGCCGTTCCCCGAGTTTTCCGCCGCGTGGAACGCGGCGCTGTTCGCCGGGCTGCTGACGTTCTACCTGGTGCTCATCGTACTCGTCAGCGGGTGCAAGTTCGCCCTCCGCCGCCCGATCGACTGGCTGGACGAGCGGCTCGTCCGGACATCGAGCCGTGCGTTCGTGGTGTTCGGAACGGGCGTGTTCTTCCTGGGCCTGTGCATGGTGGCGCTGATGCTGGTCGCCACCGCCGGGCTCGATGCCGGCACGCTGCTCCTCGTGGTGGCCATCGGCCTGGTCGCCGTGGTGGCCATGGCTGTCGCGTGGCTGCGCAACCAGGCACACACGCCGGACTGGCCCCGGCGTCCCGCCCTAGCCACGCCCTTCTGGGTGCGGCACGCGTGCGTGGAGCTGGAAACCCGGCTCAAGTCGTGGACCGCGCCGCTGACGCTCGCCCAGCAGCGGGACGCCCAGCTGGCCCTCGCCAACATCCGGGGGGCTGTAGCCGCTATGAGCACACCCGAGTCGGCTCGGCTGATCGTATGGTGGCGCAAGCGGAGCCCGTGGGTCACCCTCACCCACGCGGCGCTCATGGCGGCGGCCGTCGTGCTGGCCACCGTCGCGCTGGTGCTCGACTGGGTCGCGGACGGACCGGACGTCCTGAGCGCCCTGTGCTGGCTGGGCGCGATCGTCGTGATCGTCGGCTCCTTCGCCGGGGCGATCGCCTTCGAGCGCGGGGGAGACCGCGGCCAGATCACCACGATCACCACGACGATCCAGGAGCGGCTGGCGTCCTTGGAGAAGCAACTCGCCGTGCTCAGCCGGCCCGGGCTCATCGCCGCACACCGGCTGCGCTCGAACGGAAGAACCTGACGCGCCGACGGGCGCGGGTGTGGCCGAGGACCACACCCCGCGCTCCCCAGCGATCGGTCCACAGGTGTCAGCTGGCCGCGGCGTCAAGGCTCTTGGCCAGCTCGGAAGCCAGCTTGCGCTTCTTCCGCCAGGCCAGCTGCGCGTGGTTCATCATGCCGTAGCGCGTGCTGAACTCCGACGTCCAGATCTCGACGCCGCACCTGCTCATCCCGTCCGGCGAGAACGCGATCGAGACGACGGGAGCGCCGACCCGCAGCTTCTGCCGGTAGTTGAGATCACCTTTCCCGGAAACCTTGGTCCAGGTGACATTGAAACAGGCGGCGACGATTTCTGCCGCGGCCTGTTCGGACATCGCGACCTCGACCGCGACGTGCCGGCGTGCGTCCACTTGGACAAAGATCGCCCAGCACAGCAGAGCGATGACGACGAGCACCCAGAAAACTTCCATTTTTTGTCACCTTTCGCTGACGACTTCGACGTTCTTGCGGCATAGTCGTCCGCAGTCGCCGGATCGTTGCAGGCAAATGACCGGAATTCTCCTCGGAGCTCGTAACGTTATGACACGCGGAACGACTTGAACAGGGAAACCACCAGGATCTATGGCAGAGGTGCGTCGGGCATGACAGCAGAATGCCGGCAATGCGGCGAAAACTTGCGCGACGACGCCAGGTTCTGCGTCGGCTGCGGGGCCGCCGTCCCGCGCCGGGCCGCGGCCCCGGACGACCAGCGGCCGTCGGCCTCGCCACCGCCACCGCCTGCGAGTCCCCGATATCCGTCGCCGCCTCCTCCGCTCCCACCGGTCTCGGTCCAGAACCACACCACGACCGGACCGGGCCTGACCCAGGGCGCGAAAGCCGCTGTGGCCGCAGGAATCTGTGCGCTGGTCATCGGCGCCGTCGTACTGGTTTCGACAACCGCGGGCAACAACTCGCCCGCCCCGGGCGGCTCCGGGGGCAGTGGCTCCTTCGCAGACGGTGAAACGCAATCACAATCGCGGATCACGGAGACGATTGCCGCGCCCACGACAGAAACCACGAGCGCGGCACCCACGGATGCGCGAAGCCTGCTGCAGCAGCAGGTCGACCAGGACCGGGCCCAGGTCGAGCAGCTCGTCGGCTCCTGGCTCCCGCAGCTTTCCGCGAAGAAGCCGGACATGGTCGCCAACGGCGTCACTTACGACTACGACGCGATCTGGGCGGACTTCGTCACCAACCGGCAACAGCACCCGCAAGCACTGCTGCTGTGGTCCGGGGACTACTCCAGCTTCAAGTACCCGGACTTCTGGATCACCGTGGAGGCCCAGTCGTTCGGCGACGGCGCCTCGGCCAACACGTGGTGCGATTCGTACGGGATCAACAAGGACGACTGCTACGCGAAACGGCTGATGCACACGGGCGGCTACACCGGCAACACCCTGCTACGCAAGTAACCGGCCCGGAAGTTCGCCGGCCCGCACCAAGGAATCGAGAACACCGCTCAACCCGAACCGGAGAATTGCGTCACGAACCAGCCGGAACCCGGCGCCGTAGACGGGATCCGGATTGATCCTCATCCGCTCCCGGATTTGCGCCGCCAGCGGCGCTTCCAGGTCACGCAGAACGCCGTAGGCCAACGCCTCGGACAGTCCTTCCGCGATTTCCGGTCGCAGGCGCCCATGCCGCCGCTGTGCCAACCAAGCGTGGCCGAACTCGTGGGCGGCGACGCCGTAGAACAACTCGACGGGAAGGCCCGCGACAATACGGATGTCGGTAACCTTCCCGGGTTCGTCTCGCCGGTAGCGGATGGTGGTGGCGCCGAGGGCGTGGCCCTGTCCGCGGCCGAACTCGAGCAATTCGTGCGGTGGCACCAGCCGGACCTTGGCGGGCTCCCGCAGCGTGAGGCCCCTGAGCGCGAGGGATTGCCGGACGCGGCCGAGCACCGGGGCGACCTGACGCTGGAGGTCGACGGCATCATGCGCGCACAGTTCACAACGGAGCACGCCACTCCCGAGGTCGCGCCAGGTCGCCGGTCTGACTCGCACACGGTGTTCGCAGAAGGCACATGTGGCACTCTCGCGGTGACCGGCGCAGCTCAGATCTCCACGCAAGGCGAGCAGCGCCGCGCCGTTGACCGGCACACCGCAGACGGTGCAGCGAACCGGCGCCTCCCGCGTCACAGTGCGGGGACCCAGCGCCCGGTCCCGGGGTCCCGGCGCCAACCCGAGGTCGTCGTCGGCGCCGGCTGTCGTCCCGAGCCGGCTGTCACCTGATCGGGCACCGAGCTCAGCCCGGTTCTGGTGGCGAAGTAGGACTCCCACTCGGCGGCTTCGGGCCGAAACCTGCCCAGGTCGGCCAACGCGGCGCCGAGCAACCGGCGTCCTTCGGCGTCCAGCACCGACCGCACACGCTGAGGGCTGCGGGACGTGCTGGCCTGCGGGCCCGGTGAGAGCGTCCGCAGGACGAACAGCCCCAGTTTGTACAGGTCCGTTGCCTGAGTGAGGACCGCTCCTTCCGGGGGCGCCCAGTCCGGCGCGTTGAGCTGCCGGACCACCGGCGCCGATCCCCGGATGCGGACCGCGTCGCAGTCGACCAGCATCACCGACGGCGTGGCGCCGGTCCTGAACAACGCGTTCTTGGCGTTGACATCGCCGAAGACGAGGCCGTTTTCGTGAAGCAGCGCCAGCGCGCCTGCCAGGTCGCGGCAGACCGCGAGCCGGTCGGTCATGTCCGGGTACGCGAGCCCGGCCCGGGACGCGACCTCGGGCCCGACGAACAGGCCCTGCACCTCCCGCGGCAGCGTGCTCACCTTCCCGCTCGGCAGGCGTCGCCGGTCGAAGTACGAGCTCGGGATCAGCGGCATCACCACACCGCAGACGACCCCCTGCTCGATGACGACCCGAGCGGGCCACGATGCGATCCCGTCGAGCCGGGCGCGCACCGGCGCGGCCAGCTTGCTGCGGGCGCGGACGATCGCACGGAGACCGTGCGGCGGCTGGTGGCCGGCGTGGTAGTGCTTGTAGACGACCTCGCCGGCGACATCCGGAAGCCGTAGCGAGGGCAGCAGGTGGACCGTCGCCTGGCCGCCCTTGCCCAGCCGCTCACCGAGCTCACCCAGCTCCGCACGGTCGATCTCGTCGTCGCTCATGGGCTGGGGACCGGCCAGAGCGCCAACGCGGTGCGGTCGTCGTCGTAAGAGCGACGGGCGAAGTCCACCTGTGCCGCGAAGTTGAGTGAAGTGGGCGCAGTGGCCCAAGCCCGCGCGAGGAAGGCCCCGACCTCTCCGCCGCCGCTTCCGAGCGCGTCACCGACGCCGTCGGTCATCAGCACCAAGGCGGTTCCAGGCCCGAAACGGACGACGACGGTCTCCGGAGCCACCGCGGGCACCACGGGAATGGCAGCGGTCGTGCTCGACGCGACTTCGCTGTCGGAGTTCTTGACGTGCTGAAGAGGGGTCCACGGGACGGCCTCACCGGGGTTGAGCAGCCAAGCCGACGTGTCACCCAGAGCCACGACGTGGGCGGTGTGCTCGCCGTTCGCGCCGGGCTCCAAGTCGATCACCGCGAACAACGCGGTGGAGGCCAGGTAGCGGCCCGCCTCGCGTGGATCGGTGCCCGGCGGATCGCCGCCGTTCCGGCGAGCGATGTCGTGGGCGGCCGATACCGTCCGGGAGACGAGTTTCCCCAGCATCATCAGCCAGTCGAGCTTCTCCGGAGTGACGGCCGAGAGCTGTTCCACCAGGTTCCGGCAGCCGTCGCGCGTGACGATCTCCGCAGCGAGGTGCGAATACTCGCCGGCGGCGACACCGTCGGCGACACAAGCGACGAGGTAACGGCCGTCCTCACTCAACATCCGGGCGTAAGCGTCCTGCCGCGCCGAGCCGTAGAAGCGGTGCGACAGCCCTCGAATGCTGGCGGCTCGCAGCTCCAGGCTCGCGCCACCGCGGTCGTCCCGCACCTGGTCCGCGTCGATGATGTAGGCGGGCACGTCCGGGAACCGGGAGTCGAGCTTCGGTTTCACGGCCACGGCGGCCCGGCCCGGGTCGCCGATCCGGACGGGTTCGACCGGATCGAACCGCGGAGCGGGCTGCGCAGCGCTTTCGTCCAGGTGGTGGGTCACAGGAAGTCCCCGTCCGCATTCGCGGCCGCGACCCCGCTCGGCAGGTCCGCGGGATCCGGGTGGATCAGGCCGGAGTCGCCGCCGGCCAGGTTGGTCCCGGAGCTGAGGACGCTCGAAATCATGATCTCGGCCATGCCGGCGATCGCCTGCGCGGCGTCGTTCCCCTCGTCCATCAGGTACATCCGGCTCTGCTTCGTCCCCGTCGCGGGGTGGATCAACCGTCGCAGGACCTGCGGATCGGCCTCCTTGACCCCGAACGGGATCACGTTCGGATACATCGCGAAGCCGACGTTGGACTGCCGGTCGTACTCGGTGAGCTCCCGGAACGCGCTTGTCCACTCGTCTTCGGTGTCGGTGGGTGCTCCATCGGTCAGGAAGAACACCGCCGGCCGGTGCACGCTGAAACCGTCGGCCTTCAACTGCGTCACGTTCGCCTCGATCTCCTTGCGCAGCAACCGGAACGCGGCCGCGTAGGACGTCGATCCCCGGCACGACAACCCCGGCAGGACGACGTCGGGGTCAAGGAGGTCGCACAGCGGCAGCCGAACCTGCGCGTCACCGGCGAAGTCGACGAGCGCGAGCCGGATCTTGTCGGTCAGGATCGGATCGGTCGCCAGCGCGTCCGAGAGCCTCGGCATGATGTCATTGGCGTTCTGGAGCTGCTCCCCGTCCATCGACCACGAAACATCGATCACGACGTAGAACGGCAGGATTTTGGCGAGTTCGTCGGGCATGGTTCCTTCTCTCGATCGGATCAGAACAGGTAGGCGTACTGGCGGAGCTTGCGTTCCAGCGCTTCACGGCACTCGTCGGAAGCCGCGCCGACCGATCGCTCGAGGTCCGAGCACAACGCTTCGAGGCGCTGCCCCTCGTCCTCGCCGACGAACGGCACCACCTTGTTCCGCGCACGCTCGAGCAGGTGGACCGTCGCGCTGTCCAGGGCGGGCGCGGGCGCGGGCGCAGTCGCGGTCGCCACAGGCGCCGGTGTCGCCGAACCGGCCGGTCCGCCACCCGACTCGATGGTCGTCCGGACCCGGGTCGCGAGGTTGATCAGCTGCGACTTGTCCTTGGTCACGCCGAACGAGACGTCGTCGCGCAACATCACCCGGCCAGTCCTGGTGTTGGTGACGGTGATGTGCAGGATGCCGTCCACGTTGTACTCGTAGCTGATGTCGAACGCGTTCTCCTGCTGGGTCAGATCCGGGTCGACGTCGATGCTCCACTCCTTGAGCACCACGTTGTCCGGATCGGAGACCTCCTTGGCCGGATCGCCTTCGATGACCCGGACCAGCACGGATCGCTGTCCCTGGACGGCCGGGATGTAGTTGTCGCTCTCCCTCGCCGGCAGCTGCCGGTTCCGCGGGATCAGCACGCTGAACTCCGGACGCTGGTTGTCGTTGTGCACGATCGTGCCCAGCGCGTGTTCGGTGGACACGAAGAAGTCCTTGTCCAGCTGGCCGAGCAGGATCGCGGACGCGATGGCTGCCCCCTCCGCCACCGCGGTCATGGGATCGCAGCCGGTGGCCGGTTCGCGGCCGACCGTTTCCGACACCAGCTTGCGCGCGGCCGGGATCTTGCTGCTGCCACCGACCATGACCAGCTGGTCGATTCCGCCCGGACCGATCTGGAGGTCGCGCAGGCACTGCAGGATGGGCTGCCGCGCCTCCTCGAGGAGTTTGCCGATCGATTTCTCGAAGAGCACCCGGTCGACCTGGACGTATTCGCCGTCCGGAAGCCGCAGGTTCGTCTCCTCCTGGGAGGACAGCAGGATCTTCGCCCGCTCGACCTCCAGCCGGAACTGCGCTTCCTGCCCCGGCGACCACGACGGCCGCCGCGGAAGCCGGTTGCGGATCGCCAGTGCGAACGCCTCGTCCAGATCGATCCCGCCCGACCGGGGAATTCCCTTTGACGCCCGTTCGATGAAGACACCTTCGATCGTCTCGAGAACGGTGACGTCAAGAGTTCCACCGCCCCAGTCGAACACCAGGATGTTCTGGTCGCGGCGGGCGTCGACGGCATAGGCCATCGCGGCCGCCGTGGGCTCGTTGACGAGCGCCTGGACGTCGATGCCGGCGAGCCCGGCACAGAGCTTCGTGCGGTAGCGGGCCAAACCGCGGCTGTTGGCCGGGATGGTCACTACCGCTCGGTCGACCTCGACCCCGGCCGAGGCGCTGCGCAGGTGACCGAAGAGCAGCGCTGCGGCCTCCTCGACTGACACCCGCGAACCGCCGATGTCGACGAACTCCTCCGTGGCGAACAGCCTCTTGACGGTTTCGAGCTTGCCTTCTTGCTGTCGCTTCGCGGCCCAGCCGAACGTCGTCCGGCGCCCGTCCTGGGACACGCCGACCACCGAGGGCATCACCTTGTCGAACCCGAGCTGCTCCCACTCCCCCGGCGGCGAGTCGATGGAGAGTACCTCGACCTCGTGGCCGTTCCACTGGGCCAGGACCGAGTTCGTCGTGCCGAAGTCGATGCCGTAGGGGTTCACGACCGCACCTCGCGCTCTCCTGCATGCCGAGCGGCGGGAAGGCGTGGCACGCGTTCGGTCTGCCCCATCACGACGGGTCGGCCGGTTGCCTCGTCGACGAAGGCGTGCCGAAGGACACGCAGCTCGTCGCCGTCACCTCCCAGGTCGTCGTAGTACCGCGAGTCGGCGGGGTCGGCCCAGCGGACCACCCCCGCCTGGCTGAGCCATTCCTCGACCACCTGCCGGAGCTGCGGAGCCTGGGCGTGCGCGGCCTCCGCGAAGACCGCGAGCTGCCTCAGGTGCGCCGTCCGCTCCTGGGCAGCCGCGACGATCTGGCGCCGCAGCCCGTCGTACGCGTCGACGGACAACGCCGACGAAGGCTCGCGGACGATGGTCGCCACCTCGATGCGTTCGATCGAGCGGCTGATCCGGTCCAGTGATCGCTCGACTTCGGACAGCCGCGCGAGAAGCGCGTCGGTGCGTCGGGTCATAACTCGTTCCCTTCAGGAGTGAGGTAGCCGTAGTCGAAGGTGGCCGTCGCCCGAATGACCGTGGTGACCAGCTCGCCGACGTCCTTGGCGAGCTCGTCGGCGAGCACCGCGCGGTCGTCGTCCGAGGTGTCCGTGCGCCTCGGGAGGCGGATCGGTGGCAGCGCGAACAGGCCGCGGGCGAGCGGGGTGAACACAGCCGGGTTGGCGGGCACCCGGTAGACGCTGACGTCGTCCTCGGCCGTGCCTGCCCGGTTCTGCACCTCGTGAAGGGCCCAGTTCAGGTCTTCGATGCCGACCGGACCGCCCGCGGCACGGCGCACACGCCGCGCGGCGCGTGCGAAGTGCCGGCGCGCGAGGTCGGGCGGGGTTCCGTAGTCGATCCCGAGCAACAGGTAGGGGTTGCGCATGACTCTCCTCAGCCGCCGAGGGCGCGTTGGGCCTTGAATTCGAGGTCACGGACTTGATCGAGGAAATCGAGGATGTCCGTCCGGGTCTCCGCGTGCTCGACGGCGCGAGACCAGGGCAGCAGCTGCGTGCGAGTCGCTCGGCAGAGCTCGACGGTCTCGGCGACCACCCCGCGGGCGGTGAACCAGGCCGTCGTCCCACGCTGGACCACGTCCAGGATGTCCACGGCCTGGTTGTACGGATCGACGATCTTCCCGATCTCGCGTACCCGCGCCTGCTGGATGTTGATGGCCACTCGCCGGGTGGCGAGTTCGACGAACGGCTCGATGCGGGATCGGTCTTCGTCGCTCAGTCCCGGGAGCAGCTCGAGCGCGGACTTGTGCATGTCGACGATCGCGTCGGAGATCTCCTTGTCGTCGAGCAGCAGGACGTAGCTGACGGTGCAGGCCGAGAGCACGCTCAGCGATACGCGGTCGTACGGGCTGAGCCCGCTCAGGCGGGTGGCGAGGGCGAACGCCGTGGACCCGGCGACGGCCGCTCCGTCGAGGTCTTCGACCATGACGGCGCGCACGTCGTCGATCAGCTGGTCGCGAGCGGGCCGCACCCAGTCCGGGCCCTGGTCCCAGTTCCGGATCGACGCGAAGAAGTCGATGACCGCGGACAGGTCGTCTTCGGCTCGTGCCCGGGCGTACCGGGCTTCCAGGCTCTTCGCGTGAGGGGACCGCGCGAGGCTCTCCGGCCGCCTGATCCACGCTTTGTCGAATCTCGACAGGACCAGGCTGATTTCCCGGAAGTCAGCCAGCGGGATGTCTTCGGCCACGATCGACCGCAACGGCTCACGCAGCACGGTCGGCAGCTCACGACCGGCTTCTTCACCCTCCCAGACACGCTCGCCCTCGCCCCGCCAGATCGCCAGTGCCCGCACCGCCGCCGCCGTCCGCATCGCAGCCGTCGGCGCCTCGCGGACCAACCGGGCGAGGTGCCGCGCGGCGAGTTCGGTGTCCAGGTGGGGGGCGACCACGCCGATGTTGGCCAGCAACGCCGGCGAATGTTCGCCTTCGAGCGCGCTCTCCAGCTCCCGGACCGCTCCCGCGTGGTCGCCCAGGTTGTGCAGGGCGCAGGCGAGCAGGTTCTGGGCCTCGTCGCGGACGGACTCGTCGACGGCGACGCGAAGACATTCCCGTGCGGCGTCCGCTCCGGCCTGCCACTGGGCGAGGAACAGGTGCTCCCTCGCGGCGTACAGCGAAACCCACTCGAAGAACCTCGGGTGGCGTGCCGCCAGCCCGGGAACGGCCCGCAGGCGGTCGGCGCCGTAGGTCCGGACGAGGTAGCTCCACACCGACACGTCCGCCACGATCGGTTCCGGAAGTCCGGCCGGAGCTTCGGCGGACTCCTCGAGCAAGCCGACCAGGTGTTCCGCGACCGAGCGGTACTCCGCGAGGACGTCGCCGATCGTGACGTCCTGCGGTCGGCTGCGCTCGAATGCCTCGACCGCGGCGAAGTGCTTGCCCAGCCGGGTTTCACGCCGTTCTGCGGGGACCTCGCCGGTGCGAGCAAAAGCACGCCGGTCCAGTTCGTCCTGGTGCCCCAGTGTTTCCAGTTCGGTTTCCGTCAACTTCTCCGGCTGCGTGCGTCCGACGAGGTAGGTGAGCTCGTCAACCGGCCTTTGTGCGCTTCGCACAGCTTCGGCGTCGACCGCGCCGCGCTCGATGATGTCGTCGAGAACGGTCATCGACGCGACCGTGATCTCCGGTGCTCCGACAACCGCGAGCGAGCCACCGTGGGCCGCAGCCAATCTTCCGGCGGGCCCCAGCAGGCCGGCCGTCTCCTCGTCGGGTCGCCCGTCGAGCATCGCGAAAACGGTGCCGGGCAAACCGTGTCTCTGCGCGCGGAGCCACTCGTCGGCCATGACGTCGCCGTGAGCGGCCTTCCGGATCCCCAGTTTCCTTTCCAGCGCGGCGGCGAGCGGTTCGTCCGCGGAGAAGGCGACCAGGCACCCGGCGAGCCGCTGGGCCGCACCCGGCACACCCACGATTCCGTCCGCGCAGGCGGACAGAACGGCGACAACCCTCCGGTAGCGGCCGGCAGGCAGTCTCGCCGCGGCATCGACGAGGGCCTCGAACCGAGACCTCCTGGCCGCGTGCACAACACTCAGCCAGGTCGCCTCGGGCTCGCCGAGACCGATCTCGCCGAGCAGATCCGGGCGGTCGAGGCGGAGCAGGTCGAGCGCGTGCAACCTCGTCGCGCCGAGATCCGCCGCGTAAGCGGAACGGACGTGAGCCGGCAGAGCCGCAGGTGACCACGCCACGCCGGGTGGGGCAGTGGGCCGAGCTGCCCACCAGAGCAGAGCTGCCGCCGGACCGCGCAGCCCGCGCAGGTCCACCTCGCTGTTGAGCGGGACCTCCGCGGCCGAAAGCTCGTCGAGGGCGACGACGTCGAATTCGCCGTTCCCCTTGAGCAGTCTTGCGCCCCCGCCTGCGAAACCCACGCACAGCGCGAACTTCGCCCGGACGAGCCGGCGCCCGTGCTTATGGAACCTGCCGAGGACAGCCGGCCGGTCCACGGCGACGCCGAGCGGCATGGGCGCACCGCACTCCGCGCAAGCTGCTTGCCCTCTGGTCGCGTCGGTCCCGCACGCCAGGCACATCGCCTCCCCGCCGACGGCCACGGCGACCCGCTGCGGCCCGAGCTCACCACGGCGCTCGAGCAGTTCCAGCAGCACGTCGCCACGCGCCCCCGCTGCCGGCCGGGTCTCCTCCCTCGGGGCTGCGGCGACAGACACGGTTCGCCCCAGAGGCTGCCCGCAGGCGGCGCAGAAACGATCACTCGCAGGCCCGCGCGTTCCGCATCCCGGACAGCCGGAATCGGCCGGTGCCGGGGCCTCGACCGGCGGCCTCGAATTGAGAACAGGCACCTCGACTCCATTCAGAAAGGACACAAAATCCGGCGACGCGGATTTCCGTGGCCGGGACGCCAGCGATGTCGGTCTGCTTGCTTTCCGCGTTACGACACTGGAGAGAGCGACAGGCAATGCGTTACCGGCTCGTTGTCATCATCATGATCTCCAGCGGTCCGGCCTGCTCCCACTCTAAACAAGACGGTCAGGATCTGGACAGAAAGTGGACAGGGCGGCTCGGTCGCGGTTCCAGAAAATCTTGTAACGTTTCGCAACCGGGAATCGAACGTGGACACGAACATTCTTTCCGGTTCCACTCGCCCACCGGGCACCGAGGCGGAGGCATGGTGAAGACTCCCGGGTATCGCACTCGGACTTGCGCGCTCCTGCTGGCTTTCTCCGGCGGCGCCGTCGCCTGCCTGATGGGAGCCGGATCGCCGACGCAGCCGGTGGAATCCGCCACCGCCGGTGCGCTCGCGGTGCCGAGCCGGCCGTCCGGCGACTGCGCCGATCTCCTCTCGGGCCTGACCACACGGGAGCGAGTCGCCCAGCTGATCATGGCCGGGGCGGACCCGGGACAGGAGCGGGCGACCGCCGGTCTCGTCCGGGATGAGCACGTCGGAGCGATCTTCATCGGGGGCACTTCGACGAGGCTGCTGACCGGAGGCCGCCTCGCCGCGATCAGCGCGATGGCCGGGATCCCGCTGCTGACCGCCGTGGACGAGGAAGGCGGCCGGGTCCAGCGGATCGACGACCTCGACGGCGCGACACCGAGCGCGCGCACCCTGGCCGCCACCGGCAGCCCGGAGCATGCCCGCGCACTCGGCTACAGCCGAGGCCGTCAGCTCCTGGATCGCGGGGTGACCATGGACCTCGCCCCTGTCGCCGACGTCAGCGACGCGCCCGCGAAGAGCGTGATCGGTGACCGCTCGTTCAGCGTTGATCCGGCTGTCGTGACCCGCTACGCCGGTGCGTTCGCCGACGGGCTGCGCGCGGCCGGCGTCACCCCCGTGCTCAAGCACTTTCCAGGACACGGCAACGCATCCGGCGACTCACACCGTCTGCTTCCGCGCACACCGCCCCTAACCGTACTGGAAAGCCGCGACCTGAAGCCCTACGAGATGCTCCTGCCGGCCGGCGCACCGGTCGTGATGATGGGGCACCTCGACGTCCCCGGCCTGACCGGCGGACTGCCGGCGTCGCTCAGCGCGGCGGCGTACGAGTTGCTTCGTGGCAAATACCGGTTCGACGGAGTCGCCATGACCGACGACCTCGGCGCGATGCGGGCGATAACCGACCGGTTCGGTCTGGCCGAGGCCGCGACCCGCGCACTCGTCGCGGGCGCGGACCTCGTTCTCTGGTCGTCGCCCGAGCCCGTTTCACCGGTGCTCGACCGGCTGGAGCACGCCGTCGCCGCCGGCGAACTGCCCCAGAGCCGGTTGGGCGAAGCCCTCAGCCGGGTGGTCCACCTCAAGACCGGATGCACACCATGACCGAATCGACGGCGAACGGCTTGCCCGAAGAGCAACGATGTGTTCTGGTGCTCATGGCGCGCTACGACGACCACGTCATCGCACGCCGCCTGGGAATCAGCGTCACCACCGTCCGGCGGCGCATCAAAGCGGTCTACGCGTTGCTGGGCGTGGACAACCGGTTCGCCGCCGGGGTCGCGGTCGCCAAGCGAGGCTGGCTTTGAACCTCACGCCGGGCTCGCCCGTCAGGCTGTCTTCTCGTCCTCGTCGTCATCCTCGTCCAGCCACGGCATCCGCTCGATCAGCCGGTCCACGAGGCACTTCACTTCCGCCTCCCCGAACCCGTGCGGAAGGTGCAGAGCTTGCCGCTGAGCCAGGTGCGCCAGTGCGTGGGGCAGATTCCGGTCGGTGAGCTGCCGACGGGCGCCCACGAGCACCGGAACGACCTCGGCGCCCGCGGCCGTCGCTTCCTCGATCTCCCGCCGGACCCAGTCCTGGGGATCATCGAGCGCGCGGCCACTCGCTCCCCGGTGGTCTTCCCAGCCGAGGCCGAACAGCACGAGGAGCGCACGGCACGTGCGCACCTTGTCGATCAACTCACCCGGGAAGACCTGCCCGGGCGGGATCGACCGGTGGTCCCGGAAGACCTTCTGGTCTCCCCAGCGGAGCGCGAGCTGGTTGTGCAACAGAAACGCCGCTTCGCCGCACTCGCCTTTGCGGTAGTTGATGAAGACCTTGACGCGGGACCGTCTCGGTGAGTCCGTCTGCACACCGTGAGCACCGAGCACGGCGCCGAGCCAGGCCGCCCGCTCCACCCCGCCGAGTTCGCCGGACTGCCAGTCCACGACCTCGACCGGAGGGTCGTCCCGTTCGAAGAGCACCATCGTCTCCGCCGGCAGGTCCACGGTGGACTGCCAGACGATCCCGTCGGCCCAGGGCGCCTGCTCTCGCAGCCACCGGGCCCACTCCCGGGTCGGACCGTACTGCGTTTCGGTCAACAGCCAGCGGTCCTGCCCGATCGCGGCCAGGTCTTCGCCGGAAACCAGGCGAACGAGTGACAGGTCCCGTGTGACCCGCAGTGCCGACAGCCGCTTCCGCTCGACCGCCCGCCGCAGGAGGAACCGTCGACCGTCGGAGTCGAAGACCAGGTCCGGCAGGAAACGCTCCAGCACCGCGGTCCGGTCGGCGGGCGAGACGTACATCTGACCACGTTCCGCTGGTGCCACGGCGTCGAACCGGCCGCCCCCGAAGACCGACCGCACCGGCGGGTCGGCCGCCACGGCCTCGGTGTGATTCGAGTGGACGCGCCAGAGCACCGTCCCGGCGGCGAGGCGGTGACGTGCGGGCTCTCGGGGAAGCGCGGCCGGCGGCCGGCGCGACGGCACGGGATCACCCGTCCACTGCGGCGGTCGCGGCCGCGACGAGGCCGGGTTCGACGACGTTGTCGGACAGCAACGTGACGGGTACCGCGTCGAGCCAGATGTTCCCGCTGACCCACCAGTCCGCGACCGCCCACGGATCGTCATCCGCGCCGAGCACGCGGTTGACCTCGAGGACCACGGAACGGGGCCGGAGATCGGCGTCGAACTGGAAGTCCGGCACGGACACCGAACCGTCGGGCCGTGGCAGCCGGATCAGGTCGCGGACGTCCGGATCGGCTCCCCGGCGACGGAGTTCGGTGGCCGTCGTCACCTGCTGGATGCCGAGGATTCGCTCACGCGGGTCGTCCGCGGCCGGCAGCCCCAGGGCGAGGCGAACCAGGAATAGCGCCACTACGGGAGCTTGACGCACCTCCGCGTACCGCGTCTCGTTCAACGCTTCGTAGATCGGTTCACCGGGCTCGTACCAGGGCATCACCAGCGTCGCGATGTCGGAGGCCAGCTGATCGCGGTTCTCCTCGACGCTCGTCGCGAACGCACCCAGCAATGAGCGCAGCTTCGTCGCGTCCGCAGCACCCATCCGCGCCAGGACGTGCTCGAGCTGCCTCGTGATCTCGATGATCCCGTTGTGGTACGCCAATTCCGTCCTCCTCGAGTCCTGTGTCTACGCCGGCGCTCTCGAGTGCGCCAGGATCGAGGGGTGACAACTTGTTGCCACCCCTAACGACTCATCCGGCGCGTAGTGTCGGACGAGGAGCGGAGGTACGCGTGGCCGACGATGAAGACGAGGATTTCTTCGGTCGCGAACCGGATCCCGCCGACCTCCGGCGGCTGCTGGCCTCGCTCGATCCGGGCGACGAGACCGGGCTGCACGTCAGGCTTCTGCTCGCCCGCCTGCTTCCGGAGGACGAGTTCGACGAAGCCATCAGACACGGCGAAGTGGCGATGGCCGGGGCCCGCGACGATCCCGCGCTGCGCTTCGAGCTCCACACCGAACTCCCGTTCCGGTACGAGGAGCGCTGGGAGGCGAACGGTGATCCCGCCGATCTCACCCGGGCGATCGATCACCTCAGCGAGATCGCGCCGTTCCTCGAATGGGCACCCCTGCTCACCATGCTCGGCCGGCTGCTGCTCACGCGCAACGAGGACGAACGGTCCCAGGGCGACGTCGAGGCGGCGGTCAAGTGGCTGCGAATCGCCCGGGCCAAGCCCGGCGCCGATCACGCGACGCAGGCATTCCTCGGCATCGGGCTGGAGCTGCACGACGAGGGCGAACGGGAAGCGTTGCCCCTGCTGCGAGACGTGCTCCAGAGCGAGGAGCTCGCTGAGCCGTTGCTCGACCTCGTGACCCACCGCCTCTCGCGCCTGCATTTCAATCAGCACGTCACGAGCCCCGCGAGCCTGGCCAAGCTCTCGCAGCTGGACACCGCCATCGCGCACGCACGCAGTGGTGATCTGGACGCCTCGGACCAGGCCTTCGATCTCGCTCACATGCTCAGCCTGCGCTTCGCGATATCCGCGGACGACCAGGACCGCCGAGATGCGATCGGCACCCTGGAACGCGTACTGGCCAACGGGCCGCCCGAATCCGGGGCGGAGCTGTGCGCCGAAGAACTGAGCGAGCTCTACGTGACGTTCTGCCGGGACGGCGAACCGCAAGAAATGGCCACGGCGATCGGCAAGCTCGAAGCGCTGAAGGACCGGATGCGGGACGAAAGCCTGCTTGTGCGGCTCGCCTTGGCGGAGGCCTACAGCCTGCGCCGCTCCCGGCCGCAGAACGACGTCGGACGGCTGATCGAACTGCTGGACGAGCTGCCGATCACCGAGCAGTTCGTCCAGTCGTGGCGAGCGCTCGCCCGCGCGGAGCTGGCACTTGACGGGCCGTGCGCCGACGACGAGACGGCCCGGGTGGCGGAGCGGATGTGGGCGGCCGCGCGGGCGGACGTGGCGGACCACAAGACGTTGCTGACCCTGCTCGTGGCAGGCGCCCACGTCCTCGCTCGACGCCACGGGCTGCGCGCCTTCGGCTGGTCGCCGCTGGGCGCGATGGCTGACTTCGACGCAGTCACCGGCACCCGCGAACTGGCTCTCCTGCGCGGCTGGCATGAAGCACTGCCCGCCGGAACGGCGGGCCGCGAGGAACTCCGGACGTCGGTCGTGTTGTTCCGGTCGCACCTGCGCG
This sequence comes from Amycolatopsis sp. WQ 127309, assembly GCF_023023025.1. Classification (NCBI taxonomy): domain Bacteria; kingdom Bacillati; phylum Actinomycetota; class Actinomycetes; order Pseudonocardiales; family Pseudonocardiaceae; genus Amycolatopsis; species Amycolatopsis sp. WQ 127309. The sequence continues at coordinate 1,531,326 of NZ_CP095481.1, forward strand.
GCGAGGTTCCGGGCCCGGACGCGACCGAAGAACTGGAAGAACAGCAAGTGATCATCGAGGAGTTGTCCGGGGCTGCCGCCCGCTTGCGATCGGACGATCCGCTGCGGTTGCCTCTGCGCCTTCAACTAGCACTGCAGCGCATGAACCGTACGGCCGTGCTGGGTGATCCTCCCGGGCTCGAGAAGGTCCTGAGAAGCTTGGAAAAGCTGCTGACCGATTGTCCCGCCGGTCATCCGCTGAACCCGCTCACCAAGATCCTTCTCGGGACAGCGCTGCTCCACCGGCACAACCAGTTCGAGCAGCCGGTCGACCTCCACGGAGTCCGGGAGCTGCTGCTGACCGCCGACCCGGGAAACCAGCTCGACGAACCGATCTGGGCGCTGGCGCGCTTCGCGCTCGCTCGCACCGAAGTCCTGCTCGGCGCCGAGAACCGCGACCACGACATGGTCAACAGCGGCGTCCTCCGGCACCAGGAGATGCTCGATCGGCTCCCGCTCGGCGACAGTGTCCGCCACGACGCCGTCTGCGGCCTCGCGTGGAGCCTGCTCATGCGCTACCTGACGGTCGGGGACACGGCGGACCTTCGTGCGGCCGCCGAGCACCTGCGGGACGTGGGCGGCAGGCCACGGTCCGCGAACGCCCTGTACGAGCTCCACGACCTCGAGAAGCTGGAAACGATGATCGGTCTCCTCGGCGGCACCGGCCCCGTGCGGCACGATGAGATCGACCTCGGCAAGCTGTTGTCGGACGACTTTGCTGCCGCCGCCGACGCCGCCGCCTCGCTGATCAAGCTTCGCGAGTTCACCGTGGGTTTCGGTCCCTACCCGGCCGCCTTCGGCGTGTTCTTGGACCTCCTCGAGAACACCAGAACGGGGAACCAGCCAGGTATCCTCGACGCGGCGCAGAAGCTCAGGGCCGTGGCAGGCGAGGATGCCGTCGAATGGCAGACCGGCGTCGTCATGACCACGATGGCGAGCCTGGCGTGCCTGACGGTCTACCGGGTGAGCGGTGATCCGGCCGCACTCGATGACGCGATCGGCCTGGTGGAGAAGAGCCTCGCTGACGGGCTGCTCGATCTTCCGGTCGCACTCGGCAGGATCGAGCCCCTGATCGAGGCGTGGTGGCTCCGGGGCACCGAGGCCGATCTCGAGGCCGCTGTCACCACCGGTTGCCTGGTCCTCCGGAGGTACGCGCGGCAGATCCTGATCCAGCGCGACCTCGCGGAGTGCGCCTCGCTCGCCGCGTCGGCGGCCGCGACAGCGGTCGGCTGGGCCCGGCGCTGCCTCGAGCGGGACAGGCCACAACCCGCGTTCGCGATGCTCGAGATCGGCCGCACTCTGCGCCTGCACGCCGCCACGAACCTGCCCGCGGTCCTGCGTGAACGCGTCACGCCCGCGGTCACGCGGGCCGTTCCGGCGAACGCCCTCACCGGCGCCGAGATGTCGGCGATCGCCGGAGGCCGAGTCGCCATCCCCGACGACCTGCGCCGGCGAGCCCTTGATTCGATCGCCCCGGAGGACGTCGGCCAGTGGCCACCTCAGCCGGTCGCCGGTGAGGTGGCAGGTGTACTGCGAGAACTGGGACTCGACTTCCTCGTCTACCTGGTGCCGGGTGGGAACAACACCGCCGGGCACGCCGTCCACCTTTCGCGTACCGGCGAGCTGGGGCGCCTCGAACTACCGGACCTCGGGCCGCCGGAACAAGCCCCGACGGACATCAACGCCTCCTGTGAGTGGGCATGGCGAACGACCATGGGCCGGCTGAGCGAGCACCTTTGCGATGCGCGCCGCATCGCGCTCATCCCGTGCGGAAGCCTCGACCGCATTCCCTGGCACGCGGCCCGCGAGCCCGGCGGAGGGCAGTTCCTCCCCGAGCGGCTCCAAGTGACCTACGCGGCGTCCGCCCACCAGCTCGGCGAAGTGGCTCGCCGTCCGGTGCTCCCGGCCGAGGCCGGTATGACTTTCGTGGCGGACGGGGACGACGCCGGAATCGGCGGACAGGAGGCGCGCTACCTCGCGGCTCTCCACCCGCAGGGCCGGTTCTTCGGCCACAGCTCCTGGCCCGGGGCGGTTGCCGTTTCCCGTGAGGTCCTGATCGACGTGCTGCTGGGCGATCGTCGTCCGGCGGTACTCCACCTGGCCAGCCACGCGGTGGCGGAGCCCGACCCGGTCAACGCCCGCATCGGCACCGGCGAGGCGGCGATGTCGGTCCTGGAACTGCTCAACCCGGCTGTCCCGCGCTCCGAACGGACACCGGGCGGGCTGGTGGTGACCGCGGCTTGCGAGACCGATCTCGGCGGTGACTCCGACGAGGGGCTTTCCATTGCCACCGCATTGCTCGCCACCGGCGCGTCGTCGGTGATCGGTACAAAATGGCGGGTCTCGACCCACCAGACGGCTGTGCTGATGTGCTACTTCCACCACGAGCTGCAGCTCGGCCGCAGTCCGTCGGAGGCGCTGCTCGCAATGCAGCTCTGGGCCATCGATCCCCACCGGCCTCCGCTCGCGGGGCTGCCCACCGAACTCACCGTGACCGCCACCTCAGCGGCGCTGTCCGATCCCCGGTACTGGGCCGCGTTCACCCATCACGGCCGCTGATCCTTCGATCATCGTTTGAGCACGGCGAGACCGTCCGCCACCAAGACGCCGTTGTGGAGGACTGTTCGGTCCTTGCCTCGGTCCATCACCGCGCTTGTCGGGGTCTCTCCGTCCACCAGGACCAAGTCTGCGCGGTCGCCCACTACCAGGCCTGGGCGGTCGTCGAGACCCGTCAAGCGGGGGACGTCGTGGCTCAGGATTGATGCTCCGCCCATCGTCGCCACCGCCAGAGCCAGCTCGATGTGCGAGTCGCGGCGGAAGCCTCGGGTGAAGGCCAGCTGCCAGGTTCGGTCCAGTAGGTCGCAGTTGCCGTAGGGGCTCCAGTAATCCCGCTGGCCGTCCTCGCCCAAGCCGATGCGGACGCCTGAGGCGACCAGGTCCAGCAGGGGTAGCTGGCCCGAGGCAGAAGGGGCGACTGTGGTCATCGCTATGTCGAGTGAAGCGAAGTCGTCGATCACCCTGCGGCTTACCGACTCCGAGATCGAGCCCAGGTCGTACGCGTGGGACATCGTCACCCTGCCCCGCATGTCCAGCGCCCGGACGCGCTCGATCACCAGGTCCGTCGAGAACAGGCCCAGGTGGCCCGGCTCGTGCAGGTGGATGTCGATCTCGGCTTGGTGCTTCTCGGCCAGGGCGAAGACCGCGTCCAGGTGTCCTTTCGGGTCGCGGTCCAGCGTGCACGGGTCGATGCCGCCGATGACCGTTGCGCCGGAGCGCATTGCCGCGTCCAGGAGGTCCAGCGTGCCCGGCTCGCGGAGGATGCCTGCCTGGGCGAATGCCATTACCTGGACCTCGGCCTGGTCCGCGTACATCTCGCGGGCGGCCAGGACCGCGTCCAGCTTCTCCAGGCGGCAGTCGACGTCCACCTGGGCGTAGCTGCGGACTCGGGTCGTACCCAACCCGATCATCCGCTCCAGGGTTCCGGCCACTCGCTCCGGTAGCGGGACCTCCGCTGTCCGCCAGTTCTCACGGTCGTTCGTCATCATCGCGACCACTCCCGGGCCGCCCGTGTGGGGGCGGAACGGGAGGCCGATGCGCGTCGAATCCAGGTGGACGTGGACGTCGCTGAACGACGGGAACAGCAGGCGGCCTCGGCCCTCGAGCGAAGGAGACGCCGAAGGAGCGTGGGGGCGGATTGCCGTGATCCGGTCGCCGTCCAGTTCGACGTCGCTGCGCTCGCCGCCCCAGGGGCGGACGTCACTGATCAACACCGGAGACACGTTACTTGCCCAGCGCGTCCACGCCGGCCTGGGCGAACGTCTCGTCCTGGGCACCCGACGGCGCTCCCGCGACGCCGACCGCGGCGATCGGGGTGGCGCCCGCGGTCACCGGGACCGCGCCGGCCAGGAACAGGGTGCCTTCGATGTCCTTCAACGTCGGGGTCTGCTGCAGGCGGCCCACCAGCTCGGACGTCTTCGCGTTCCACGAGACCGCCGTGAACGCCTTCTGCTGCGCCGAGCTGTAGGACTGCGGGCCCGCGCCGTCGCCGCGCAGGGTCAGGACCGTGTTGCCGTCGCGGTCCACCACCGCCACCGACACGTGCTGGCCGGCCTTGGTCGCGGCGTTCAGTGCGGCCTGGGCGGCCTTCTGCGCGGAAGCGATCGTCAAGTGTGACGTCTGGACGAGGCCGGTGGCCGGAGCCGCGGTGGCCGACACCGCGCCGACCGTCGTGACGGCGAGTGCGGCGACAGCGGCGGCGATGCGGGTGCGGGTCGAGATCATGGTGCGCTCCTCGGGATCGTGGGGTTCGATGACTCCAGCTTCAGCCCGCCATGACCTCGACGCGGTCGACGCGTCGGCGACGTTTCCCGCGTCGACCGGCCGACGTCCGGGTCAGCCGATCGGCTGATGCGCGGGCACCGGGCCCGGTTGACGCTGAGAGCGGAGGGGAGCGAACATGACGACAGCCGACTCCGACGCGCGGTGGCTCGCCGCGGTCATGCACTCGGCGTTCTTGCTGCTGGTGCTCGCCTCCGCGGTCCGGTTCCTGACGCGCCACGACGGCACCCCGCTGGCGCCCTGGGTGATCGCGCTGACCGCGGCCCTCGTCCTCGCGTACGGCGTCGGGCTGCTGAAGCCCGGCCTCGTCTGGCTGATCGTCGTCCTGGTGTTCTGGGTGGTGCTGGTGGTGCTCGCGCCCAGCTTCGCGTGGTCGGCGATCCCGCTGTTCGTCACGGGCCTGCGCACGCTGCCGACCGGCCCGGCCGTCGCCCTGGTCGCCGTGGTCACGGCGCTCGTGGTCGTCTCGCAGAACCGGCTGGCCGACGGCTTCGACCCGAACCTCACCATCGTGCCGATCGCCATCGCCCTGGTCACGACCGCGGTGATCACCTTCATGCGGCGGCAAACCGAGCGGCTGCGCGAGTCCGAACGAAACACCGGGGTGCTGGCCGAGCGGCACCGGGTGTCCCGCGAGATCCACGACGCCCTCGCGCAGGGGCTGTCCAGCCAGGCGATGCTGCTGCAGGCCGCCGACCAGGCCTGGGCCCGGCCCGAGCTGGCGCGCGAGCACCTGCGTTCCGCGCTGCGCGTCGGCGCCGGCAACCTGTCGGAAGCGCGCCGGCTCGTGCAGGACCTCGCGCCCGCCGACCTCGCCGACGCCACGCTCGAAGACGCGCTCCACGCCGTCGCCGATCGGCAGACGAGGGCCGGGCTGCCCGCCGAGGTCCGCGTCGACGGCGCCGAGCGGCCGCTGCCCGAGCGCGTCCAGTCCGCTTTGGTCCGCATCGCCCAGGGCGCGCTGGCCAACGCGCTCGAGCACGCGCGAGCCGGCCGCGCCGTCGTCACGCTCACCTACCTCGACGACCAGGTCGTGCTCGACGTCGCCGACGACGGACGGGGTTTTGCTGCCCGAGAAACAGAACCCGGCGAACGCGGCCACGGCCTGCCGGCCATGCGAGCCCGGGCTCAGCAACTCGGTGGCCGGCTGACCGTCGAATCAGCCCCCGGCCAGGGCACCGTCATCTCGGCTGCGATCCCGTTGGAGACTGCCCCATGAGTATTCGCGTGCTGGTGTGCGACGACCACGCCGTCGTGCGGGCCGGGCTGCGCGCCCTGCTGTCGGGCGCGGACGGCATCGAGGTCGTCGCGGAGACGGCGAGCGGGGAGGAAGCCGTCGCGACCGCGGCCACCGTGCGCCCGGACGTCGTCCTGATGGATCTGCAGCTGGGCGCCGGCATCGACGGGATCGAGGCGACGCGGCGGATCCTCGCCGATCCCGGCGCGCCCCGGATCCTGGTCCTGACCACGTATGACACCGACGCGGACATCACCCGCGCCATCGCCGCGGGCGCCACCGGGTACCTGCTGAAAGCCGGGTCCGCCAACGAGCTGTACGCGGCGATCGAGGCGGCCGCGGCCGGGCGCACCGCGGTGTCCCCGCCGGTCGCCGACCGGATGATGGCGCAGCTGCGCACGCCGCGGCCGTCGCTCACCGATCGCGAGCGGGACATCCTCCGTCAGCTCGCGCAGGGGCTGGGCAACCGCGAGATCGCCCGCGCGCTGTTCATCAGCGAGGCCACGGTCAAGACCCACCTGAGCCGGATCTACGGCAAGCTCGCCGTCGACACCCGGGCCGGCGCCGTCGCGGTGGCGAAGGAACAACGACTTCTGGACTGACCGCTCACGGCTCGTCGTCCCACCTCGCGCCGTACGCGAGCCCCGGAGTCAGCCCCCGGAACCGCAGGTGGACCTCCCCCGCCGAGTCGACCGGGTGACGGCGGCCGCTGTACGCCGGGTCTGAGGCGTCTCGCTGGAATGCGCCCTCCAAGGTGCGGACCTCGCGCGGGTGCTCCAGTCCGAAGCGGACGCGCAGGTCGAACGAGTCGCACAGGTGCCGGGGCACGCACACCATGTACGGCCTCAGCGCCGCCGCCGACGGCAGGCGGAACAGGGCCGCGACTTCCCACGACTCGCCCCGGGCCAGCGGGCGGGGCAGTTCCAGGCCGTAGCCCCAGCGGTCGCTCGCCTCCATCCCGCGGTCCACCAGCGTGCCGCCGTACAACACCGTCACCGTCAGGTCCTGACGGCCGGCGGGCAACGACACCGCCAGGTCCAGCGAACGCAAGCCGTCCTGGTCGGCGACGATCCGGCGTTGCTCCAGGATCTCCGGCTGCGGCTGGTCGAGGACCATCGCCACCGTCAGCGACGTCGAGTGCCAGCGGTCGGCCGGGGACGCGGCCGGCGCGGCCGAAGCTCCGGTGGCCAGCTCGGCCAGCAGCTCGATGGCCTCGTCCACGCGACGGCGGACCGTCCGCGGGTCGCGGTCGACGCGCATCGCCGCCCACTTCACCCGGTCCTGGTACAGCGGCTGGCGGGCCTCCGCGCAGATCGCGAAGGCCGCCAACGCCGCCAGCCGCAGGTCCTCCGGCAGGTGTTCGGCCAGTTCGGACAGGCGGCCGGCCACCTTCTGGCGGACCGTCGCCAGGCCGTCCTCTTCGGTCACTTCGCAGGCCGACCGCAGCACCGGGCCCACCCGCTCCTCGAGCCTGCCCAGCAAGCCGCGTCCCTTGCGCAGGGTTTTCAGCTCCTGGACCAGTTCTGCGCGCCCTCTCACAGCCGGTCTCCTTCAGTGCGTTTCCATGACGTCTCCTTTCTGGACAGGATGCGATCGGCCGGTGGACGGGAAGTGGACAGAACGTGCATCACCGAGGCGATCAACGCCGTGCCCACGCGGACGCCGTCGCGGCCGAAGTACGTGCGGAACTCCCCGATCCGGCCGAGCGCGTCCTCGTCCGCGTCGCCGACGCCGAACGCCACCACCCGGGGCCGGCGCGCCCACGCCGGATCGGTCAGCGAAGCGAACGCCGCCGGCCAGGTCACCGGGTCCGTCGGCTGGCCGTCGGACAGGAAGAACACCACCGGGCGGTGCACCTGCAGCCGGTGCTTCTCCAGCCCGCCGACGTCCCCGTCGATGGCCTCGCGCAGGAACGTGAACGCCGGTCCGAAGTTGGTGCCGGCCCCCGCCCGCGGCGCGGGCAGCTCGGCGAGGTCGTCCATCGGGAGCAGCGGCTGCACCACGTGCGGGGTCTCCCCGAACCCGATCACGCTGCAGAGGATCCGGCCGGTGACCGACGCGTCGGCGTCCACCGCGCCGCGGAACTCCCGCAGCCCGGTGTTCAGCTCGTCGAGGTGATCCGCCATCGAAAGCGACACATCGCAAGCGACGTAGCACGGCAACACGTCGGACCCCATACCGGTTTCTCCCTCACGCCCCTGGTTCACCGGCGCAGCCTGGCAAGGCCGTGTGTATCGAACGTGCAGGAAATGCGGATTTTCGAAACCCTTTCGGCCGATTGCGCGATGTCATTTGCGGACAGCAAGCTGGCGCCGGGGAGGCCGCGTGGAGTTTCGGATGCTCGGCCCGCTCGAGGCGTGGCACGACGGCGCCCCGGTGCAGCTGGGTGACCAGCAGCAACGGTTCGTCCTCGTCGTGCTGCTCCTGAACGCGAACAAGCCGGTGACACCCGCGCGCCTCGCGGAGATCGTCTGGGCCGGCCGGGAAGCCAAACCCACCATGGTGCGCGGCTACATCAAGCGGCTGCGCGACGTCGTGCAGGACACCGACGTGACCATCGAGACGACCCCGACCGGCTACCTGCTGCGGATCGGCGACGCGCAGCTCGACACCGTCCGGTTCGACCGGTTGCGGACCGAAGCCGCCGAGGTCCGGACGCGTGATCCGCGCCGGGCCGTCGAGCTGCTGCGCGAGGCCGCCGGCCTCTGGCGCGGGACGTTCCTCGAGGACATCGACATCGACCGCGTCGGCGGCCCGGAGGTGGTCTTCCCGGAGGAAAGCCTGCCCGACACCGTCGGCGACCTGGCCGAGCTGGAGCTGGAAACCGGCGACCACCGCTCGGCACGCGACCGGCTGCGGCCGCTCGTCCGCTCCGACCCGGCCGGCCAGATGCACGCCGAACTCCTCATGCGCGCCCTGATCGCCGGCGGCGACCGGGTCGGCGCCCTGCGCGTCTTCAACGGCACCCGCGACGCCCTCGCCGAGCTGCGCATGGAACCGGGTCCGGTGCTGCGCAACCTCGCCGCGCGGGCGGAACACGGCGAACCGCCCAGCTCGCTGCCGTCGCGGCCCGGCGGGTTCACCGGCCGCGCCGCCGAGCTCGCCACGATCGAGACGGCGGCCACGACCGGGCGGCGCGCGGTCTGGGTGAGCGGCGCGCCCGGCGTCGGCAAGACCGGGCTGGCCGTCGAGGCGGCCCACCGGCTCCGCGACCGGTTCCCCGACGGGCAGCTCCTCGCGCGCCTGAACGGGTTCACCCCCGGCGTCGACCCGACGAACGTCGGCGACGCGCTCTCCGAACTGCTCGTCGAGCTCGGCGTCCCGGCCGAGCAGATCCCGGCCACCGTCGGCCGGAAGGCCACGCTCTACCAGACGACGCTCTGGGGCACGCGCACGCTGATCGTGCTGGACAACGCCGCGTCGCCGGAGCAGATCCGGCCGCTGCTGCCCGAGGCGGACGGCTGCCTGGTCGTCGTCACCAGCCGCCGGATGGGCGACGCCGACACCGGCGACTCCGTCCGGCTTTCGCCGTTGGCTCCCGAAGAAGCCGTCGACCTGTTCCACGCGCTGACCGAGCCGCCGCGGGTCCGCGGCCGGGCGGCGGCGGTGGCCGAGGTCGTCAAGCGGTGCGGGTTCCTGCCGATGCCGGTCCGGGTGGCGGCCGCGTTGTTCCGGCGGCACGAGCGGTGGCCGCTGGAGCACCTGCTCCACCTGCTCGAAGAGAGCGGGCCGTGGGGCGAGGAGGACGGCATCGCCGCCGTCCGGGTGTCCTTCCAGCAGCTCGGCGAGCCGCAGCGGGCGATGTTCACGCTGCTGGGCAGCCTGCCCGGGCCGGAAGTCGACGTCACCGGTGGCGCGGCGCTGGCCGGCTGCGACGTCGGCGAAGCGCGGTCACTGCTCGACGACCTGCACGAGGTCAGCCTGCTGGAGGAGGCCGCGCCGGAGCGGTACCTGATGCTCGACCCGCTCAAGGAGTTCGCCGGCGCCGAACCGGCGCCCCGGCAAGCCCTCGTGCGGCTGCTCGACTTCTACCTGGTGACGCTGGCGGCCGCGGTCGGCGCCGCGTACCCGTTCGACAAGGCCCAGCTGCCCGCGACCGACCGGTCGTCCGCCGTCACGCCAACCTTTGCCGACACCGGCGCGGGGCTGCGGTGGATCGTCGCCGAGCGCGACAACCTCGTGGCCGCCATCCGGTACGCAGCCCAGCACGACCTGCCCGAGCACACGTGGCAGCTGGCCGTGTTGCTGTGGCGCTACTTCAACACGACCAACCAGTTCGAGGACTGGATCGGCACGCTCGAACTGGCCTGGGAGACCGTCGCCGCCGACCCGGGCAACGACTACGGCCAGGCGCACGTGCTGCTCCGGCTGGCAACCGCGCACGACCGGCGCGGGCAGCTGTCCGAAGCGCTCGAACTCGCGGCCCGGGCGTTGCCGAAGTGGCGCCGCCTCGGCGACCCGCGTGGCGAAGCGGCGACGTTGTGCGCGCTCGCGATCCCGACGATGGAGCTGGGCAAGCACGACCAGGCGATCGCCCACCTCGAAGCGGCGCGGGAGAAGTACGAACAGACCGAGGACCGGCGGGGCGAGGCCCACGCGTTGAGCATGCTCGGTTACCTCAACGAGCTGCACGGCAACTTCGCCGTCGCCATGGAGCAGAACGCGGCGGCCGCGCGGATGCTGCGCGAAATCGGCCACATCCAGGGCGTCGCGCACACGCTGAACAACCTCGGGGCCGCGCAGGAGAAGCTCGGCCTGCTCACCGAGGCGCTGGCCAGCTACACCGAGGCGCACGGGCACGCCGCCGAAGTCGGCGACCACGTCGTCGAGGCGTACGCGCTGAACAACATCGGCAACGTGCACCGCCAACAGGGCCGCTTCCCCCAAGCCGTGCGCTACCACGACAAGGCGCGCGAGGTGGCGGCGAACGCGCCGGACGCCGACCTGCAGACCCAGCTCTACCTGGACCGCGGCGCGACCGCCCTCGCCCAGGGCGCCCACCGCGACGCGCTCACCGCCGGCAAGGCGGCACTGGACCTGGCCGATGGCCACGGAAACCGTACGTACGAGGCCCGCGCCCACCACGACATCGCGAAGACGCTGCACGCGATGGGCGACCACGAAAACGCCGTGACGCATTGGAAAGCGGCCGAGCACGGGTTCGCCGAGCTCGACCTGCCGGACGTCGAGCGGGTGCGCGGGGAACGCGCGAAACTGGAGTGCGTCTGCCGCCGGCCCTGATGCTCGCCGAATGACCCGGCGACGCCGTTCCACCGCCCCTCACCGGACCGGTCGCGAACCGTTCGCGACCGGTCCGGCGCACCTCAACCGTGCCAGGGGTTGCCGTTGGTGCCCGCGGGCGGCGGGGTGCTGCTGGTGGGCGGCGGGGGCGGGGTCCCGCCGTCGTCGCCGTCCGCGAACGCCGAGGTGGAACCGATCAGCGGGGACGCCGCGATGATGCAGAACGCGAGCACCGGGCCGCCGATTTTGGCCAGCTTCTTGGGCAAGGACATGACGAATCCTCCTTGGGAAAGGTGTTTGATCGAGGCTTTCTGCGGAATTTCCGCGCCCTGCGATCAGGATTCGTCACGCACGAATTCACAACAAGGAGTTGCCTGTTGACCAATGAAGCAGGAAACAGGAAACAGGCGCTGTCATCAGGCTCGGCGGCCCGCGACAATCAACGCGCCGGCGACCAGCAGGACACTCACCGCGACGAGTACGACGGCAGTCGTGGCGACGTTCAGCAGGGAGCCGAGGATCGCCACGCCCAGGACCGCGCCCGTTTGGCGGGCGGCGTTCAACGCGCCGCCCGCGATGCCCGCCAGTTCCCGCGGCGCAGAGCCGACCACGGCGGTCAGCAGTGACGGGATGGCCAGTGAGACCCCGAAACCCAGCAGCACCAACGCCACCACCGAAAGAGCAGGTGCGAGCGCCTGGAGCAGCGTGCCGGCCGACATCAGGAGGAAGCCCGACACCGCCGGGATCCGGGGGCCGATCCGGGCCACCAGGCGGCCGGTGAAGATCGGGTTGAACGCCGTCGGAATCGTCAGCGGGAGGAACGCCAAGCCCGTCGACGACGATGAATATCCCCGGGTATTCTGGAAATACAGCGACAGCACAAACAGAACACCCGACAATGCGAAATTCACCATCGCGCCCGCCAGCAGGTTCCGGGAAATGAGGCGGGACGGGAGCATCGCGTCCGGGCGGCGTTGGGTCATCACGAACACCGCCGCCGCCAATGCGGATGGCAACAGTGCCCACCAGTTCCGCTCGACCAAGGCGTACGTCAGGGTCGACAACGCGATCACCGCGGACAGCTGGCCGGTCAGGTCGGTGTGGCGGGGTTTGGGTGGGGTTGCCGGGGCCTTGCGGGACAGGGCCAGCGCGATCAGCGCCACCGGGACGTTCACCACGAAGATCGCCCGCCAGCCGAACGTCTCAGTCAGCAGGCCGCCCAGCAGGGGGCCCGCCACCAGGCCGGTTCCGCTCACCGCCGCCCACACGCCCATGGCCTTCGCGCGGGACGCGGGTTCCGGGTAGGCGACCGCGATCAGGGACAGCGACGACGGCACCAGCAGGGCGCCGGCGATGCCGAGCAGGGCGCGTAAAGCGATCAACATCGGGACGGAAACCGACATGGCCGAGAGCAGGGAGAGCAGCGCGAACGACAGCAAGCCCAGGAAGAAGATCCGGCGGGCGCCGTAGCGGTCGGACCACGCGCCCGCCGTCAGGAGGAACGCCGCGAACGTCAACGTGTAGCCGTTCGAGATCCACTGCTGATCAGCCAGCGATGGGGCCAGGGCCGGGAGCGCGACCGTGACGATCGTGGTGTCCAGCATGACCAGGAAGTAGCCCAGCGAGAGGCCGGTGAGGAGTCTTGGCACGGCTTCGAGCCTGGACGCTGCGTGACGTGGACGGAAGCAGGGAGTTACGATGGCCGGTATCGGGAACGCCGATGGGGGACACCATGGAACTGCGCCACCTGCGCACTTTCCGCGTCGTCGCGCGGACGCTCAACTTCACCCGGGCCGCCGGTGAGCTGCACTACGCGCAGTCCAGCGTCACCGAGCAAGTCCAGGCCCTCGAAGGCGAACTCGGGACGCCGTTGTTCGAGCGCGGCCGGCGGCTGGCGCTCACGGCGGCCGGGGAACGGCTGGTGGGGTACGCCGATCGGGTGCTCGCGCTCGTCGAGGAGGCCAAGGCCGCCGTGGACGACGAACGTGGTGAACCCGAGGGCGAGCTGACGATCGGCGCGCTCGAAACCCTCTGCGCGCACCGGGTTCCGGGGATGTTCAAGGAGTACCGGCAGCGGTGGCCGCGGGTGCGGGTCTCGGTCCGGGAAGGCGGCCGCGGCGAGCTGTACGCGGCCGTCCGGGAGTCCGAAGTGGACGTTTGCTTCACCTTCGGGGACGCGCCCGCCGATCCCGCTTTCGCCAGCGAGGTGCTCGGCACGGAACCGCTCGTCGTGATCGTGCCCAGCGGGCATCCCTTGGCGGCCAAGGCGGAGATCCGGCCCGGCGATCTGCACGGCGTCGGATTCCTTGCCACGCAACGAGGTTGTGGCTTCCGGGAGATGCTGGACCGGATCGACGGGCCCGTCATCGAGGCCGAGGTCGGGAGCCTGGCCGCGTTGTGCCGGTGCGTCGCGCAGGGGCTGGGGTGCGGGATCGTGCCCGGGATCGTCGAGCACGCCGGCGCGACGGCGATTCCGCTGGCCGGCGCGGAAACCAGCGTCACCATGACCTGGCGGCGGCGGGACGAGCGCAAGCCGAGCATCGCCGCGCTGCTCGGCGTCGCGCGTGACGATGTTCGGTTACCGCGCGAAACGGCCGGTTGAGGGCTTCTCAAACGCCCATCGAGGTGGAAAGGTGCTCACCGGACCGAGGACGTGACCGAAGGTCCGCTTCTGACAACGTTGTCATCTCCTGGGAGGTGCGCCCATGTGGTCGCAGAGCAGACGGTTGGCCGCCGCGGTGGCCGCGGGGGTGGTGGTCGTCGGCCTGGCCCCCGCCGTGGCGCACGCCGCGCCGGCGGCCGCCGATCCGGTGTCGCTGGTGAACCCGTTCGTCGGCACGCAGAACTTCGGCAACACCTTCCCCGGCGCGAGCGCGCCGTTCGGCATGGTGCAGGTCAGCCCGGACACCGGCGGGCAGGGTGGTTACGACTACCTGCAGAACGCGATCTACGGCTTCAGCCAGACGCACCTGTCCGGCGTGGGCTGCGGCGTCATGGGCGAGCTGCCGATCATGCCGACCACCGGCGCCGTCGACAACGTTGACAAAGACGCCTACAAGTCTGCCTACAGCCACGACGACGAGCACGCCGAGCCCGGCTACTACCGCGTCGGCCTGCAGAAGTACGGCGTGAACGCGGAGCTGACGGCGACCGCGCGCACCGGCTGGCAGCGCTACACCTTCCCCTCGACCGGCCAGGCGAACGTCCTGTTCAACACCGGCCAGGCCAACCAGTCCGTCAAGGACTCCGAGATCCACGTCGTCGGCGACCGGACGCTCGAGGGCCGCGTGCGCGCCGGCGGGTTCTGCGCCGGGCACGACGAGCACACCGTCTACTTCACCGCCACCTTCGACCGGCCGTTCAGCTCCTACGGCACCTGGCGCGGCTCGACGCGCACGCCCGCGAGCCGCGACGCCGCGGGCACCGGCGGCAACGGCGCCTGGGCGAGCTTCGACGCCACCACCGACCACGACGTCGTCCTCAAGGTCGGGCTGTCCTACACCGGGCTCGACGGCGCGCGGAAGAACCTGGCGGCCGAGACCAAGGACTTCGACTTCGACGCCACCAAGACGGCGCTGCACCAGCAGTGGGCCGACCGGCTCGGCGCGATCAAGATCGGCGGCGGCACGACCGACCGGCAGACGGCGTTCTACACCGCGCTCTACCACTCGCAGCTGCACCCGAACCTCGCCGGCGACACCGACGGCACGTACACCGGCTTCGACGCCAAGGTGCACACGGCCGCCGGTTACACGCCGTACCAGAACTTCTCCCTCTGGGACACCTACCGGCCCCAGAACCAGCTGCTCGAAATGCTCGAACCGCAGGTCGCGCGGGACGTCGCGCTGTCGGTCGTCGCCATCGGCCGGGACGGCGGCTGGCTGCCGCGCTGGGCGCTGGCGGAGAGCGAAACGAACATCATGACCGGCGACCCGGTGACGCCGTTCCTCGTCGAGGCGTGGTCGAAGGGCCTGCTCGCCGGGCACGAAGAAGAGGCGTACGCGCTGCTCAAGAAGAACGCGACGAGCACGCCGCCCGCCGATTCGCCGTACAACGGGCGTTCCGGCGTCGACTACTACAACGACCGCGGCTACATCCCGAGCGGGCTGACGCTCGGCACGGACTGCGCGGCCAAGGGCGGCGACAACGACTGCGAGCACCCGGCGTCGGCGACCATGGAGTACTCGGCGGCCGACGCGGCACTCGCGTTGATGGCGAAGGGACTGAACCACCAGGCCGACGCGCGGATGTTCGCCGACCGCGGCCAGTGGTACAAGAACCTCTGGGACTCCTCGACGCAGGCGTTCCGCCCGCGCACCACCGAGGGCACGTTCCTCACGCCGTACAACCCGGTCGACGCCGACCACCAGTTCCACGAGGGCGGCGCCTACCAGTACCAGTGGCTCGTGCCGCAGGACCCGGCCGGGCTCGTCTCGCTGATGGGTGGCAAGCCCGCGACGGAGAAGCGGCTCGACTCGTTCTTCGTCTACAACAAGCTGCTCACCGACCCGGCGGGGACCGCGCGCAACGACTGGATCGCCAGCCCGTACGACTACTACGGCAAGCCGACGTACAACCCGAACAACGAGCCCGACCTGCTCGCGCCGTACATGTACAACTGGGTCGGCGCGCCGGCGAAGACCGCGACCGTCGTCCGCGCGGCGATGACGCTGTTCACCACCGGCCCGGACGGCATGACCGGCAACGACGACCTCGGCACCATGTCCGCGTGGTACGTCTTCTCCTCGCTCGGGCTGTACCCGACGATGAGCGGCGCGAACTTCCTCGCCGTGTCGAGCCCGCAGTTCGAGTCGGCGACCGTCCGGATCGGCCAGTACGGGCGGTCGCAGGGCGGCACGCTCACGGTGAACGCGCCGGGTGCGAGCGACACCAACCGGTACGTCCAGAGCGTGTCGCTCAACGGCCGCGACGTCCGGCAGACGTCGCTGGACTGGCCGGCCCTGGCCCACGGCGGCACGCTGAACCACAAGCTCGGGTCGAAGCCGTCTTCGTGGGGGACTTCGGCCGGCGCCCAGCCGCCGTCGGTGAACAACGCCGTCGGTGACCTGCGGCGGCACGTCGACGCGTCGCTGCGGCAGACGTCCGTGGTGATCCCGGCCGGCGCGGCGCAGCAGGTGCACCTCGACCTGGACGTCGTCGCGCAGAACCCGCTGCTGCAGCCGGTGACCGTGACGGCGACCGCGCCGGCCGGGTGGAAGACGAAGGTCCAGCCGATCCAGGTGATCTGGTCCGGACGGCTCCCGACGTCGAAGACGGTGCCGATCACGGTGACGGTGCCCGCGGGCACCGCCGCCGGGACGTACCCGGTGCAGGTCAAGGCGGCCGGGCTGGGCGCGAACACGGTGACTCGCTCGGTGTCGATCGAGGTCCGGACGCCGTCGGCGTGCGCTTCCGCCGGGACGCAGTGCGCGGTCGACCTCGGCCGCGACTACAACCACGACGGCACGGCGACGGTCGCGGCGTCTGCCGAGGGCAACTTCGACGGCGGCGGCTGGAGCTACGACGCCGCCCTGCTGCCGGCGGCCGGCCCGGTGACCTGGGACGGCGTCGCGTACGCGGCGCCGGACGCATCGGGGACCGCGGCGAACTTCGTCGAGGCGCGGGGCCAGTCGCTGCTGCTCCCGGCCGGTGCGCACGCGGCGCTGCGGCTGGTCGGGTCGTCGCACAACGGCCCGGTGACGACCACGCTGACCGCGCACTACACGGACGGCACGAGCGCCGACCTCGCCGCGACGTTCGGCGACTGGGCGGGATCGGGCAGCCCGGTGGTGCTGGACATGCCGCACCGGATCAAGGCGGGCAGCGGCGTCGACGGCCCGGCGGTACGGCTGTTCGGCATCTCGGCCGCACTGGACGGCGGGAAGACCCTGCAGTCGGTGAGCCTGCCGAACGACCCGCGGGTGGAGATCTACGCGCTCACCCTGGTGTGAGCGCTGGTTGAAAGCCGTGAAGGCCTCCTTACCGGCTCTTATGGCCGGTAAGGAGGCCTTCACGGCTTTTCGGCCGCGTCCGGGGAACTTCGCGGGAAGGTCAGGACGGCCGGACCTCCGGCTGCGGCGCCCGGTCGTGCTTCCGGAACTCCACCCACCGGCGGCTCACCTCGGCCCACAGATCCTGCTGTTCGGCGTAGAAGCCATCGAGCCGGTCTCGCCGGAGGTCCGCGGTCGGTGTGGTGACCAGGTAGTAGTCCATGTGGTCACGCAGGTGGTTCATCCGGTACTGCGTCTCCTCCATGAGCAACCAGCGCGAACGCCAGGTGAAGAAAGTTTCCAGCCCACCCAGCAGCGTGACCATCGCGACCAGCGGCAGGGCGATCGACGCCCGCGCCGGGATCTCCGGGATGCCGAGCACGATCGTGGACAGGCCGGTGAGCGCCAGTGTGGCGACTCGGACCTGCGACGCGGGCCGCTTGAACCGCTTCTTGCGCGAGTCGATCCACTCGATGTCCGCGGACACGAGATCGCGGAAACCGAGCAAGGCATCGCGGAGCGGCTGGTCGGGCTGCCGCCCGACCAGCTCCAGATAACCCCGCTCGGACGTGAGTTCGGTCGGCGACGAGGTCCGGCGTCTGGGCCACATCGCGTCAGGTTCTCGGACCCCGCGGCCTCACCACAAGGGTCAGGCGACGATGCGTGGCTCCGACGCCAACCTCGACAGCACCTGCGTCAGCCGACGGGCCGCGACGTCCCATTCCTCCAGTGCGCTTCCCCGGCCCAGCGCTGCCGTGCGCAGGGATCTGCGTAGCTCCGGGTCCGCGTACCAGCGGTGCAGGGCGTCCGCCAGGGCGAAGGGGTCGTTCGGCGGGACCAGCAGGCCCGGCATCTCGCCGTCCGCGTCGACGCCCAGGGCGTCGTACACCCCGCCCACCTCGGTCGCCAGGACCGGGATGCCGCGGGCCAGGGCCTGCGCCACGAACATGCCCGACGCACCTCCGCGTGACGGGATGACCAGCAGGTCCGCCGCGTTGTAGGCCGCGCCCAGGTCCACCGCGTCGCCGGACAGCGTGATCCGGCCGCCCAGCCCGAGGCGTTCGATCGACCAGCCCAGCTCGTCGACGTAACCCCGGGACACCTCGAGCGAGCCGACGCAGACGCACGACAGCGCGAGGTGGTCGACCTCGCCCAGGGCCTCGACCAGCACGTCCTGGCCGTTGCGGCGGGTGACGTCGCCGACGCACAGCAGGCGGGACACGCCGTCCGCGCCGGCGGCCAGCGGGGCCGCGTCCGTGCCCGGCTTCGCCACGTAGACGCGGCTCGGGTCCAGGTCGTGGCGGTCGATCAGCAGCCGGGCCAGCCACGGGCTGGTCGCGACGACCATGCCCGCCATCCGCAGCGTCTCGCGCTCGCACGCGTCCAGCTCCGCGCGGCGCGCCGGGTCGAGGCCGGGCTCGTCGGCCAGGGCCTGGTGGACCAGCACGGCCAGCCGCAGCCGTCTGGCGTGCGGGACGACGATCTCGGGGACGCCGGCCGCGATCATGCCGTCGAGCAGCACCACCGTGCGGTCGGGCAGCGCCATCAGCGACCGCGCGAGCCGTCTGCGGGCCGTCGCGTCCGGCTCCGGCCAGTCGCCCACGATCGGCAGCTCCAGCACCGGCTGCCCGACGGCGGGCAGGTTCTGGCACATGCGCTTGTTGTAGCTGTCGCTGCCCGGCGGCGCGGCCGGGAGGATGAAGACCATCGGGTCGGCGGGCCTCATCGCGGACGCCGGGGCAGGGCGGTGGAAACGGACACGGCTACCTCCAGGCGCGGTCGACGACGATGACGGCTCATCTGTCACACGTGGCCGGCACCGGGCCGGTTCAGACCTGTCCGTCGATCATCCAGACGCCGTTCTCCTGGACCATGGTGAAGGTGTCGTTCTCAGCCTGGCCGCCGTCGTAGACGACGTGCGCGGTGACCCGGTTGGGCCCGACCTCCTTCACGCCGCTGGCGTTCACCGACTTGAACCGGCCCCAGAAGCGCGTGTAGGTCTCGTACGTCTGGCCGCGCGACGCCTTGAAGTGGGCGGTCAGGAGCTTCCACGCCTCCGCCGGGTTGCCCGGGAGCAACTGGTAGTAGGAGTTGAGCGCGTCGGCGGCGTTCTTCGCGGACGCCACCGTCGAAATCGTCGGTGACGTCGGCGGCGCCGAGGTCGACGGCGCCGACGTGGACGGGGGTGTCGGGGACGGCGAGGCCGAGGTGGGGGCCGAAGCCGACGTGGACGGCGCCGGCGAGGCCGGTGGGGCGGCGTTGTCCTGCGGCGGCTTCTGGCGCACGACCAGCAGGATCGCCACGACGACCGCGACGCACAGCAGCGCCGCGCCCGCACCGACGGCGATCATGCCCTTGCGCGCGCCCGGCGACACCGCGGCGACCTCACCCGGCGGGGGCGGGATGACGGCCGAGGCCGGCATGGCGGCCGGCGCCTCCGGGATCGTCGCCGCGAGCACGGCCTCCCCCGGCTCGTCGTCCGTCAGCAGCGCCCGCAGCTCCCGCTCGACCTCGTCCATCGACGGCCGCTCGTCGGGTTCGGGGGCGAGCATCCGCAGCAGCAGCGGGGTCAGCCGCTCGGCCTTGACCGGCGGCTCGATCTCCCCGCTCGACGCCTTGTAGAGCAAGGCGATCGGGTTGTCCGAGGTGCCGTACGGCGTCGAGCCCTCGACGGCGGCGTACAGCGTGGCGCCGAGGGAGAAGACGTCGGCGGCGAAGCTCGCGTCCTCGCCGCGGGCGATCTCGGGCGCGAGGTACGCGGGCGTTCCGGCGATCTCGCCGGTGGCGGTGAGCTTGACGTCACCGATCGCGCGGGAGATGCCGAAGTCGGTGATCTTCGCCGTGCCGTCGTCGGAGACCAGGATGTTGGCCGGCTTGACGTCGCGGTGGACGATCCCGACGCGGTGCGCGCCCGCCAGCGCGGAGCTGATCTGGGCGCCGACGCGGATGGCGTCGTCGACCGGAACCGGTTCCTCCTGGATCAGGACGGCGAAGCTCTTCGACGGCAGGTACTCCATCACCAGCCACGGCCGGTCCTCTTCCTCGAGGACGGCGAACACCGTGATCGCGTGGGAATGCTGCAACCGGGCCGCGATCCGCGCCTCGCGCATCGCGCGGTTCTTCGCTTCTTCGGTGCGGTCCTCGTCGTGGTCGTGCGGCAGCAGGAGTTCCTTGATCGCCACCGTGCGGTCGAGCCGCTCGTCCTGCGCGCGCCACACCGTGCCCATCGCGCCGCCGCCGATCGGCTCGATCAGCCGGTACCGATCGCGGATCCGGCGACTTTCCACGAGCATCCACCATTCTCCGAAGCGGCCCACGAGATCCGGCCAGCATGCCAGGCTCATCCGCCGACCGGTACCAACGTAACCGAAAACCTTGCGCGGACAGTGCAATCACGCACGTGGCGCTGCCCACCGTGTACCCGGAATCTTAACGAACAACCCCATGGGCACGATCAAGCGCGTCCACGATCTCCTTGCGCAGCCCGGCACCGACGGCGATCGTGGCCGTGGAATCGACCGAATGCTCGCTGCCGTCGCGGTCGACGACGGCGCCGCCGGCCTCGCGCACCAGCAGCACGCCGGCCATCGTGTCCCACGGTTTGTTGGCCAGAATCAGTGCTGCGTCGAGCTTTCCGTCCGCCACCCACGCCAGGTCGATCGCCGCGCTGCCGTACATCCTGATCTTCTGCGCCCGCGCGCCGAGGTCCGAAAGGAGCAACAGCCGGGCGCGGTTCTTCTCGTCCGCGAGTTCACCGATCGCGAAGTCACCCACGGCGATCATCGCGTCCGACATCTCGGTCGCGGCGGACGCGCGGACGCGCTCCCCGTTCGCGAACGCACCTTCACCTTCCGCGGCCGTGTAGGTGACGCCCAGATAGGGCAGCGTGATCGCCGCGACCGTGCTCTGCGTGCCGTCCACCAGCGCCAGGGAAATCCCGCACAGTGGAATCCCGCGGGCGAAGTTCGCGGTCCCGTCGATCGGGTCGAGCGCCCACCAGCGATCACCGCCGTCGCCGCTGTGCCCGCGCTCCTCGCCGAGGACGCCGATCTCCGGCGTCTCGGCGGCGAGGAACTCGCGCAGCGCGTCCTCGACCGCGGTGTCGACGTCGGTCACCAGGTCGCGATCACCTTTCGCGGAAACGGAAAAACTCGGGCGCGACCGGATGATCGCGGTCGCTTTCGCCACGGCTTCGCGCGCGACGTCCAGCAGTGCGGCATGCTCGCTCATGCCACCAACATAGAGAAGGGGTGCGTCATGACCGACCTGTTCCCGCTCGCGACCACGGCCGACGAGCAGCGGCGGCGGGCGGCGGTCGCGGTGCTGCCGGTCGGCAGCTTCGAGCAGCACGGCGCGCACCTGCCGCTGGTGACGGACACCGTCATCGCCGCGACGCTGGCCAAGGCCGTCGCCGACGCCTACCCCGTGCTGCACCTGCCGCCGCTCCCGATCTCCTGCTCGCACGAGCACGCCGCGTGGCCCGGCACGGTCAGCGTCTCGGCGCGCACGCTGCACGCCGTCGTCACCGACGTCGCGGACTCGCTCGAAGCGTCCGGCGTGGACCGGCTCGTGCTGGTCAACGGGCACGGCGGCAACTACGTACTGTCCAATGTGGTCCAGGAGTCGAAAGGGTCGATGGCGCTGTTCCCCGGCGTCGCGGACTGGCAGGCCGCGCACACCGCGGCCGGCCTGCGGACGTCGCTGGACGACGACATGCACGCGGGCGAGCTGGAGACGTCGATCCTGCTGCACGCGCACCCGCACCTGGTCCGGCCCGGCTACGAGACGGCCGACCACGTCACCGACCGCGAACACCTGCTGACGCTGGGCCTGCGGGCGTACACGGAGTCGGGCGTCGTCGGCCGGCCGTCGCTGGCGACCGCGGCGAAGGGGCACGTCGTGCTGGACACGCTGGTCCAGCGCTTCGCCGCGGTGCTGGAGGTGTTAAGCGCCTGACAGGTGCGGGAGCAGGTGGTCCATCCGCTCGGCCTTCGTCCGGAGGTAGCGGAGGCTCTCCGGATTCGGCGGAACCAGCAGTGGAACCAGCTCGCTGATGCGGATTCCGTAGCGGGTGAGCTGGTTGGCCTTTTCCGGGTTGTTCGACAGCAGCCGCACCGAGCGGACACCGAGGTCCTGCAGGATGCCCGCCGCCGAGTGGTAGTCGCGGGCGTCGATCGGCAGGCCGAGGGCCACGTTCGCGTCGACCGTGTCGAGGCCTTCGTCCTGCAGGCGCATCGCCTTGAGCTTGGCCAGCAGGCCGATCCCGCGGCCCTCGTGGCCCTGGACGTAGATCAGCACGCCGGCGCCCTCTTCGACGATCCGGTCCAGGGCCGCCGCCAGCTGGTCGCCGCATTCGCAGTGCGTCGAGGCGAAGACGTCCCCGGTCAGGCACTCGCTGTGGACGCGGGTGAGCGTCCCGAGCTCGGTGATCTCGCCGTGGACCAGCGCGACCTGCTCGGTGCCGGTCCGGTCGAGGTAGCCGACCGCGCGGAAGGTCCCGTGCCGCGTCGGCAGCCGGGTGTCGACCACCCGCTCGACCACGGCCCGGTGCGGCAGGTTTTCGACGGCTTCGCTTGCGGTCATGACTTCAATCCCATCTCCGATTCGACAGGAACGTCGGCCGCCGTGCGCGGGGCGGGGACGGTTCCGGCGTGCGGAGCGCGGGCCAGGCGGAACCCGGCGATGCTCCGGACGAGCAGGACACCGGCGCCGGGCAGGCTCGCGACCAGCGAGAGCACGCCGTAGACGACGGCGACGGTGACACCTTGGGCGGCGCCGAGGCCGGCCGCGCCGAAGAGCAGGGCGCAGACGCCTTCGCGCGGGCCGAAGCCACCGACGTTGAGCGGGAGACCCATCGCGAGCAGCGCGAGGATCATCAGGGGCAGCAGCTGCCCGACCGGCGCATCCACCCCGGCGACGCGGGCGGCGACGACGAACAGGGCCAGGTGCCCGGCCAGCGTCGCGACCGACAGGAAGCCGACGGCGGGCCACGTCTCGCGGGTCAGCAGGCCCAGGCGGACGTCGGCGAGCGTGGCGGCGAAGCCGCGGCGCACCTTCGACGGGCTGTGGATCCAGCGGCCGCCGAGCGTCCGGCCGATCACCGCGGCGGCGACCGCGAGCAGCACCACGACGACCCCGCAGAGCGTCACGACCTGGCGGAACGCGCCCGGCACGACCCCCGGCCAGGCCAGCACGACGGTGACGGCGGAGCCGATCAGGACGACCTGCCCGGCGGTGCGTTCGAGGACGACGGCGCGCACGCCGCGCGGCACGTCGCCGGACTCGCGGCCGTGCTGGACCGCGCGGTGGACGTCGCCGAGGACGCCCGCGGGCAGCACGCCGTTGAGGAACAGCGCGCGGTAGTAGTCGCCGACCGCGGTCCGCAGCGAAAGCCGCAGGCCGAGCCGGGTGGCGACGATCTGCCAGCGGCCCGCGCTGAACAGCGTCGTCGCGAAGCCGATGCCGAGCGCGGCCACCACGCCGACGGTGTCGATCCGGCCGAGGCCGTCGAGGAAGGCACCGCTGCCGAGCTGCCAGACGAGCACGGCGAGGATGCCGACGGCGCCGAGGATGCGCAGCCAGGCCAGCGCGCGCTTCACGCCGCCACCTCCAGGCTCGGCGGCAGGACCAGCAGGTCGCCGTGGTGGATCACCGCGTGCAGCTCGCCGGCCTGCGCCATCTCCAGCCGGCGCTGCAGGTAGACGTCGGCGGCCGGGAGCAGGTCCGGGACCTGTTCGACAGCGGCGCCGACCCAGCCGCGCAGCCACTCGGCCTGCAGTTCGGCCTGGCCGGGGCCGAGGCGCCAGGCGCTGGCCGCGCGGACCACGGTCGCGCCGAGCCGGCCGAACGCGGTCGCGGCGACGTCCAGCGCGGCCGGGCCGAGCAGGCGGCGGCCGGCGGTGATCCGGCGCTGGTGGGCGTTGAACGCGGCGGCGATCTCGTCGTCGAGCGGGTCGGCGGGCGACAGCTCGACGCGGCCGTCCACCGAGAGCATCAGCAGCGCCGCGCAGCCGGCCCCGACGATCGCGCCGGCCAGCGCCGTGACCTCGTCCTTGGTCAGCAGGTCGAGCAGCGCGGACGCGGTGACCAGCGACGTCCCGGCGAGGTCCGGCGCGCGCAACGCCGTGACGTCGCGCTGCTCGGTGACGACGTCGACGGGGCTGCCGTCGAGCGCGGTCCGCGGCAGGCCCGCCTGGGCGTGGGCGAGCAGGGCGGTGTCGCGGTCGTGCAGGATCCAGTGCTGGGTGCCGGGCAGGCGCGCGGCCAGCCAGCGGCCGAGCGAGCCGGTGCCGCAGCCGAGGTCGCGGATGACGACGTCTTCGTCTTCCGGCAGGTAGTCCCGCAGCGGTTCGAGCAGCTGGGGTGCGCGGGCCGCCGCGTCAGCGGGCTCCCGCAGGCTCAGCCACTCGGGCGAATAGGTACTCATGCGGCGGCCTCCTGCCGCTGCAGCACCTCGGCGATCCGGCGCGCGGTGGCGTCCCAGCCGGTCAGCGTCTCGCGGCGCAGCTGCGCCGACGTGCGCAAACGCTTGCGCAGGTCGGCTTCGGTCAGCCAGCGGCGCAGCGCGGCCCCGAGCGCTTCGACGTCGTCGCCCGGCACGAGCATCCCGGGCACCGAGCCGTCCGGCGCGACGCCGACGGTGTCGGGCAGCGCGTCGACGTCGGTGGTCAGCACCGGCACGCCGCGGGAGAGGGCCTCGGTGACGACCATGCCGAACGTCTCGGCGCGCGAAGGCAGCACGAGCAGGTCGGCGGAGTGGTAGGTCGCGGCGAGCGCCGGGCCGGTCCGCGGGCCGGTGAGGGTGAACCGGGCGCCGAGGCGGTGCTCGCGCAGCCGCTCGACGTACTTCGTCTCCCGGCGGATCCCACCGACGCATTCGCAGGTCCAGCGCAGGTCGGCGACGGTTTCGAGGGCCTGGGCGAGCACGCCCTGGCCCTTGCGCGGGGTCACGTTGGCCACGCAGACCAGGCGCGACATGCCGTCGGTGCCGATCGACAGCGGCGCCGGGTCGACCCCGGGCGTCACGGCGTGGACGCGGTGCGGGGCCAGGCCGTGGTGGCGGATCAGCCGCCGCGCCGCCCACTCGCTGGTCGCGACGACCGAGCTCGCGGCGTGCAGCGTCTCGCGCTCCAGCGCGTCCAGCTCGGCGGCGAGCGCGGGCGGCAGGCCGGTCTCGTCGGCCAGCGGCAGGTGCACCAGGACCGACAGCGACAGGCGACGCGCCTGCGGGACGATCACCTCGGGCACACCGCACGCGACCAGGCCGTCGAGCAGCACGGCGGACCCGGTGGGCAGCGCCGCGAGCAGGTGGCCGAGGACCGCGCGCGCCTCGGTGTCCGGCCGCGGCCAGCTGCCGCTGACGGCGATCTCGTGGACGTCGAGGCCGGCCGCGGTGAGGCCGTCGCACATCCGGCGGTCGTAGGTGTTGCCGCCGCTCGGGACGGCCGGGTCGTCGACGTCGCCGGGCAGGATGACGTAGAGGGCGTTCACAGCGCACGCTCGTAACTCGCCCAGGCGACGTGCGATTCCTTCAGCGAGACGGTGATGCCTTCGAGCCCGCGCGCGCCTTCGCCGAGGCGGCCGGCGTGGATCGCGTCGGCGAGGCGGTCGGCGACGACCTTCGCGAGGAACTCGGTCGAGGTGTTGATGCCCTTGAACACCGGCTCGTCGTCGAGGTTGCGGTAGTTCAGGTCGCTCAGCACCGCCCCGAGCTCTTCCGTGGCCTTGCCGATGTCGACGACGATGTTGTCCTCGTCGAGGTCGGTCCGGCGGAAGGTGGCATCCACCACGAAGGTCGCGCCGTGCAGGCGTTGCGCGGGTCCGAAGACTTCTCCGCGGAAGCTGTGGGCGACCATCACGTGGTCACGGACGGTGATGCTGAACACCAAGACCTCCGATGCGTTCGGGGTGGACGTGGTTACTGCGGCTGATACATGACACGGAGGCAGCGGGCGGAAAGTTCATTCGTGGCCAACCGGGGTAACACCGACGGCAGGTCGTCAAACGCGCATTCGCCGTTGACCAGCGCCTCGAACGCCGGATCGGCCAGAAGATCGAGAGCGACGCCGAGCCGCTGCGCGTAGTCGCGGTCCGGGCGCGCGACCGTGCCGACCTGGCTGCTGCGGATCGTCAGCCGTCGCGAGTGGAAGTTCTCGCCGAGCGGCACGCTGACCTTCCGGTCGCCGTACCAGGACAGCTCGACGACCTCGCCCTCCGGCGCGAGCAGCTCCAGCGCCTTAGCGAGGCCGGCTTCGGACGCGCTCGCGTGGACGATGAGGTCGCAGTCGCCCAGCGCCGCTTCCGGTGTCGCGAAGCCGACGCCGAGTGCGTCGGCGATCTCTTTCTGCCGCGGGTCGACGTCGATGAGCTGCACGCGCGTCGCGGGGAAGCCGTTGAGCAGTTTCGCGACGCTGGCGCCGACCATCCCGGCGCCGATCACGGCGATCCGGTCACCGAGCCGCGGCCGCGCGTCCCACACGGCGTTGACCGCGGTCTCGACGGTGCCGGCGAGGATCGCGCGGCCGGGCGGGACGTTGTCGGGCACGAGGGTCACCGCGCTCACCGGGACGACGTACGCGGTCTGGTGCGGGTAGAGGCAGAAGACGGTCTTGCCCCGGAGCTCGCCGGTTTCGACGACGCCGACGTTGAGGTAGCCGTACTTCACCGGGCCGGGGAACTCGCCGTCCTGGAACGGCGCGCGCATGACGTCGTACTGGCTCGCCGGGACGCCGCCGCGGAACACGAGGGTCTCGGTGCCGCGCGAGACGCCCGAACACAGCGTGCGCACAAGGACTTCGCCCGGTCCGGGGTCGCGCAGCGTCACGGGCCGGATCTCGCCTTCGCCCGGCTTTTGAACCCAGAAAGCGCGTTCCACGTGTTTCTCCTAGCAGGCGACCGGAGGCTGGTGTCGCCGCCACCCTATGAGCAAATTCGCGGAGCGGACGATGATCAAGCACGGACTTCTCCTACGCGCGGCGGTGCCGGCGTGGGTGCTCACCGCCGGGGCCGTCGCCGGTGGCCTCGCGCCGATCGCCTGGGCGACCGGGCTCGTGTTCGGCCTCGCGCTGGTGCTGCTGACGGGCTGGGGCCTGCGACGAACCGGCCGCGGGGGCTTCGGTCCGGCGGACTGGATCACCTTCGCCCGGGCGACGCTCGTCGGCTCCGCCGCGGAACTGATCGCGGACGCCCACCAGCCGATCGCGTGGCTGGTCGCGCTGATCGCCGTCGCCCTGGCCCTGGACGGCGTCGACGGCCAGGTCGCCCGCCGCACCGGGACGACGTCGGAGTTCGGCGCGCGCTTCGACATGGAGGTCGACGCGTTCCTGATCCTGCTGCTGTGCGTCCAGGTGTCGGAGAAGCTCGGCCTGTGGGTGCTGGCGATCGGCCTGATGCGCTACGCGTTCGTCGCGGCGTCGTGGGCGATGCCGTGGCTGACGGCGCCGCTGTACCCGAGCATGGCCCGCAAGACGGTGGCCGCGGTCCAGGGCGTGGTCTTGGTGGTCGCGGTGTCGGAGATCCTGCCGGTGGCGTGGACGTTCGCGGCGGTGGTCTTCGCGCTGACGTCGCTGGTCTGGTCGTTCGGCCGCGACGTCGTCTGGCTGGCCCGGACGCGCGTCCAGGCGGCGAGCCCGGCCCCGATCGTGGTCCTCACCCGCCGCCTCGGCCACGGCACCGCGCTGCCGGGCCACAACCAGGCCGCTTAGCCGCTGGTTCCAAGTCCGTGAATGCCACATTGAGGGACATAGCGTCCCTCAATGTGGCATTCACGGACTTGGGCGAACCCGGGTCAGCCCGACTCGCGGGCGGCCTTGGCGCGGCGCTTGCCTTCGTGCATCGCGGCCACCCGGGCGACCGGGATCGTGTGGCCCTCCTCGACCAGGTCCGCCGGCAGCACGAACGGCTCCGGCATCTCCGCCGTCCACGGGTCGCCGTCGGCGAGCAGGCCCGGCGCGGTGTGGACCGTGAAGTCCGACGGCTTCACGCCGTCCAGGTCGGCCCAGCGGACCGGGAACGACACCGGCGCGCCCGGGCGGTTGCGGGGGCTGTAGACGCAGACGACCGTGCCGCCGCCGGAGCGGGTCGAGTCCAGGAAGACCTTGCCGTCACGGCGGTCCTTGACGAACTCCGTCGTGCCGCGCGCGGGGTCGATGCGCTCAGCGCGGGCCGCCACCGCCCGCGTGGCCGCCGCGATGTCTTCGGTCGACTGGCCCGGGGCGAGCGGGACGAAGACGTGCAGCCCCTTCGAACCACTGGTCTTGACGGCGCCGTCGAGGCCGTCGGCCTGCAGCGCCTCGCGCACCAGCTTCGCGGCGTCGATCGCCAGCGTGAACGGGCCTTCCTCCGGCGGGTCGAGGTCGAGGACGAGGTGCGTCGGCCCGGTCGTGGGCTCGCCGCGGAAGAGCGTCACGTGGTACTCGATCGCCCGCTGGTTGCCGAACCAGATCAGCGTGCGCAGGTCGTTGCCGAGCGCGTAGATGACTTCGCGGCGCGAGCGGTCGGCCCACAGCGGCATCCGCTCGACCCAGTCCGGCGTGTACTTCGGCAGGTTCTTCTGCATGAACGGCCCCTGGCCGCGCAGCACCCGCACCACCGACAACGGCCGGTCGCGCAGCTCCGGCACCATCCGGTCGGCGACCGCTTCGAGGTAGTCGAGCATCTCGCGCTTGGTGGCCCCCGCACCGGGGAAGACCTCCTGGTCGAGACTGCTCAGCTTCACGCCGTGACGGAGCTCATCGCTGCTCATCGGCCCACCTTCGCCCGCGCGCGCGAAGCGGTCAACTCGTTGCGAGCCTTCCTCAGAACGGCAGCTGCGAGCGGAGCCGGTCCAGCCAGCGGTCGACGGTGTCCTCCGGCCGCCCCGGGTCGTTGGCCCGTCCGGCGGCGTCGGCCTCCTGCCGGACGTGCTGCCCGATCGTGTCCGCGTACCGCGGCAGCGCGAAGACGTCCTGCCAGTAACCGGCGCGCATCTCGACGGCTGCGACCTGCTGGTAGCCCGCGGTCCCCTGCGCGAAGTCGAAGCCGTAGCGGATGCCGGACGGCTCCGGGCCGTTCGCGGTCACCACGATCACCGTCGGCCGCGCCTGCGTGACGACCTGGGTCGGGTTGGCGCCGTGGGAGATCGCCGCGTCGTTGAGGCCGATGTAGTCGATCGACTGCCAGCCGCTGTAGTACGGGATCGCGCCGGCGTCGGTGACGGCGAGGCTGCGGGCCGGCGCCGGGACGTCGGCTTCGGCCAGCCCCTTGCCGATCGCGATGTGCGCGCGCTGCAGGTCGGGACCGTAGTTCGCGATCACGCCCAGGTCGGGCGCGCTCGCTCCGGCGACGGCGGACCAGCCGACGGCCACCAGCCCGAGCAGGGCACCCACGAGACGCGGCGCCAGCGTCCCGGCGGCGATCCCGGCGCCCAGGCACAGCACGGGGATCGCGTGGTCGGCGAAGCGGTCGAGGTAGTCCATGGTCGGCCCGGACACCGCGTACGTCAGATACGTGACCGCCACCGTCACCACGAGCAGCGCGCCGATCGCGCGTGTTGCCCGGCGCAGCAGCAGCGAGAGCGTCAGCAGCAGGAGCGGGAGCAGCAGCAGTGTCGTGTGCTTGGTCCACACCCAGCCGGAGTCGAGGTTGCCGAACTTGACGTAGAAGGTGTTCGGCAGCAGCTGGCCGTAGAACCGCCAGCGCCACACGAAGTACACCGCGCCGACGACCGCCGCGCCGCCGGTCCACCACCAGCGGGCCGCACCGCGTTCGCGCCAGAACCACAGGGCCACCACGGGCAGCGCGGCGAGCACGCCTTCGGGCCGGAGCATGCCGAGCAGGAGCAGCAGGACCGGCGGCTCCCACACGCGCACGCGTTCGTTCGCCGGCACCCGCAGGCCGAGCACGACGACGCGCAGCAGCACCGCGGCGAACGCGGCCGTCTCCAGCCCGGCGGTGATGTGGAAGTAGGTCGGCAGGAACACGACGTACGCACCCGCGCCGACCAGCACACCGGTGAGCCCCGCGCGGCGGTGGCCTTCGCGGATGAGCAGGTACAGCGTCCCCAGGCCGAGCAGCAGCGAAGTCACCTTGGTGAACAGCGGCAGCGCCAGCCCGAGCCACGCGCCGAGCCCGGACCAGACGACCCAGGCGAAGTTCGTGAAGCCCTCGACGCGCGGGCCGTCGACGTTCCACACCGGGCCGTGCCCGGCCGCGAAGTTCGCCGAGTAGCGGAAGCTGATGAACGCGTCGTCGATCGTCAGGAACCACGCGGCCCAGGCACCGACGAGGAACACGGCCAGCAGGAGCACCGAGACGACGACCGGGGGCCGGCGGCGGGCGGGCGCGGTCACCGGTGGCTCGACGTCCGCCTCGATCGCCGTCATGGAATCCCCTCGGATGGCTGGTGCCGACCCGGCACTGTAACCGGGCGCTTCCGACATCAAGCACCGAAGGTGGCCTTCGGGTCGTACTCGCGCTTCAGCTCGCGCAACCGCCGCAGGTCGCCCGCCGGGTAGACGCTCTCGGCGACCTCCGCCGGGTCGTGCTCGCCGTACACGAACGGCAGCAGCCGCCCGCTCGACCACGGCGTCAGCGCGTCGAACAGCTTCGCGTGTGCCCGCCGGACCGGCTCGATCCCGGCCTCGACCACGGAAAGCGCCCGGACGACGAACTCCGCCGCGCTGTCCCAGCCGACGCCTGGCACCGCGGGCGGCCGGGTGAGCGCGCCGCCCAGCCGGTCGACGATCAGCACGGTGCCGACGTCCGCGCCCGGGCCCGCGTGCTCGACGATCGCGTCGAGCATGGCGTCGTTGAGCTGGGTGACCGTCGCGTTGGTGCCGTGGTAGCCGTGCGGGTGCGGCGGCTCGGCCGCGATCGAGCCGGACTCGCGGAACGGCATCGGCTTCAGCGTGTCCAGCAACGCGGGCGCCGCGGCCCGCAGCGGCGCGACGAGGTCGTCACCGCCGTCGCCGAGGTAGGCGACCCGGACGTGCGCGATGTGCTTGCCGCGCAACGGTTCCGGCACCATCGGCAGGTCGGGGTACGGGATCATCGCGAGTGACGTCGTCAGCGTGTCGGGCGCGCTCGACGCCCACGTGCGCCAGGCCCGCAGCACCGCGGGGATGTCCTCGGTGCCGAAGTAGAGGCCGCCGCCGTACAGCTCGGTGACCGGGACCAGGCCGATCTCCAGCGCGGTCACGATGCCGAAGTCCGCCCGGCCGCCGCGCAACGCCCAGAACAGGTCCGAACCCGCCTCGACGTGCCGCACCGAGCCGTCGGCGGTCACGACGTCGATCGCGCGCACGTGGTCGGCGGCGCGGCCGTACTTCCGCGCCATCAGGCCGAAGCCGCCGCTGAGGGTGTAACCGACGACGCCGACGTCCGGCGACGAGCCGCTGAGCGGGGCGAGCCCGTGCTTCGCGGCGGCTTCGAGCACCGCGCCCCAGCGGACCCCGGCCTCGACGCGGGCGGTGCCGGCCTCGGCGTCGACTTCCACGCCGGTCAGCCGGCGGGTGCTGATCAGCAGCCCGTCGGTGCCCGCGGTCAGGCCGTGCCCGGTGGCCTGCACGGTGACGCGCAGGCCGTGGGCCGCGGCGAACCGGACGGCGGTGACGACGTCGGCGGCGGTCTCGGCGCCGACGACCACGGCGGGCCGGCTGGTGACGGCGAGCTGGAAGCCGGCGACCTCGTCGGCGTAGCCGTCTTGGCCCGGCTCGAAGACCTGGCCGGTGAGCGGGGTGACGTCCATCGTGAACTCCTCCTTCGGTGCTCCGTCCACCTTCGATCCGCGACGATCAGAAGTCCAAGATCTGGTTGGTATCCCAGCTAGAATCAGTGCTTATGGAACTGCACCAGCTCGCGTACTTCGTCGCCGTCGCGGAGGAGGGCAGCTTCACGCGCGCGGCGGAGCGGATGCACGTCGCCCAGCCCGGGGTGAGTGCGCAGATCCGGCGGCTCGAGCGCGAGCTGGGCCAGGAGCTGCTGGAGCGCTCCGGCCGCACCGTCCGGCTCACCGACGTCGGCGCGGCCGCGCTGCCGCACGCCCGGGCCGCGCTCGCGGCGGTGCAGGGCGTGCGCGAAGCCGTCGACGAGCTGGCCGGGCTGGTCCGCGGCCAGGTCGCGCTCGGCGCCGTGACGTCGGCGGGCCCGGTCGGGCTGCCGGACCTGCTTGCCGGGTTCCACGAGCGCTACCCGGCGGTGGAGATCACGCTGGCCGAGGCCAACTCCGACACGATGCTGACGGCGTTGCGGGAGGGCCGGCTCGACCTGGCGATCGTCGGCCTCGCGGCCGAGCCGCCGCCGGGCATCGCGACGCAGGTGCTGATCGACGAGCCGTTCCTGGCCGTCACGGCGCCGTCGGGTCCGCTGGCCGGCCGCGCGGAGGTCGCGCCGGCCGACCTGGCCGGACCGCCGCTGATGGCCCTGCCGAAGGGCACCGGCCTGCGCACGGCGCTGGACCGGGCCTTCGCGGCCGAAGGGCTGACGCCGCGGATCGCGTTCGAGGCGGCGGACCCGAACGTGCTGGTGCAGCTGGCGGTGCGCGGCCTCGGCGTGGCGGTGGTGCCGGAGTCACTGGCCCGCTACCACGAGGGTGACGTGCGGGTGCTCGGCATCGTCCGGCCGCGGCTGCGCGGGGTGCTGGCCCTGGCGTGGCGCGCGGAGGGCCCGATCGGCCCGGCGGCCCGCGCCCTGATCGCGTTCGCCCGGACGCACCTGCCCCGCCCCACTCGGCCGGGGCGTCCGTAGCCACGCCCTATACTCGCCCCCGACTGTGACACTGATGGGGGAACGTCTTGCGCACGATGAGCCATGAGGACTACCTCGGCAGCCGGCGCTTCCCCGGGCTCGACGGCCTGCGCGCGCTGGCCGCGACGATGGTCATCTTCTTCCACTTCGGCGGCCCGAAGTGGGGCTGGCTGTCGGGCTGGGTCGGCGTCTACATCTTCTTCGTGCTGTCCGGCTTCCTGATCACGACGCTGCTGCTGCGCGAGCAGGACCGCACCGGCCGGATCTCGCTGTCGAACTTCTACATCCGGCGTGTCTTCCGGATCCTGCCGCCGTACCTGGTGATCCTCGGCGGGATCGTCGCGTTCGTCGTGCTGCGCGGCGAGTTCCACGCCCGCGACTTCCCGAACGCGCTGAAGTTCTACCTGACGTTCCTCAACGAGTTCCTGCCGTCGTTCACCAACGGCACGGACAACTTCTTCAGCGGTTCGTGGACGCTGGGCATCGAGGAGAAGTTCTACCTGGTCTGGCCATTCCTGCTGGTCGCGATCGGGATCGGCGCGGCCAAGCGCAAGTTCGTGCTGGTCGGCGTGGCGATGGTCACGCTGCTGGCCTTGGTCCCGCTGACCACCGGCGGCTGGATCCTCGGCGATTCGAAGGTCGCGATCTACCGCTCGACCATCCACTACTTCATCCTGGCCAGCGGCTGCCTGCTGGCGATCCTGCTGCACTACCGCCGCGGGTACGCGCTGCTGAAGCCGCTGACGCACCCGCTGGCCGCGATCCCGATCGTCGCCGCGTTCGGCCTGCTGCACACGAACCTCGACACCCTGTGGAACGAGACGCGGCAGAACCTGCTGCTGCTCGTGGGGTACACGGTGCTGACGATGCTGCTGCTGATCGTCCTGGTCAGCCCGGGCCCGCTGCGCTGGCTGCTCGGCACGGCGCCGATGCGCTTCGTCGGCGAGCGGTCGTACTCGCTCTACCTGCTGCAGGGCCCGGTGCACTTCGCCGTCGTCCAGGCGGTGCCGGGGCTCGTGGTGAACCGCACGGTCACGGCGTTGACGGTGTTCCTGGTCGGCCTGGCGATCGCGGACCTGATCCACCGCTGGGTGGAGAAGCCGCTGATCGACGTCGGCAAGCGGCTCATCACGCGCAAGGAGGCCCGGCGCGAGGAGCGGGAGGCCGTCGAGCAGCCTGCCGAGCCTCGCGTCGAGCCGTCCCCGGCGTCGGCGAAGACGCCGGTTTCCTAGCGCTCCAGGACGATGATCGGGATGATCCGGTCGGTCTTCTTCTCGTAGTCGGCGAAGCCCTCGGCGTGGGCGACCATGCCCGCGTACAGGCGGTCGCGCTCGGCGCGGTCGGCGATCACGGTGGCCGTCGCCTCGAACTTCTCGGTGCCGACCTCGAGCGTCACCTTCGGGTTCGCGACCAGGTTGTGGAACCACGCCGGGTTCTTCGGCGCGCCACCCATGGACGCGGCGATCACCAGGCGGTCGCCGTCGCGGGTGTAGACCAGCGGGGACAGGCGCTCTTCGCCGCTCTTCGCCCCGATCGTCGTGAGAAGCAGCACGTTCTTGCCCTCGAACATGCCGCCGACGACACCCTCGTTCGCGCGGAACTCCTCGGCGACCCCCTTGTTCATCGCGCGAACTTCGGTCAAACCCGGAACCTCGGACGTCATCTCAACCCCTGTTTCTTGCCGGTACGCTCGATCGGTGCCCCGAGGTAGGCTCGGGAGCGGTCGAAGCGTTTGTTTTGCAAACAAAGCTACCGACGGGAGGAGTGCGATGTCAACGGAAGCCGGGCCGAGTGTCGAGGACGGCGTGCGGCAGCTCCTCTTGCTCATGCCGCGCCTGGTCGGCCGGGCGAAGCGCACTCCGGTCCCCGACGAGCTCAACGGCTGCACGCTGGCGCCGCGGCACCTCTCGCTGCTGTCCTACCTGCTCTTCGACGGCCCGATGACGGTCACCGAGCTGGCCGGCCGCCTGGAGGTGGCGCCGACGACGGCGAGCCTGATGGTCGGCGACCTCAGCCGCCAGGGCGTGCTGAACCGCGCCGAAGACCCCGCCGACCGCCGCCGCACGATCGTCAGCATCCAGCCGGACAAGCGCCCGGCCGTCGACGCCTGGCTGGCCCGCGGCGCGCAAGCGTGGAGCAACGCGCTCACGCCGTTGACGCCGGCCGAGCGCAAGCTGGTGATCTCGACGCTGGAGGCCTACGAACGCGGCTCCTGCGAAGGCCCCGCCTGCTAGCTCAGGCGTCGCTGCCCTTCTCGCGCGCCAGCTTCCGCTGCGCTTCGGCGCGCTCGCGGCACTTGCGGAGGAACTCCTCGTCGTCGTCCGCGCTGGTCGCCGCGAACCGGCCCGGCCGGTCGTACTCCGGGAACGCGGGCGCGGTGCGCTCGTAGCGGCCGGTGGCGCGCGACACCTGCTGCGGCCGCCCCGCGACCAGCCAGACGATCGACCCGACCAGCGGCACCAGCAGCACGAGCAGCAGCCACAACGTCTTCGGCAGGTTGCGGCACGACGACTCGTCCGTGGTGATCACGTCGACCAGGCAGAAGATCCACAGCCCGAGCGTGACGAAGCCGAGCAGCCCATCCATGTACAGCAAATTCCGGCCTTCCCCCAGAGAAATGAACGCGGTAGTTCTAGCAGAGGCCACCGGCGGAACTTCCGCGGGTCACCCGCAGTACTCGGGGCATCCGGAGATTCGGCGACGACACCCACGCCGTTTCCGCTTCTGTCAGGCGGAAACCCCGCAACGCCCGGAGAACCCCGGTCGCGAGGGCGATCGCGTGCGCCGGCCCCGGGCACTCGCGCGGTCCGGCACCGAACGGCGTCCCGGTGAGTTCGACGGAGACGTCCTCGCCGTCGACGCGGCGGCGCGTGCGCAGCACCGGCGGGTCGGCCAGCAGCTCGCCCGGTTTTCCGGCCAGCCGCGCGGAAAGCGCGTTGCCGATCAGGCCGGCGGTGGCGTCGCAGGCCTGGACGAGCAGCCCGATCCGGGCGGCCGTCTCTTCGCCGGCTCCCCCGCACACCTCGACCAGCCGTCCCATCGCCGCTTCCGCCGCATCGGACGGCGTGACGTGCGGGTGGTACGCGGCCGCGACTTCCGTCACCTCCGCCGAGACGTCCGGCAGCCCGAGCGCCTCCGCGAGCACGCCGACCGGCACCGGCCGGGCGATCACGGCCATCACGTCGACGTCTTCAACTGACTCCACGATCCGCTGGGTCCACGCAAAAGCCTTGTCCCGCAACGCTTTCTCGTCGATCCCAGCGAGCAGCGACACGGCGAGGGCGCGCCGCCGGACGTGGTCGGCGCCGTTGCTGAAACGGGCGACGGACGCGCGCAGCCAGGCGACGCCACCGGGCGGGACGTCGGCGGGAACGGGTGGCACCGGGGCGGTCAGCTGGGTCATGCGGTGACCGTAGGCGCGGGAAACGTCGGCGCCCGCCGAAGTTTCAGAGCGCCGACGTCGCCGGGAACCAGGTCGCCTGCGGGCCGGCGCAGCGCGTCACCCGCGGGACGGCGTGCTCGAACCACCAGGCCTCGGTGACGCGGCCGTCGGGCAGCCGGTAGGTCGGCGGGCCGGCGACGCGGGCGAGCCCCGCGGCCTGCAGCGACCGCGCGCTCGCGACGTTGCCGACCTCCGCGCCGGCACGCACCCGCGGCAGGCCGAGGTGGTCGTGCGCCAGGACGAGCCCGGTGGCGAAGAGCGTCCGGCCGATCCCGCGGCCGCGGTAGTCGGGGGCGAGGTAGCCGCCGGTCTCCGGCCCGCCGTCCTCGCCGGTGTGCACGCTGACCAGCCCGACGCACCGGCCGGCCTCGAGGTCGATCATCACCAGGTCGATCGACTGCGGATCGGGCGACACCCAGTCCGGCCCGGTACCGGGCACGACGCGCAACGCGTCCGCCCGGGCCCCCCGCGCGACGATGGAGTCGCGCTGCCAGCCGAGCCACCGCTGCGCGGCCGGATCACTCCCACAGGCGACGGCGGCGGCGTACTCCCAGGCGGTGGGCGTCCGGAACAGGAAGCGCCCGGAGCGCACCACATGGCCGGACCGGTCGCAGGCCCGCTTGGACATCAGGCGCCCGCGCCGGCTGAGCCGGTCGAAGATCCCCTTGGTGGCTGGCAGCATCGCGGCAAAATCGTAGCGGAGTGGTCCGCGCGGCAGTGGTCATCACGGCCAGGACGCGGCTCCGGCCGCCGGCACCTACGCCTGGAGTGCTCCCGTTCTTCCGGCGCGGCTCGCGAATCGCGGCGGCCGTCCGCCCGAGTGGTCGTCGCGGCTCCGGCCGCCGCCGGCACCTCGCGCCGAACCTGGCCGCCGGGGCCGCGTCATCGCCCCAGGCTCCCGCAGCATCGCGGCGAAATCGTAGCGGAGCCGTCGGCGGCCGGTTGTTATTGTGACCCGATGACGGCCGTACCCGAGGCGACCGACCTGGACGGCTCCGGCCGTGCGGCCCAGCCTCGTCAGCTCATCGTGACGGTGTACGGCCTCTATTCGCGCACCGAAGGCGGCTGGCTCTCCGTCGCGTCGCTGATCGATCTGCTGGCCGCCGTCGGGGTCGACGAGCCCGCCGTGCGCTCGTCGATCTCCCGGCTGAAGCGGCGCGGGATCCTCGAGGCCGTGCGTCGCAACGCCACCGCGGGCTACGAGCTGTCCGACGACGCCCGCGGGATCCTGCGCGAGGGCGACGAGCGGATCTTCCGCCGGGAGCGCGCGACCCCGGCCGACGGCTGGTTGCTCGCGGTGTTCTCGGTGCCCGAGACCGAGCGGCACAAGCGTCACCTGCTGCGCACCCAGCTCGCCCGGATGGGCTTCGGCACCGCCGCCTCGGGCGTCTGGATCGCGCCCGCGCACCTGCACGACGTCACGGCCGAGGCGCTGACCCGCCTCGGCCTCGCCGGGTACGCCGACCTCTTCCGGGCCGACCACCTGGCCTTCGGCGACGTCGCGGCGAAGGTCCGCGACTGGTGGGACCTCGACCGGCTCGACGAGCTGTACACGACGTTCCTCGACGAGCACGGCCCGGCGCTGCGGCGCTGGCAGCGGCGCAAGTCCGTCGCCGACGAAGAGGCCTTCGGCGACTACGTCCGCGTGCTCACCGGCTGGCGGCGGATGCCCTACCTCGACCCCGGCCTGCCCGCGGAGTTCCTGCCGCGCGACTGGTCGGGCATCCGCGCGGCCGAGCTGTTCTTCGAGCTGCACGCCCGGCTGGAGGACCCGGCCCGTGCGTACGTCTCGAAGGCGATCAACCTCGGCTGACGACCGCGAAGCCCTGGACCTCGACCAGGGCCTCTTCGTCCCACAGCCGGTCGACGCCGATGCCGGCCATCGCCGGGTACTCGGTGCCCGCCAGGCGCCGCCAGACCGCGCCGATCTCGCGTGCGTGCGCCCGGTAGCCGGCCATGTCGACGATGTAGATCGTCACGCTGCAGAGGTCCGCGGGTGCGCCGCCGGCCGCGCGCAGCGACGTCAGCAGGTTGCCCAGCGCGCGTTCGAACTGCTCGACGACGCCGTCGCCGACGATCCGGTTCGACGCGTCCAGCGCGGTCTGGCCGGCGAGGAAGACGACGCGCCCCTCGGCGACCACCGCGTGCGAGAACCCGGACGGCTTGCCCAGCTCCGGCGGGTTGATGCGTTCCATGCGGACACGGTAGCCCATCTTTCGCCTCATTGACGGTCGTACGCATAACGACATACCCTGGACGGCGTGCGTATCGCGGTCATCGGCGGCGGCCCGGCGGGCCTGTACTTCGCCGCGCTGACGAAACAGCTCGGCCCGGGTCACGACATCACCGTCTGGGAGCGCAACGCGCCCGACGACACCTTCGGCTTCGGCGTGGTGTTCTCGGACGAGACGCTCGGCGGGATCGAGCACGCCGACGCGGCCGTGCACCAGGCCATGCGCGCCGAGTTCGCCCGCTGGGACGACATCGACGTCCACTACCGCGGCACCGTCACGACCTCGGGCGGCCACGGCTTCGCCGCGATGAGCCGCAAGCGCCTGCTCGGCATCCTGCAGAACCGCTGCGCCGAGCTCGGCGTCGAGCTGCGTTTCCGCGAAGAGGCGCCG
The DNA here is from genome assembly GCF_023023025.1 of Amycolatopsis sp. WQ 127309. Taxonomy (NCBI): domain Bacteria; kingdom Bacillati; phylum Actinomycetota; class Actinomycetes; order Pseudonocardiales; family Pseudonocardiaceae; genus Amycolatopsis; species Amycolatopsis sp. WQ 127309. Next base: position 1,569,959 of record NZ_CP095481.1, read on the forward strand.
GTCGACTTGTCGGCCTACGACCTGGTCATCGCCGCCGACGGCGTCAACTCCGCGGTCCGCGCGAAGCACGCCGAGCGCTTCCGGCCGAGCGTCGAGACGCGCCGGTGCCGCTACATCTGGCTCGGCACGGACCTGGTGTTCGACGCCTTCAAGTTCTACGTCCTCGAGACGCCGGCCGGCATCATGCAGATCCACGGCTACCCGTACGGCCGCGAGGGCAGCACGTTCATCCTCGAGGTGCAGGAGGACGTCTGGCAGCGGACGTTCGCCCCCGTCGCGGCAACCTCGCTCAAGCCCGGCGAGAGCGACGAGAACTCGATCTCGCTGATCCGCGAACTCTGCGCCGACGTCCTGCAGGGTCACGGCGTCCTTGCGAACAACTCGAAGTGGGTCACGTTCGGCACCGTGCGCTGCGAGACCTGGGTGCACGGCAACGTCGTCCTCCTCGGCGACGCCGCGCACACCGCGCACTTCTCGATCGGCTCCGGCACGAAGCTGGCGATGGAGGACGCGCTCGCGCTGGCCGCGTGCCTGCACGAAAACGCGGGGGTCGCGGAGGCGCTCAAGGCGTACGAGCTGGAACGGCGGCCGGTCGTGACGTCGACCCAGCGCGCCGCGCAGGCCAGCCTGGAGTGGTTCGAGAACATCGCGCAGTACGCCCACCAGGACCCGCCGCAGTTCGCGTTCAACATCCTGACGCGCAGCCGCCGCGTCACCTACGACAACCTCCGCCTGCGCGACCCGGAGTTCGCCGCCGAGCTGGACCACTGGTTCGCGCGCTCGCTCGGCACGACGTCGCGGCCGCCGATGTTCCAGCCGTTCAGGCTCGGCGAGCTGGAGCTGCCCAACCGGATCATCGTGTCGCCGATGGACATGTACTCCGCGGTGGACGGTGTCCCGGGCGACTTCCACCTGGTGCACCTGGGCAGCAAGGCCCTCGGCGGCGCCGGGCTGGTGATGACGGAGATGGTCTGCGTCTCGCCCGAAGGCCGGATCACGCCCGGCTGCGGCGGCCTCTACACGGCCGAGCAGGAAGCCGGGTGGAAGCGGGTCGTCGACTTCGTGCACACCCAGTCGTCCGCTCGCATCGGCGTCCAGTTAGGACATTCGGGCCGCAAAGGTTCGACAAAGCTCATGTGGGACGGCATCGACGAGCCGCTGCCGTCGGACAACTGGGAAGTCTGCGGACCTTCAGCGCTGCCGTACTCCGAGCGAAACCAGGTCCCCCGTGAACTGTCCACAGCGGACATGACGGCGATCCGGGACGAGTTCGTCGCGTGCGCCGAAGCCGCCGCCCGCGCCGGGTTCGACGTCCTCGAACTGCACTGCGCGCACGGCTACCTGCTGTCCTCGTTCCTTTCACCCCTGACGAACCAGCGGACCGACGGCTACGGCGGCTCGCTGGAGAACCGGCTGCGCTTCCCGCTCGAAGTCTTCGACGCGGTCCGTGCGGTGTGGCCCGCCGAGCGGCCGATGACCGTCCGGATCTCGGCGACCGACTGGGCGGACGGCGGCATCGACGCCGACGAAGCCGTCGAGATCGCGCGCGCCTTCGCTTCCCACGGGGCCAACGGCATCGACGTCTCGACCGGCCAGGTCGTGTGCGACGAGAAGCCGCAGTACGGCCGCAGCTACCAGACGCCGTACGCCGACCGGATCCGCAACGAGATCGGGCAGGAGTACGGCGTCGCGGTGATCGCCGTCGGCGCGATCTCGTCGTACGACGACGTGAACTCGCTGATCCTGGCCGGCCGCGCGGACCTGTGCGCGCTGGGCCGCACACACCTCTACGATCCACAGTGGACGTTGCACGCGGCGGCCGAGCAGGGTTATCCGATCGCCTGGCCGAAGCAGTTCGCCGCGGGCAACCGCAAGCCGCAGACCGGCCGCAGTGACGGCCCGGAACCGCGGCTGGACCTCGTCCGGTCGGGCCCGGCCGGTACCGCCCACGCCCGCTGGCGACCGGAAGGCGACCGATGACTTTCACCCTGGACGCGGACCAGCTCGCCTTCGCGGCGGACGTCCGGAAGCTGGCCGAGGAGCAGCTGCGCCCGCTCGCCGAGTCCGGTGTGGCGGGTGCGGTCAACCGCCCGCTGCTCAAGGCGATGGGCGCGCTCGGCCTGCTGGCGCGGCTCTTCCCCGGCGTCGCCGACGGAAAGCCGTCACGCCAGGCCGCCGCGACGGACCTGTGCATCCTGCGCGAGAACCTCGCGACGGTCAGCACCGAGGCCGAGACGGCGCTGGCGTTGCAGGGCCTGGGAAGTTACCCGATCCTGCAGTCCGGACAGGACGATCAGGTCGCGAAGTGGCTGCCCGCGGTGGCGGCCGGCGACGCCGTGGCGGCGTTCGCGCTGACCGAGCCGGACGCCGGTTCGGACGCCGCCGCGCTCTCGCTGAAAGCCGAACCCGACGGCGACGGCTGGCGGCTCACCGGCGAGAAGATGTGGATCTCCAACGCGCCCCAGGCCGACTTCTACACGGTGTTCGCGCGGACCACCGAAGGCGCGGGCTCTCGCGGCGTCAGCGCGTTCGTCGTCCCCGGCGACCGCCCGGGCCTGGGTGGCGAGCACCTGGACCTGGTCAGCCCGCACCCGATCGGCACCGTCACGTTCGACGGCGTCGAGGTCCGGCGCGAAGAGCTGCTCGGCGAACAGAACCGCGGGTTCGCCGTCGCGATGCGGACCCTGGACCTGTTCCG